>CAZXSQ010000150.1:0-13209 GCA_964643335.1 uncultured bacterium
ATAGAAAATTGTAAATATTTTGCTGTAATCTATAATGTTCTGCAGTATCTTCTTTAACTGCATATCCTCTTGTTTTATAATCAAGAACAATTAACTTCTTCCCTTTAACAAGAATATTATCAACCGCTCCATGAAGTTCATTTCCTTCCTCATCTTTCCAAATCGGAAGTCCCCATTTTTCAAAAAGATGAACAGAAGAATCCACGTGACGGGCAATGTTTGCCACCAAATCCTCACGGGTAATGCCCATCAAGTCATTGCGGACATAATCAACATAATCTTTTACTGTGTTAACCCCGTCTTTCAGACCAACATATTGATTGATCGCAGACAGCCCCATAGCAACCGCCCCGCTTCGATCCATGGCGGCCTTATCAACCAATGTCACTTTCACATTATTCTTTTTCGCCCAATAAGCAGCTTCGACAGCGGCTCCACAAGCTGCCATGCCTCCACCGAGTATCAGTACATCCGTTGTGACTTCTACATTTTCAAAATTTGCCATTTCATTCACCTCCTCACTTTTTTGGTATAGTAGGTACTTCAGATAGTCCTAATGAAGCCGGCTCTGTGAAGAGGTTAGGGCTTTTAAGATCATCCGTTCCAGTCTCCCATCCGCCGGCGGGTTCAGCTTGTCCTTCAGGTGTGGAACGAATGGGGAATTTGAAACGTTTCAACGTTCCATTTCGGAATTTTACGGTCCACATAATGGAATCTGTACTGCGCATGGGTGTAACTGATGCGCCAAGAGGACAAAAGTCCGCATAACCGCGAATTTCAATCGCCTGGGTGGGGCATATTTTTACACAATTATAACACTCCCAGCACATCTCTGGCTCGCGGTTATAAGCCTTCATGATATCTTTGTTTAGCACCATAAGATCGTTGGGGCATATATATTGACATGCCGTTTTATCCAACGCCTTACATCCGTCACATTTTTCTGGAATTACAAAACTTGGCATTGACCATCTCTCCTCAATCTCTATTTGTTCTTTTTTTGTCGACGTGCTGACATAGAAATGAGACAGCGTTATTAATAACAATCTACCTCAAGTACCGAGCTCGAAATTGGAAAACCTCCTTTCCTCATTTTTATTCAAATTCTCAGAAAGATCATTCAAGTTATTCTTTCTGAGTTATCTATCTTTCTCAATGAATCACTTCTACTCACCGATTAACCAAAAATAAACGAATAAAAATTTACCCCACGTAATTTAAACTTTTTTGGCAGAAAGGATGAACTAGGTAAATACCAACAAGCAACATAAAAATCTTAAACATACAAGCAATTTTTTTTGAAGTGGTCTTCGGTAATTAGTAAATTAATTTAAATATAGATTGTTATTTCACCAAGTCAAGGCATACAAAACCATTTTATATCTTTTTTTTACCTTCAAGTTTTTACCATCTTCAGTGAGACATTTCTACTCACATTAAAATCAGTTTACAAAGAAAACCCCAGGGACAAATCTATAACGTAAGAATATAAATATCAATTATTTATAAAAAAATATCCTCCATGAACATAAGGAAGTAATTTCCCATGCCATAAAAAAACATATCAGCAAATCACAGTATAAAATTATCCAACCTCAATAATTTAAATTAAAGAAGGAAAGGAATTTTTTTATCTATCTTTTGCAGTAAATTTATCCATCTTTTCTACCAATAAGGTAAAGAAGACGTAAAACAAATACAAAAACCTGCATTAGAGTGTTTTTTGTTGAATAATAAACATATCAGGAAGGGAAACCACTAGAGTTAACCTGTTGAAAATCGTTGAGATAAGGCGGCTTGGCGGGATCGGACTTTTTTAATGTAAACCTGTCCGGCCGGGGGAATACCTTTATAACGTTCTATTCGTCCAGGCCCCATATAGTACGCGGCCAGAGCGGTATCTGTATCTTCAAACATTTCAAGCAGAAACCTCAAATATCTTACCCCGCCGCGAATATTTTCTTCTGGATCAAAAGGTTTTTTAACGTCCAGTTCCTGGGCGGTTAATGGCATGAGCTGCATCAATCCTTGAGCACCTTTGGAAGAAACGACTTTCGGTCTCCAGGAAGATTCCGTATCGATAACTGCCCAAACCAGAAGAGGATCAATCTGATATTCTTGGGCATAATGGTCAACAAATTCCAGCCATTTAATCGGAGGGATTCTTTCCCCTTTTTTTTGAGCGTTCTTTGCCAGGGCAAGTATTCCACCATGAACAAAGTCTTTTTTTAGCGTCTTTTTATTCTTCTTTCTGGGATGAAACTTTCTCTTCGCCAATTCACTGGGGCTGTAAAGCATACTCTCACGCCGTAAAGCAACGATTTCATCCCGCACAGAGTCCCATTGTTCTTGCGTAACTCCATATTTTTCAGCAAGTTCGAGATGTCTTTCCGCAGCTTTTAAATCATAGTGATCCATCCGTTCACGCGCCATCAACAAATGCAGTTTTCCGCGTACTGATCCCCAATATTCATCTTTATCATCATAACGGCGATGCAATTCGTCGATTCCAGCTTGCAATCCTCTCCGTTGAATTATTCTCTCTATTTCTTTTTTTTCTTTGGCTCGCCTCTCTTCTAGATATTTTTCTTCCAACTCCTCAATATGGTGCATTGCCTCTTCACATCGTTTATTCCAGACAGGAAATACTGCCGCTTTTTTTAAAAAAGTTTTGGCTCTGGACAATTTATTTCTCTCGATCAGTTGCAATCCCAAGAGTAATGCACTCTCACCCGGTTTGGCGGGGACAATTTTTTCAACGGAATCTCTCAGGACAGAAATCATCCCCCCGATATTTTCCAGGTTCACTGCAGAGCTTGTCTGTTTAAGAATATGACCTTCCAGAATTACACCGTTTTTCATGCAAACGAGGTCCAAATCCTGTGGTTCAGCTGTCGTCCACAATTCTATTGAATAGAGTGCAAATCCATAAATTAGTAAATAGATAACACTTTTTTTCATCATAATTTTTTTAACATTAGCGTCTTTGCAGATATTCGCGCAAAAAATTCTCCAAATGACGATCGGTTTTGATCAAAGTATAATCTATCCCATGTTCGAGACAACCATTTCTATAATCATCTACAAATCGGTTAACACTCTCCTGGTATTTATTTCTGAGCCGTTTTGGAGCGGTTAGTAGAGGATCATACTCCCCTTCAAGCGAGTGAAACTCGACGGTTCCACTATATGGCAATTCCAATTCTTCAGGTGCCAATACATGAAACACCAGTATCTCCTGCTGGCGATTACGCAGTAATGAAAGATTTTTCAAAACGGTATGAGGATCATCGATCAAATCGGAAATAAGAATAATCATTCCTCTTTTCTTCGATAATTCACCTACTTTGGATAATACGGTACTGATGTTGGATTCTTCGTTAGTAATCGAGGTATCCGCTAAAGTTTTTAATAACGTCCCCCATTGATCGGACCGCTGCCGTGGAGGAATATAGTTCCTGATTTCGCTGTCAAAGACAGCCAATCCGACGCTATCGCCTTGAGACAACATCAGGTAAGACAGAGCGGCAGCCAATTGCTGTGCGTAAGCGGCTTTGGAAACGGTGGAATCGGCAAAAAGCATGGAGCCGCTCAAATCAGTCAGGATCAAGGCACGGAGATTTGTATCTTCTTCAAACAGTTTCACATGAAAACGGTCTGTTTTGGCATAAACGCGCCAATCGATCAGACGTAATTCATCTCCTGGATTGTATGGGCGATGTTCATGAAATTCGACATTCCGTCCTTGATAATGGCTGTGATGCAAGCCGGAGACCGACCCCTCCACCGCCTGTTTAGCAATCAGTTCCAGGTGAGCAATGGATGATAGGACAGCGGGATCTATTATTTTTTCATGCATATTAAATTCTAACCAAAGATATTTGAAATTTGTGACGCCGTTCGCCGCGGCGAATTGTCGGCTTTTATGACCATGCCGCCGAGACGGCGGCGTTACTTTTATTTATTTCTTCAAAAATTCATTGTATCGTTCCTATAAGAAAACGTCAGGTGATTGATCCAATTACAGCGTCATAACCAGGCTAGTAAATACTCCATTCTTTTACACCGGTACGAGACATATTAATAAATAAAACCAGTTCCTGAGCTATGTCATCCGATAAAACCAAGTCATCATAACCATCGCGATTTAAATCCAACTGTTCCACTCTCAAAGTCGAAAATGTTTCTTTGGGCCGATTCGTTTGGAACGTGACGGTATTCTCAAATTCACCTTGCTGTTGACCGCATACAACGCTGATCATATCCACACCATATACCCCTTTCCCTCGGCTTACATATAAAAGATCCACTATCCCGTCTTTATCCAAATCCGATATGACTGCATCATCCAATGTCGCACCGATAGGATTGACTTCGCTGAAATCCACATCTCCAACTCGTTCTTCTGTTATTGCACCGCTATTGAATGATGTATATAAACGTACAGTTCCGTCAAAAGGTAAAAGCAGTAAATCTTCCTTTCCATCTTGATTGACATCGCCGGTTTCATAGGCCGTCATATTATTCCCAAACAGAGTATCTTCAAGCGAAAAAATTTGGTTGATGTTATAACTGAATTGTGATTCTTGGTGATAAAACATTACAGAAAAAGTATCCAAAGAAACAATAGCCAATTCCAATCCGGAATGCGCTTCATAATCACTTAAGTTGATCATTTGAATGGTATCGAAAGGATTTTCGTGAAGGATGATCTCCTTACTGATTAATTCATTGCCGTTCGCATCAAGTTTAAATTGCATGAGTTGATTGAATTGTCCGTTTTTCTCAATCACGGCAAATATTTCATCTCGCTCATCGAAATCGGAATCGGCACAAGCAATTGGTTGATTACGTCCTAAAAGTTTATTCGACATAACATCATAAAAAGGTATCTCAATAGACACTGTTTCTTCAAAAACACCGGTTTCATTTCCAAGTAAAACCACCAGCCGCTCATCAAAATAGGAAAGAGCGCATAAATCCAGATTTCCGTCACCATTTATATCCCCGGCTGCGATAAATTCTGTTTCGATTTCTATAGAATAGTTACTTTTTAAGAAAAGATTACTGGAATCGGAACTCGCTTCCAATAACACAAGTTCCTGGGAGCGAGGTAAAGCAATAATGACGTCTTTATGTCCGTCATTGGTAAAATCTTCAGTAATCAAACCTTCCAGATCTGATTCAAACTTAATCGTTTCAAAGTGATTCAATGAAAAATCATTGGTACAGAGATGCGCCACAATGGGCGTGGCAGTGGGTGTCAATTGAATAGTAGGAGTTACGGGAGGCGTTGGCAGAGGTGTAGGTGATTTTATGGGCGTGTTTGTAGGAACAGACGTTTTTAACGGTGTTGGGGTAACAGTATAGGCCGGCGTCATTGTTGGTGAAAATGTATTCTTTAAAGTAGGCGTCAATGTAAATGTATTAGCCGGTGTCATCGATGGTGAGGGGGTAAAAGTCGATGTCGGAGTTTTGGTCGGAGATTGAGTTGGTGTGCTGGTAGATGTTGAAGTAGGTGTATAAGTGGGCGTTGAGGTATACGTCCAGGTCGGTGTAGCCGTAGATATGAAAGTAGTAGTACTGGTAGGTGTCATAGTAGAAGTGTTCGTGGGTGTTTTAGTGTAAGTCTGGGTTGGAATCACTGTATACTGGTGGGTGTTGATGTAGGGGTAGAAGAAGGCATCATCGTATACGTCCAAGTCGGTGTTACTGTAAGTGTAAATGTGCTTGTTGGTGTATATGATGGTGAATTTGTGGGAGAAGCCGTATTCGCAGGCGTTAATGTATATGTTGGGGTATAAGTATTCGTTGGTGTTTGAGTGCGTGTAAATGTAAATGTGGGAGAAGGCTCCAGCGAACTCAGGAATAATACACTCCCCAAAGTTTGGACACGGCCTTGTTGAACACCATTTTTCAATCCATAAACTAAAAACTCATATCGATGCCCAAACTGAGGTCCATCATCAAATTCACGGGATAAAAAACGATTGCCACTTTTCCACTCAAAATAATCAACTTTTTCACCAGTTCTGCCAAGAAATGAGAAACTCGTCTCATCGGCCCGGACATAAATGTGAAAAACTTCAATGTCGGTTTCAACCATATTCCAACGAATGGCCAGGATTCTTTCCGAAGGCAGATCCTGATCAAATCCAAAAATTAAATCTTTTGACGACCACAAATCATCGGTGACAATAACTGAGTTCAAACCTATATTCACAGGAACGGGAGAATGTGTCGGTGTTGGTGTAGTTGTATAGGTACTGGTTGGAGTAGGTATATTTGTGTTTGTTGATGTTGGAGTCCTAGTAAAAGTCGAACTTGACTTCAATGTAGGCGTTAAAGTTAAAGTTGGTGTTTGAGAAGGGGTGTTAGTCGATGTTGCAGTTGGTGATTGAGTACTTGTCGGGGGATATGTTGGCGATGAAGTGAAAATAGCGGTTGGAGTTGGGCTTGGTTTTATCGTTGGAGCATGCGTATAAGTTGGAGTCATTGTGTAAGTCAGAGTAACAACCGGAGTTTGAGTCGAGGTGGAAGTCGGCGTGTAAGTGAATGTAAATGTCGAAGTTGGTGTATTCGTATTGGTAAAAGTAGAAGTTGGAGATGGATACTCTTCTACAACGGATAAATTCACTTCTGATTCACCAAAGTCACTTCCATCATAAGCATAAACAGTAAAAGTGAAATTTCCTTGCGTAGAGGTATCCAATATATAATCTACAACAGTGATTCCACCTAGATTTCCACTCGATAATATTCTAGCGGGAGCATCAGGAGATAAAAAAACGCTTTCAATTGAATCCTCGTCCGGGTCTGTAACAAAAACAGAAATGGATTTCCTTTCGTTGATCAATGCTGTCAGATTGTTTTGTGGATAAATTGTCATTTGCGGTGGACGATTACCCGGCCGTGGCGTATTTGTAGGTGTTACCGTAAAAGTAGGCGTGAAGGTTGGTGTAAACGTTGAAGTCGGGGTAAACGTCGAAGTTTGGGTATGTGTAGGAGTGGGAGTATAAGTATAAGTCGGCGTGAATGTCGCTGTATCTGTGGGCGTCGATGTGTTTTCAGGAGTATTTGTAGGAGTCGCTGTATTTGTATTGGTTGGCGTTGGAGTAATAGTAGACGTCGAAGTGGGTGTCAAGGTTGAAATGCGATTCACGTCAATAGTAACCACTCCAGGGCGATTGGACAAACGGGTTTTATCTTTGGTATAGAATTCAAAACGATCCATCCCACTGAAATAATTGTCAGGAATATACGTCAATTGGGCGGTGTAATCCGTGCTGTAATTGATTTGCCCATTGCTGCTTATATTCGGACTAAAATGAGTTAGCCGCCCATGAGAAGGCATGCTGGTTATCAGAAAATTAATGGCATGACCGTCTGCATCATCCCCTTCAAGAGTAATATTGACAGAATGATTTTCATCCGTCGTAACGGTCTGATCATACGCAACTGGGGGATCGTTTACCGATAGTACTGGTATGGTTATCCGCGCAATATTGGAGTTATAGAAACCGTCGTTGACTTTGAAAGTAAAAGAATCTTCACCATGGTAGTTAGAATCGGGTTCATAAATCAAATTTCCTTTGTTTCTATCGAAATAATTTATCCTGCCGTGAGTTGGATCGGAAACTATTGAATATCGCAGAGAATTATTTTCGGGATCAAAGCCAGACAGTTGAATACTAACAGAGTAATCTTCATAAGTTAATTCGGTTTGATTATATGCTTTTGGAGGAAGTCCATGATCACCCGGTGTTGGCGTGGCGGTAGGGGTGCCAGAAGGAAGGGTGGATGTGGTTTGAACAGAGATTTCATAAAATCCGGTTTGAGAATCATTAAATCCTTTGACCATAACATAATAGTCATGGTTTGTTTGAAGCAGATGGAGAATTTTTGAATAATAGCTGCCGGGAGTGGCGTCGTCATTGAAGGCTAGTTGTATATGCTGATCATCAGGATCATAAAGATAAAGCACTGTATCAACATTCTCATGTTCTTCCGCTCTTTGGGTCTCGATAATATATGATCCTGCTATGGTGGAAGTAAAACGATACCAATTTTGTTCTCTGGGTGTAGAGATTTCACCCATAACCGGCAGATCATCAACTGTCAAATCGGCGATGGAAACCGGATCCACTCCTTGAACGTTTATTCTGTAATGTCCAATGGATGACTCATTTCCCTCTACTTCCACAAAGTAGGTTCCTGCATCTAAAGGTACAGAAATTTTTGAGAATAAATTCCTGCCATTATCATAATCGGTGAGAATAAAAGTATTTTGATCATTGGGGCCATAAAGAGACAGCATTGTATCCATCTCTGATTGACCTGAAGCACGGTGGGTTTCAATAATGTATGGTTTTTCAGTCAGTACACCAAATTTAAACCAATCCTCTTCGCTGGAAGAGGTTATTTCTCCTTCATAGAATGATCCATCAACTGCTAGTTCGATAATTTGTGAATAAGCTGATAATGTAGAAAAACTTAAAAATTTGACAATTAGAATACCGATGATACACTTTAGCTTAACAGAGAGCATATATTTCGATCAATTCTTTCAGCATCCTGGCCCAGAATATAAAAAGCCGTACTTATTATATTTTATTGTATTTGCTGTCAGTTACATTTTCACCGCAGCCTCAAAAATGGAAAGTGCGGCATTTTTGCATAACGTCTCAATAAATACTCAAAGCGCATTTTCTCGGACTAGATAGATAAGTCCCGAATTGAGAATACATTAGATCAATATTAGTTTCTTGGAGTTCTCTATAGATAAACAAGAACACTTTTTGCTAGTAGAATAAATAAAAATGCTTTCGTAATAATTCCGAGGATTTTGTTGTAATGACATTAAGGGTTCGATCTCATACACCAGAACATCTCATCGTTGTCACTCTGAACCACCATCGGCTTTCTTTAAAAGAACTTCCTCAATTTACATTCACTGAGGAAGAGATGGATGAAATATTGCATGAAATTTATTCGCATGAATCGATAAAAGAAATAGTCGGGCTTTGCACCTGCAATCGCACCGAGTTCTTTTTGGGCGCAAATTCGGTAAAAGATGCGGCTCATGCCATTGTTTACCTCATTGCCGAACGAAAAGGAGTGTCGTTGGATACCTTGAGAGAAACAGCGGAGGTGTTGGTAGATCCTTCTGCCGTAGAACATTTACTCAATCTGGCTACTGGTCTGGATTCAATGGTCATTGGTGATGCTCAGATATTTGGTCAATTGAAAGAGGCTTATAACCACTCAGTTTCACTTGGGATAGCCCAAAAAACTTTTCATTCTCTCTTCCAAAAAACTTTTTCTATTGCCAAAAAAGTGAAAAGTGAAACAGGGTTGGGTAAGGGTAAAATTTCTATCAGCTCTTTGGCTGTGGACCATGCCCAAAAATTTTTCGGCAGCATGGATACCGTCACAGCAACCGTTATCGGCGCTGGAAAAATGGGATCCCTTACTGCAAAATACTTGCAAAATATCGGATTAAAAGAACTACGAATCGCCAATCGCAGTGTCGACAACGGTTTATCTCTAGCTCGGGAAGTTGGAGCGACGGCTTATGGTTTAGACGAATTAGACCGCCTTTTACTGGAATCCGACCTGATTATATGCAGTACAGCATCTCCTGAAGCGATTATCACTAAGGATCACGCTTTCCAGGCTATACAAAAGAATCCCAAACCGCGATTAATCATCGACATCGGTATCCCTCCGGATGTTGACACCGATATTGCGGATATTAAAGGAATCCATTTCGTTGACCTGGAATTGCTTCGTGGCGAGGCGGCAGAAAATCATGACCGGCGCAGCGCTGAAATTCAACGAGCTCGAGCGATCATCGAAGAAGAAATGCAGCGAATCGGCCCCTGGCCTTTACCTATCCATATTGATTCGCTGGCCAATAAAATGGGGCAATTGGCGGATACAATTTGTCAAGACGAACTTCAAACACTTTTCGAGGCATTACCTGAACTTACTCCCGAGCAAAAACAAATCATTAAAACGCAGATGGCACGCCTGGCTGAACGCATCGTATTGGCGCCTCGCAGAAACATTCGAAAGAACAGCCCTGCCCGTACCTGTCCAAACATGTACACATGCATCAAAGAATTATTCACCAGCGAATGTGGGGCTCGATCAATTCCAGCGCTTGAAATCCACGAGAAAAAATAAAATATGCCACAATCCATATCACAACCTATTGAAACATTCACCAATAAACAACGTCTGTGGGGAGCAATATCCCGTTCCCCGATCGATCGTCCACCAGTGTGGCTCATGCGTCAGGCGGGAAGATACCTGCCTGCCTATCAAGAAGTGAAAAAAAAATATAACTTCATGGAATTGTGCCGTATTCCCGAAATGGCGGCGGAAGTATCCATCCAACCGTATGAGATATTGGGAGTGGACGGAATCATCGTATTCAACGACATCCTCATCCCTCTGGAACATATGGGGCTTAAGGTTGAATTCACAGACAAAGGCCCCGCTGTAACTCCACCGATTCATAATAAAGAAAGATTAAAAATCCTTCATAAGGCCATTTTCGACGAAGAGCCTCCTGTACACGGCTCGATAGCTGAAATTCGAAAACAGGTGGGCCAAGATATACCGGTCTTTGGATTTGCCGGTGCACCATTCACACTAGCCACCTATATGGTTGAAGGAAGCACCGGTAAGAATCTGCGGTATATCAAAGAGTTTCTTTATACCTACCCCGAGTTGCTTGAACAAATGCTGGATGTTCTTACAGAAACTGTCATCGAGTATCTGCTCATTCAAATTCGAGCGGGAGCGGACTTTGTGCAAATTTTTGATACGTGGGCTGGAACCTTATCCAGATCAAATTACCGCCGGTTTGCTCTTCCTTTTCAAAAAAGGATCATTGAAACCATTCAAGCAGAGGGCACACCGGTTATTCTATATGTTAAAGGTTCATCACATGTCCTTCATGAAATGAAGGAAAGCGGCGCGTCAGTCATCAGTGTTGATTGGTTACTGGATTTAACTCATGTATCTCATCTTCTTGGCGATAACGTGGTTCTACAGGGAAATTTAGACCCGACTGCCCTTTATGCTCCACCTGAAACGGTGCGAAAAATGGTTTTAAAGCTGCTTGATGAATTTCCGGTAACTACTGGACATATATTTAACCTGGGTCATGGTATATTGCCAGAAACCCCGGTCGAATGCGTACAAACTTTAATAGAGACGGTAAAGAGGTATGAGTATAAAAACACCTGAAACAGCCTTATCTATAGATCAGGATTTAGTAAAAAAATACAATATTCGCGGTCCTCGATATACAAGTTACCCGACTGCACCGGAATGGACCAACCAGCTTGGTCCAAAAGAATACAAAGAATACTGGAAACATATCGAGGCAACAAACACTCCTGAAAACGATCAACCCCTCTCGCTTTATATCCACATTCCCTTCTGTTCCGAACGTTGTTACTATTGCGCATGCAATGTCATAATCACCAACAGGAAAGACGTCGCCGGCCATTATGTTGATCTCCTTTCCAAAGAAGTGGAACTGATCGCTTCCAAAATATCACCGAAGCGCCAGGTAATTCAATTCCATCTTGGAGGCGGTACTCCAACTCATCTCTCTCCAGCCATGTTGTCCCGGCTGCTCGAAAAAATGGCGAAACATTTCAATTTTACAGAGGATGCAGAACTGTCGGTCGAGGTGGACCTCCGCGTAACCACCTCTGAGCATCTTCATGTGTTGCGCCAATATGGCTTCAATCGCATTTCCACTGGTGTACAGGATTTTTACGAACAAACACAAGTGGCAATCAACCGGGTTCAATCCGTAGAAGCCACTCAATCATTTTTAACACTTTGCCGTGAGTACGGTTTTCAAAGCATAAATATCGATCTTGTGTACGGTCTTCCCTATCAAACCGTACATACGTTTGATTATACATTAGAAACAATCTTTCAAATCGATCCGGACCGCATCGCGCTGTACAATTACGCTTATCTTCCATCGAAACTCCCCTACCAGAAAAGAATCGATGAATCCACGTTGCCTTCGGCGGATACCCGTTTTTCCGTTTTCAATCTGGCAGTGGATCGATTCACCCAAAATGGATGGATATATATTGGCATGGATCACTTTGCCAAACCCAGTGATGAACTGACCATCGCACAAAAAGAAGGGACACTGCAAAGGAATTTCATGGGCTTTACTACCCGAGCCGGAGCGGATTTATATGCCTTTGGTGTCTCTTCAATCAGCAGTCTGCCGGCCTTGTATGTTCAAAACACCAAAAATTTGAAACGATATGAAGACGCTTTAAATGCCAATAATTTACCCATAGAACGGGGAATCGAACTCTCACGTGACGACCAAATCCGCCGTTGGGTCATCATGGAACTCATGTGCAATTTACGCATTTGGATAGACCGGTTTCGCTACGTGTGGGGTGAGGATTTCCATCAGTACTTCGCCGAAGAGTTACCCCATTTGGAGCCTTTTATCGACGATGGCTTGGTAGACCCTGATCTATCAAAGCAGATTCGAGTAACCGATTTGGGAAGGATAATCGTACGGCCCATTGCGATGACATTTGATAAATACCTGATGGAAGCCCGTAAGAAAGGAAAATCCAGCTCGGTATTTTCCAGAACCATGTAAAAGTATTTTCACGCCGATACAATTTCTATAATCCCAACAGAAAGTTAATATCATTCAAAAATGGTAAACAATTCAAAAAAAGTTATTGTCATAGGTGCAGGCATATCCGGACTCTCTGCTGCTCATTGGATTAAAAGCAAAGGGTATGATGTTCTTCTTCTCGAGAAAGCCAACAGAGTGGGAGGTGTTATTGAATCGCTGCGTGAGAACGATTATCTCTTTGAAAAAGGCCCGAATTCCTTTCTCGATAACGCTCCTGACACGTTATCGCTGAGCACTGAGTTAAATCTGGAAAACGATCTGTTGAAACAATCTCTTCGGGACAACAAACGTTATATTTTTCTCAAAGGCAAATTGCATGAAGTGCCAACCGGACCGGGAGGATTATACAAGACAGAGCTTTTATCCCGCCAAAGTAAGTGGGGACTCTTCAAGGAGCCTTTCAGGAAAAGTAATCGTTCTCCGGAAGATGAAAGTTTGGCGGCGTTTATCCGGCGGCGATTTGGTGACGAGGTGCTCAATAATATTGTAACCCCTTTTGTTTC
>CAZXSQ010000151.1:0-1573 GCA_964643335.1 uncultured bacterium
GGTGTAGGTCTGACCGAGATAGGTGGGATTCGCACCGTCCACACTCACCAAAACGTGATACTCATTGACTTCTGACGTTGATCTTCCGAAATTCCAGGCGATCTGAATGGCACGCGAACTTGAATTGTCCGTATCCGATCCGGTCGAACCCATCGGGGCGAGATTGTTGCCACCTAAAATGTCATCATAAATGGCAACCTGCCCGGGATTTAAATTCGGGAGTTCCGGCTGTGCGAGCGAAACTGCATTCCCGCCTTCCAGATTGAATCCAACCGGCAGGGACATGTCGAAATAATCGTCCGAACCACGTTGATCATCTATCCGTACCACACGGAAAATATAGCAGCAGTTGAAATCCGGACCGTTGGCGAAATTACTGTTAAGATTGGGGGCTCCGGAGTACCAATCAAAACAGGTTGCCGCACCGTCAGCCGTACGGCCGAGGTATTTCATACCGCCGAAACCTTTGCGCATGTAAATATGCCAATCCGTCGCATTACCTTGATCCGCATTCCACGCGATGGTGAGATTGCGGTTGTCCACTGGATCAAAGTCGGTTTGCCCAGTCATGTCACCGGTGGTGCTGCTGGGATCATCGAAGATGAATACGCGTTGTTGAGCGCTTACCGGAGTGGCAGTAGGTTCACTTGGTTGAGCAATCGGAGTTGGTGTTGGTTCCGGGCTAGTAGGAGTTGGTTCCGGCGTGGTAGGCGTTGGTACTGGTATAGTAGGAGTCATGGACGATGACGTAGGAGTCGGGGATGGCGTTGTAGTAATTGAAGGCGTAGAGGCACTAGCCCAATTGGGTGGCATATCCAGTTGCATTAGAAATACCTGATCCTGCCCTATATGTTGGTTCCAATTCGTCGCCCAGACAATTTTGCTGCCGTCGTTGGTTATGGTGCCATGAGTTTCTTCCCAATAAGACTGTGTTGTATTATGAATTTTAGTCAAATAATAGACTTCCGGATTTTCCGGATCCAACTTCACCAACACTATAGAACGTTCTAACCAGTTTTGCTCTTCCAAACCCGGCTCGATATGGGTGGAAACAAGTGCATATCCGGGAAAGTTACACGAAATATGAAGTCCACCCTGAAACCCATAAGGTGATTCATTATAATAATATAAAAGCATCAGAGGTGTCACACCGCTTCCTTCATAGTTCCCATTCTCCGGAATCGGTTGAGTCTCCCAATCCAATGGAATCATATCCACATGATCTGTCCAGCAATTTTGTACAACAATCACTTCATTACCATTTACATCCAGTCCAACATCAGCATGACCCGCGCGATTAGCCAAATGATGAAAGCGAGTCAATTCCTTGCTGGCGAGAGTTAAACCGGTCAAATTGCCTCCATTCCAAGGATCGCCTCCGATCATCACAAAGTTTCCAAGTGGGGACATTCCCACCCAGTCGATGGATCGTTCCGCTTCCGATATTGGATACACACCGAGGATTGTATCTTCTTGCCGGTCCCAGGTAAAAATGTTGAGGGGGGGCGTAATCCAACCGTTCATCGGCTTGCAGTAAAAAAGCCCAATAGCGCCGGTCCATGCTAGCTTCACC
>CAZXSQ010000151.1:1583-13195 GCA_964643335.1 uncultured bacterium
AAGCTATGATCGGACCGATGGTTTCATCCTGCGAAAAATCTTTAACAGTTGTCCACTCGCCGGTGGAAACATCCACATTCACGATGGAAAAATTTTTCAATCCCCAAAGAATATTGGGATCTTCTGAATCCCATCTCGGTTCCAAAATTTCGAGGGTAATAACATGATTATCCGCTTGATTGAATGGTAATGGATCAGTACGGTATATAATGTAATCACCCGAATTCGAAACCAGAATAATCATGCTATGATCCACATTGAACGGATCATACCGTGCATATTCATGCCGGCCGTCATATCCATCCGTTCGGGTCACACGAGTCAAAATCGTCCCAAAATTGGGTTCAAAAAAGGATGCCCCAATCTCAGGTTCGGGCAGCTCAACCAATGGAAATGCCGGATTGATTCCGGATAGGGGATTTTCGACTGTCTGAAAAGAAAAATCCTCTGGATATTCAATACCTTGTGCTGCGGTTTGATTTACAATAAAAATAGGGAAAAGAAACAACCAAATCCGTATACTTTTTAAATTTCTCCAAATTCCATTGCACCAAAGAAGATTGTAAATTCGTAAATTGGCCATTTTCCTATCCTTTCAAACGGATTTTACCGCACTTCAAAATCGGAAAATCTTACCATAATTTTTCTATCGAATCAATCATTTTTTTTATTAATAATGCAGCTGTCATTTACAAGAGATGTAGAAATTTTAAATCTGCGGTTGGCATGGGATAGCGGGAAAAGTGGCCAGGGAATACCCATTTCAAATCGGTGTGATATATAGTTTGGGGCTTTCCTGTGGTGTGTTCACACAAATATACGTGGAGAGTGATGGAGAAGTGGGAATAGGCATGTTTTACTGTCGTTATAGGGGAGCTGACCTTAATGCCGATTCCGATTTCCTCTTTTAGTTCACGAACCAATGCATTTTCGTGTGTTTCGCCCTCTTCGACTTTTCCTCCTGGGAACTCCCATAAGCCGCCCAGCATACTGTCTGGCGGTCTTTTACCAAGGAGATACCTCCCATTCTTCCGTATGGCTGCTGCAACTATTTCGCGATGAGGCACAGGCTTTCTCGGTCGCCTAACAGGAAACTCATCCTGCTGGCCTAGCTGAAAAGCGTTGCATGTATTGTTGACAGGACAAAGATGGCAGCGTGGCCTTTTCGGAGTGCAGATGCGTGCTCCCAGTTCCATCAACGCCTGATTGAAATCACCAGGAGCACTGGGAGATACCAATTGACCGGCTGTTGCCCATAACGCATGATGGGTAGACGTATTATCGATTGACTCGGGGATTGAGAAAATCCGGGTTAACACCCGTTTTATATTTCCATCCAAAACCGGAGTTTTTTTGCCGAATGCAATGCTCGCAATCGCTCCTGCCGTGTAGCGGCCTATGCCCGGCAGTTGCTGCAACAGGACGGGCGAATCAGGGAAAATTCCATTAAACTCCTGCACGATCACTTTCGCCGCCTTTTGCAGATTTCGGGCACGGGTGTAATATCCCAATCCTTCCCATAGTTTCAATACTTGATCTTCTTTGGCTTTGGCTAGAAGCTCCACGGTCGGATAAGCCTTGATAAATCGCTCAAAATACGGCAGCACCGTAGCGACTTGTGTTTGCTGCAGCATGATCTCGGATAACCAGATCTGATACGGATCGCGTGAGCGGCGCCAGGGGAGGTCTCTGGCATTGTTTCTAAACCAATGCAGCAATGCCCGGCGGATTTTATTTTTCTTACTGTGAATTTGGTCTTTCCATGCGAATGTTGTTTTTAAGGGCATAACAGATTCTTACTCATCTAGAAACTAGGGCATTTTGCCCGCATCTTAATGTGCGGACAGGATATCCGTACCCCCAACTGTCCGCCCCCCCACATGCCGGCAGGATGCCGGCGTTACATTATTTTTCGTCAAGCTGCCATTGGTAGATACTTTCGACTGGTGGTTCTGGCCTATCGGGCAGGTTTTCTGGAATTTCAACTGTATGTTGATTTCCTTCAAAAATAGCAGGATCGCTTTTCCCCGTTACCGTTCTGCTGTTTCCGCCCAAAATTTTGTTATTCGTAATTTGCACTCCATCACAATCCACTGTCCAAATCGAAAAAGGATTGGCGTTGTTATTCTTAATCACAAACACGTTGCCGGAGATGATGTGCTCATCACTATTCGTTTTCATAAAAACAGCCGGGCCGGTACCGCACACTATTTTATTGTAGAGAATCAGCCAGCCGGTATTCATTCCTCCCATCCAAACACCGGATTTCGGACAAACCACATTGCATCCCCAAACTACATTACGGGGGCCATTTGGCCCATGCGCTTTGTCCTCCGGCGGAGACGCCCAAAAGCCATGGCCGTACGAACCGGTTCCTTGTTTCGCATCGATGACGCAATTCTCGAACAGGTTCTCATGCGTCCAGCCGGAGTGCCACTGCCCATCGCTTTGTATGAAGGTACTGTTGTGGATGACGTTGCCCGCTGCCGACCATTGCACACACGGCGCATGACGCAAGCGGTTGGTTGTTACGTTGTCCATCAGACAGTCATACGCCATTTCGAATCCCACATAAGCCGTTCCACCGCCACCGTGATACCAGGCATCATCGATGGTGCAATCCCGGACTTCACAATGTTTGGCGGGACTGGGATAAATCGGCCAGCGTCCCGCTTTTTGGACATGAACATCACGCGCCCAGCAATTCCAGGCATGGCTGAAAATAATACCGCCAGTCCATAATTTCTTTGTTTGTTCAAGCGAAAGTTTCTCAACGCCACATTGCTGAATGGGTTGGTAGCGCTGGACATAACTGCGATCGATAGCAGGAAACGGAATACGCAGGGGCTGATGGATGGAAATTTTATTTCCATCCACGGCAATAATCCGGTACTCGTTCCGGCGATAGGTTCCCCACTCACAGGCATTTTGAACCTTCCTGTCCCAGCGTTCCGTTTTCGGCGCAAGTATGACAATTATATCGCCAGGTTTTAAATTTTTGGCGTTACTCAATGTTAACTGGGTATCGCCACGTTTTGCATCCTTTTTAAGTAGTATTTTTTTGCTTGAAGGTCTCTCACCGGCGAAAGTAATTGCTCCAAGGTATCTTGGAATTCGCAGCAGGTTAGAATCTTTCTGCTCACCGGTTGCGAGGACGACGGGTAAAGTTGCTTCTGACGTGTCACCGTTATCAAATGTGGCCACGGCTCGAAGCGTTTGATTTCCCGACTTGCCTGTTCGTAAAATTGCTGATCCTGAACAATTGATCGAAAATGTTCCGCCCCAATGCCGGTGCTTATTTCTGGAGGCAACTTCCTGATCACCGAGATAGATCGCCAATGATTTTAATTCATTGGGATCAGCATGTATTTCCACCCATGTATTCTTATGGACAGTACTGTTCGGAGCCGGTTTGAAAAAGGTGACTCCTTTTTCCGGCGGGGCATATGTAAATCGAATCTTCGTTTTGTCTTTGCCCGCTCCCCGCAGCACGACATCGTCATTCACACAAACCACCGGGCGATTTAATTCATAAGTCCCGGCTTGCAAAAGCAACACACCTCCGCCTTCAGCACCTACGGACTCCATTCCTTTTTCAAGTGCATCGGCGTCATCATTGCCGTCATCTGGGAGCCCATCAAAATCAGCCAATTTGGCTTGAACTTTGACTTCAGGAATTCCATTCTCGACACCAACTTTTTCCCAATTCGGATAAACGATACCGTCCGGTCCTAGCACCTCGACCGGACTCAATTCCGAGCCCCTCACATTGGCGGTCATAAAAGAAAAAGCGGTCAATAAAACAAGTAAGCAAGATAATAACATCTAATCACCTCTCGATAAATTCAAAGTAAACGATGCTTCTATTTAATATCAATTTAATGTAATTGAGTATGGGTGTATAAAATTCCAATGCTTGCAATGTAATAAAAATCTTGTTATTATAAAAAGTGACTGTTGGGCAGGAGGAACAAGATGAAGATGGATTCTATGTAGCAGATGTCCCTTCTTTGAAAGGATGCCGCACCCAAGGCGAGACATTCGAAGAAGCTTTGGAAAATATTCGGGAAGTCATTGAAATGTGCATTCAAGAAATGCGCGAAGACGGCGTATTTTTGGTATAGCCTGCTGGCTCCGGATACATTCGGGATTGAATTTATGGCAGAACAAATTCGAATAAAAATATGCTTCGTTTCTCCCAACGTTTATCCTCTCTACAATCCATTGATCCGCAGTTCTTACGGTGGAGCCGAGACGCAGTTATATGAACTCGCCTGCTTTTTTGGCCGTGACGAAAATATGGAAGTAAGTGTCGTCACCGGTAATTACGGCCAGCAGGAAGTGGAATATTATTCAGGGGTGTTGGTCTATCGAACTGAATTCGATACGAAGCGTTCTTTTTTTGGCCGGATTATCCATGGCACGTCTCCATTACAAAAACTCCTGAAGAAAATTGACGCGCAAATCTATTTCATGGCCGGGGCAAGTGGTATTACTCAGGACGTGGCTAAATTTTGCACCAAAAACCGGCGCGCTTTTATTTACAGAGTGACTCATCAACGGGATTGTGACGGCAGTTTTGTTCACGGAAGCGGTCCGGAAGGGGAGAAATTCCGCTGGGCTATTCATCATGCCTATCGGGTAATCTGCCAAACCGAGAAGCAAAAAAATCTTTTAAGACGCACAGAGGATATCAAAGCCGAGATCATCCCCAATGTAATATATCTACCTGCGCCGACATACGTCCCGCGTCATGATATTCTCTGGGTGGGGCAGGCGGTTGAGTGGAAACAGCCTGAGTTGTTTCTTCGGCTGGCGATGACCTTGCAAAACTACAACTTCACCATGATTGTCATGCCTAGAGATCAAAACTATCTTGAACGCCTGGTTGAAAAAACCCGCGACGTCAACAATTTGGGATTTGAAAACCGGGTGCCTTATCAGGATATGGCAACACGCTTTGAAAGAGCCAAGCTGCTGGTGAACACATCCCGTTTTGAAGGCTTTCCATATTCATTTACTCAAGCCATGGCGGCGGGGGTGCCCATTGTCTCGTTGAATGTCGATCCCGATGGAATATTCGAAAAAGAACAAGTTGGAGTATGCGCCCAAGGCTCCGAAGTGAGACTGGCCCAAGCAGTGGGCGATTTAATGACTTATGAGAGACAGTGGAACTCCTATAGCAAGAATGCTCAACGCTATATCGAAACCCAACAAAGTTTCAGAGAACTTGAACAAGTGTACCGGCGGCTTTTTATTAAATGTTATCGAACCCGCAAGAAATAACTCGATTTCCCGCCGAATACTTATTTTACAGAATTCGCTAAATGATTGAAAATTGCGTTGGCGTGTTCGCGGCTGTTTTCGATAAACCACTTCTTCGTATTCAGTCCACCGATAACAACACCCGCCAGATAAAGTCCCGAGCGGTTGGTTTCATAGGTTTGCGGATTGTGTACAGGTGACATATCTCTGTCCTCACCTATATCCACGCCGATTCTTTTCAGAAACTTGTAATCCGGTTTATACCCAGTCAAAGCAAGCACGAAATCGTTGGGAATGGTAAAAGACGGTTGGTCCAAAGAGGATAATACAACATGATCCGGTTTGATTTCCATGACGCGGGTATTAAAGAAAGCTTTGATATCGCCTTGTTCGATGCGGTTGTCTATATCCGGACGAATCCAATATTTAATGCCTTCATGAAAATCCTCACCACGGACAGCCACTGTTACCTCGGCGTTGTGCCGGTAACATTCGAGGGCTGCTTCTACGGCAGAATTCCCGCTTCCAATGATCAACAATTTTTGACCGGCGTAAGGATGGGGTTCGCGATAATAGTGACTCACTTTTTCTAAATCTTCACCAGGAACATTCAATAAACGCGGTTCATCGAAGTAACCAATGGCGGCAATGACTTTTTTGGCCTGATAACGCTGTTTGGAGGTTTCAATGTCAAAATTGCCATCTTCGCCATCGATGCACATCACTTCTTCATATAAATGAATGTTCAAATCATAGTTATCCGCTGTGCGCCGGTAGTATTCGAGCGTTTCGGCGCGGGTGGATTTATCGCCTTGTGTGATAAAGGGCACCTGGCCGATCTCGAGCAAATCCGGAGAGGAAAAGAAACGCATCAAAACGGGATAATGATAAATGGAATTGACGATGCAGCCTTTTTCTATCACGGCATAGCTGAATCCTCTGAGCTGTGCTTCAATGGCGCAGGCCAGACCGATGGGACCGGCGCCTACGATCAAGACATCATATTGGTTATTGGTTGTTGAATGAGTGTTAATGGTGATTCTCCTTCACGGCGTTTTAATACTTTATTTTAAAACTTCGCGGCAATGTGCCAAGCTTTTCAATAAAGCATCACCATGAGAAGAGGACGAATCGATCAGCATTTCGGCCAAATCAAATAAAGCGGGTAGGGAGTTTTGTATGGCATTTGTATCCAGCGATACTTCGGCGGGTAAACGGACAAGCCGGTGATAAACCGCAAGTAAAAGAAGCAGATGGTCTCTTTGTTGTTCATTAATGGAACTGCCGATAATTTCAGTCACTTTTTGCCGTAAGCCGCGGCATCGGGAAATGCGATCCTGCCAGCCTTGATAAAATTCCGGCTTCAGGCTCGGCAGTTCGGTTTCACTCAGCAGGTCCAATATTTCCAGCAGGCTGAGCTGATCTCTTTCTTCCCAGCGGGCGTCTCGTTTGACATCCACTGCCGGTTCACCTTCATGCAAATAATCCTGTATCCATGGATCCAGTCTATCCCGGGCGGGCTGCAACCGGATATAAGCCAGATATCCGATTGCATGCCAGCCCCAGTTCAACGTTCCTTTCAACGCGGAAAAATCATTTTGATGAAGCTGCTGTAATTCCTGTGACAGCCTATTGAGACTCTCTTGAGCATTTTCTACCGGTGTGATACGGATTGTTGATTGCACGGTTCTGGAGCCTCCTTACTGGTCGTACCGGCGTTCATACATTTCGCGCACAGCTTCAGCCTCTTCCGGACTTAAGCCGCTTTTCCACACGTGTTCGTCCTGTGCCAGCAGTTCCTGTACTTTCTGTTCATATTTTTCTTTCAATTCGGCACTTTCTTCAGCAGCAACTTTGATGACTTCGGGCAGAAATTTTATATAAAAATGTTTGGCGACTTCATACATGCCGTGCCAATGGGTGAAATCGGGACCCATCATGCTGGCGCCGTGTCTTGCCCGCCGCCCTTCATGATGCCACAACTCAAAGAATACCCATTGAACCTTATGTTCAAAGGGGGCATCCGGATTTAACACACCGTCAGCCTTGAGTTCTTCCATAATTTGTTGGGCTGGCCGGGCGAATTTTTCATTGTAAAGTTCAACAAGGCTGTCAAACTGGACATAAAATTTATCCACGAAAGCATCGTTATGGCAATTGAGACATCCGCCTTTCATCTTTTCTCTGCGATCCTGCCAGGTAACGATTTCCGCCACTTTTCTCTTTACTTGCCGGGTGACCAGTTCCTCGTTTTCAACAACTTTTTCGGTCGTTTCCACTTCCTTGCCAATCTCGGGGAGTTCACGGGTGCCGGGATAATCTTCCTTGAATCCATCTTCATAGATAACAAGGTTGATTTTGGTGCTGATAACCGGCCGCAATGTCCAGCTGATTCGCTCCCCTACATCGTGATCGTTGGCGATGTAATCTCCCTTTGGAGTCATGTAACTGCTGATATGGCATGTTGAGCAGGTTGGCGCGGCGGAGTAATCACGTCCTAAAACCCAGTCGCCGTCTGTATCCAAAGCCATTCGGTCCCGATTGGCATAAAAAGCGATCCCGTGTTTGGACTCGTTGTAAATCTCAATCTGCGGATGATCCGGCCCCATATGGCATTTGCCGCAGTTTTCAGGAGAACGCGATAATTTGGCCTGAAAAGCATGGCGTGAATGGCAGGCGTGGCATGAGCCTTTTGATCCATCGGGATTCAGCCGACCCATTCCACTGTTGGGCCAGGTGTTTGGATGGAGAACCGGTTTGTCTTCCTTGCCTGTACGGACAATCTCACCATTTTCGTCACGTTTGAACTTAATGATGCTCCCATGGCACTGCCAGCAGCCGTTCACGGCGTCGGCTTTGTTGTCCGGCATACCGGCGGCTTTTTCAGCCAGGACATTATCCAGACTCGCCAGTATTTCCCCAGCCTTGGCGTGGTGGCTTCGGGCGAATTCTTCATGCTGGCGTACATGGCATTGGGCACAATCTTTAGGCGTGACCAACACCGATATGTAACTGCCTTCATGCATCCAGCCGTCGATATCTCCCTTCTCGGCTTTATGGCAATCGACGCAACCGACACCATACTGGGCGTGCAATGAATGCTCCCATTCCATGACCAATGCGGGGGCGTCTTTGCGGTGACACCCAACACAACTTTCATTTTCTGCCGTCACCACTGGCTCCAATCCTTCCTCGATCCGGTGCCGTTTAGACTCCTGATAAGCCACCAGCAGCAACGAAGCCAAAAACAGAAAAGAAAGCCCGGCAACAATATAACGTTTCGTTGTCAATTTCATCTATAAAACTCCTTTTTAACCGGCTAAGCCTTCCCACACCGTGAGAATCAAAAAACCTAAAAAAACAATCACCCCCAGCATGACCGGAACTTTATCGGGGATATTGAACCGTTTACTCAGCCATTCCTCGATGAACGGCCAGAAAAATACAATCGCTCCAAGCAGCATCGTGATGACCACGCTGGCCTGAAGGGAAATCATCCGCAGCAGCCTGAAGTTGAAATAAAAATACCACTCCGGCTTGATGTGTTCGGGGGTCTTTGTCGGATCGGCCGGTTCTCCCAATTCGGCGGGGAAAATCAATGCCACAATGGTCAGTAAGTACATCAATAACACACCGATCATTAACTCGGTGGTGACGTGATCCGGCCAGAAACGAAAATGCCTTTCTTCTTCAGGAATCTTCTCGCCTTCAAAATGCAGTTCCGTCACGCCTTGCAAACGAATTAACAAAATATGCAGCCCCAGCAGAACAAAAGCTATTGTCGGAAGCAATCCGATATGGAAAACGTAAAACCGTGTCAGCGTATTCTCGCCAACAAGAGGGCCTCCACGCATGAATTGAGCTATTGTTGGTCCAATCAACGGCACGGCTTCGGCCAATTTCGTCGCGACGGTGGCCCCCCAGAAACTCAATTGCTCATAAATCAGCGAGTAACCCGTGAAACCAAAGGTCAGCGTGGTTCCCAAAAGCAAAAAACCGATGCACCAGTTTAATTGCCGGGGGTGGCGGTAAGCGCCGGTGAAATAGACGCGAAGCATATGAAGGAACACCGCCACGATCATGAAATTCGCCGACCACTTATGCAGCGAGCGGATAAACCAACCAAACCGTATCTCATATGTGATGGCTTCAACGCTGGCATAGGCTTCGGCCGCAGAGGGGACATAATAGAAAGTCAACATAATTCCGGTTATGACTTGGACAATAAATAAGTAAAATACCGTTCCACCCAGACAGAACCACCACTTTTTTAAATGATAAGGAACCGGCTCGGCTCCGGCATGACGCAGCAATTCCCAGTCAAAGGGAAACATATCCTGTAATTTCTTTTTGAGACCGTTTCTTTTGGATGAATATGGAGGAGGATTCATGTCAATCTACCTTTTATGTCCTTCACCTCAATAAAAACAACACCGCTTTTTTCATCGACATCGATCGGCACTGCTTTCATATCCTGGTTGCCTTCGGCTGGGGGGCCGGCTATGGCTTTGCCGTTCTCATCGAATACTCCCCGATGACAGGGACAGAAAAAGTGATTGTCTTCCGGCACCCATTTGACTTTGCATCCTAAATGTGGGCAGGTGGAGCTAAAAGCGTCGAATCCCGAATGGTTTCGCCTTACAAGAATTTCCTCGCCCTGCAAATTATAAAATGTTTGAACAGCACCGACTTTGTATTGATTGATGTTCCCGGCAAACAGTTTTCTTCTTTTTGGCTTCGTCCGGCTGGGCAGCAGGAATAGAACGCCTTCAATCAACAGCATCCCATAACTCAACACAATTCCAACCCCCATCAGCAGGGCAGCTAGCCACTTGCGCCGAGTAATCTTGTTCTCAGAAGACATGGCAACCTCCAATCTTCACGACTTGCCGCAGTTGGCTTCATTTTATTCCTGATTAGACACAGGTGTGTTGACTCAAGTCAACACCACATACGTATCTGAGCTAAATTCAAAATCTTTCATCACGCCGGTAAGATTCAGTATAATAAAAAAACCCCCCTGGAATCAGGGAGGTTCTTGTTTTTGACATGGCCAGGCCCAGATTTGAACTGGGGACACAAGGATTTTCAGTCCTCTGCTCTACCAACTGAGCTACCCGGCCTGATTATTTTGGTACAGTATAAATTTCTACTAGTAAGGCACGATTATGTCAAGACTCCGATTACGGTTATTTTGAAGTTAGAGAATAAAAGATACAATTCTTATAAGGAAATATCCAAAATAAGGAGTTTTTTGTGGCCAGTGATGAAGCGATCAAAAAAATGATCCAGGCGATTATGGATAAACGGAAAGAATTGGGCATTCTGGATTGGGGATTGGTTCCTATTGAAGAAGTGCTAAATCGCTTGAATAATTCACAGGAACACACTCCCGATAATCCTCCATCTGAAAATGACCTTGCAGATAATGCTGAAGATCAGCAGAATAATGGAACGGAACAAACGGATGAAAACGAACCGGTTGAACTTCCGTCTCTCATTAATCGCATGAGAAATCCATCCAAGAGGGAGAAAAAATGAAATACGTTGAATTGATTCTGTTCACCATCATTGGAGCCGCTGGCGTGGTGTATGCGTTCAATTCCCATCGGTTTGAGTTTTCTCTTCCCGATCATCTGCCGGGGAAACTTGGGAAAAGAAAAATCATATTCGTTCTCGGTGTTTTTATAATCCTGGTTGGATTTGTGTTGGATTATGTGATTGGCTCACTGCATCAAATCATCACACTAGCCGGAGGGTGGTTCATGCTTTTAGGCTCCGCCCCATGGTTTAACCGCCGGATTGTAAGGCGCCTGTTCGATCCCATCGAAATGCGAATCATCCGAATTACGATTCATACAGGTTTGTTATTGGCCGTTATGAGCACCGGATTTTTCTGGCTTCCTCCTCATTTCTCCCCCGGGACATTTCTTATCGCCATCGCTCATGTGATCCTGGGGGGCCGGTTATGGTGGAACATGGATGTAACCAATGAAGAGTCTCACATGGTTTTCAGCAAACGCGACTATTCGTAAAACTTGTTCCTCCAGTTTCACAAGACCGGACACTTGCCATCAGCGCCAACACTTTTTCTGGGTCTTTTTTTCCTTTGGCCCATTCCACCCCCGAGGATAAATCCACTCCAAAAGGCTGGACGGTTCGAATGGCCTCCACGACATTGCCAGGAGTGATTCCACCCGCCAGTATAACCGGCGAATTTAAACGCTCTCTCAATGACCGCACCGCCTGCCAGTCGATAGTCATGCCGGTACCTCCCATCTGTTGAACTCCCTGCTTCACCTGGCTGGCATCGATGGCGATTCGGTCCACCCCGGCTTCCAGGTACT
>CAZXSQ010000152.1:0-13189 GCA_964643335.1 uncultured bacterium
GTCAGAAAGGGCAAACAGCACGAAAAAGTATCGCCCGTCAATGAAAATAACCTAACTAACGCGATTCTTAAATTGCTAAAAGGGGGAGAACGGGTTGTCTACTTTACCACTGGTCACGATGAACGCTCGATCCAAAATGAAGAACGTGACGGTTTGAACTTCATGAAGCAACTGCTCCAAGAAGAAGGCTACGAAGCAAAAGAGCTTCAACTCTTAACCGAAGAAAAAGTCCCGGACGATGCCAAGGCTCTCGTGATTCCCGGTCCGAAGAAACCGTTTTATGAATCCGAGATTCAGATTCTTCAAGATTATCTGACTTACGGCGGTGATGCTTTTGTCATGCTCGATCCAGAAACCAAAACCGGTTTGGAAGAATTCTTTGAAGACAATTATGGAGTTCAGTTTGGCAATGATTATGTGGTAGAAAACAATCCATTGCAGCAGATGTTTGGCGGCAGCCCGATTGTTCCCCTTATCGGTGAGTTGGGTGATCATGCCATAGTCGAAGAATTCGGGAACCAGGTTCCGACCATTACCTTTCCTATCGTTCAGAGTGTCCAGCTACAGGAAAATCTCCCGGACGAGGTTTCCGGAACGGAAATCATTAAAACCGGCAAATCCAGCTGGGCTGAACGTGATATTCAAGCTTTGAAACAACAAGGAGCAGCTTCATTTAACGAGGGCACCGATCTTCAAGGACCTGTACCAATTGCAGTCGCTTTGACCATACCTGCCGAGGAAAAGCTTTCCGAGGCAACCGCTGCTGAGGAAACAGAGGAAGAAGGCGCTGCTTTGGTAGAAACGGATCAAACTCCGGAAACCCGCATCACTCTTTACGGCGACTCGGACTTCGCAACAAACCGAATGTACCGCAACAGCATGGACCTGTTCCTGAACACGGTCAATTGGCTAGCGGGTCAAGAAGATTTGATCTCGATTCGACCTAAGGATGATGCCGGACAGCCTATCTTTGTCAATAAGGTGCAGGCAAACCTGCTGTTTTATACATCCCTCATTATTCTGCCGGGATGCGTGGCCATTTTCGGTATTATAGTTAGTTTAAGAAAACGGTTGCGGGGATAAATAGTCCCGTGACTGCGCACTGTTTCATTCTGTCGCTCATCACACTACTGGCTTTACAGGGAGTATCATGAAGCGAAATCTGATTCTACTCATTATATGCATCGTTATCGCAGGGGTTTATTTCTGGGATCAATACCGAATCGAGCAAAAAAAAGAACGTGAAGAGAAAGCGAAACAGTTGGTGGAACTTTCTCAGGATGAAGTGAAGGAAATCTCCATCCAAAAAGACGAAACGATCGAAGCCGTAAAGAAAGACGACAGCTGGACGATTGTTGAACCTTTCGAAACCGGTGGAGATAAAAGCAATTGGAACTCCATCGCTCGAACCTATGCGGATGGCAAACTCCAGCGGGTTGTTACCGAAGATGCGGATAACTTGAAAGCTTTCGGACTTGAGGAACCTTCGATTGCAGTCTCATTAGCCGGTGTAGAAGGAGCAACCTCCAGTACCATTTTATTGGGGGATCAAACTCCCACCGCCGGCAAATATTACGCCATGGTCAAAGGGACAAGCGATGTTGTCACGGTAATGAGCACCATGTACAACAACGTGGATAAAAGCCTTTTCGATATGCGGGATAAAAATCTCCTGGCGCTCGAAAATAATAAAATCAGGCGGATTGAAATAGCTCATTCTTCTCTCGACGTCACCGTTGAAAAAAAAGGAGAGGATGATTGGATCATTACTGACCCGGTTCAAGCTAGGGCTGATGATTCCAAAATGACTAGCGTTATAAATAATGTGAAAAATTCTCAAATCAAACAATTTATTGATGAAAATCCGGAAAATCTGGAAGCATATGGCCTGGTGGATCCCGCGACCAAATTGGTTTTTTGGAGCGGTGAACCGGGCAATGAATCCAGCTGGGCCGCACAGGCTTTGTTGATCGGTGCGACATCAGCGGATGAACTATGGTATGCCAAACGGGAGGGACAAAAAAATGTCTTTGCCGTGAGTTCTTCCGATTTCAAAGATATCCCAAAAACATTGATGGACTTGCGGGATAAAAAGCTGACGGATTTCTCATCCTGGGAAGTCAAACGGGCAACCATCTCTGCGGCTGACGAGGTTATCGTAGAAGTCAGTAAAAGCGCTGGAGACTGGTTCATGGTGCAGCCGGAAGAAGGCAAAGCCGACTACACTTCTGTATCGGAAATGGTAAGAGGCCTCATTGACTTGGAGATCGCTCAATTCGTTGATGGCACAACCGAAGAATACGGACTGGATTCGCCTTCCATTGTATTCAACCTTGAAACAGATGAAGACTCTCAAACCATTCAGTTGGCCGGTCCAAAAGAGATGAACGGTGCTGAATGGTATTTCGGAGCCAGAACGGAACCGCTGGAAATCTACAGCATCAAAGCGGAAAGCATCCAAGAAAGTTTGAATAAAGCTCAATCCTTACAATTAGAAGAAGAACCACAAGTCCTCCCCGAGAATATCCAACAAGCAACCGGCCCCTTACAAGAAGCACCCGAAAGTCGGCAAGGGGCAACCGAGAGTATACAAGAAGCAACAAGAGCTCAAGAAACTGATGGAACACAGTAGGCGAAACCTTCCTACTGTAGGCGCGATCTTCTCACCCGCAAATGGGTAGATTAGGCGTTCCCGCCTGAGCTTTTCTCAACGAATAGTCAGGAGTCCCGACTGCCCAGTAGACGTCCTCCGCCTGTTCAATCACTCACTTCCACCATCAACAGAAAACCGAAGCATCACCTGGGTTCCTTTACCCATTTCTGAAGAAATAATAAATTCCCCGCCCAAATGATCTAATCGCTCTTTAATGCTGAAAAGTCCAAAGCCGGTGCTTTTATCCATATTGACTTGTGTTAAATCAAAACCAATCCCGTCATCCTCAATTAAAATGACGGCATGGTCTTCTTTTCTGATGGTCACGTAGATATTTTTTGCTTCGGCATGTTTCACTATATTAAACAATAACTCTCGAATCGACTGATAAAGCAATATATTCATATCCTCGCCTAAAGGTAAATGTAATTGCCCGTATTGAAAATGAGTGTGAATGTTATGCTGGCTCTTGATTTGCATGAGAAGCCATTCAATCCCCGCTCCAAGTCCAAAATTATAAAGTACAGGCGGACTCAGGTCATAGGTCAAGGTACGGCTCAGGTCAACGGCATAATTTATATCCTCAAAAATATCGTCTAATTCCTGCACAGTAGTTTTTTCTTGAATGGTATCCCGTAAAACCGCGATCTTGTTTTTGGCCAGAGCCAGTGTTTGTCCTATAGAATCATGCAAATCGGTGGCGATTCGCCGCCTTTCTTTTTCCTCGACTAGAGTCAGTTCGGAAACCAGAGATTTCAATTGGTGTTTGTAACGCTCTTCTTGTTCTCTCAGCGTCCTTTCAGTAAGCCATTTCGTTCCCAAAGCCAAGGCAATTTGTTGAATCTCTTCTGTGTAAAGGGGCTTTCGTATGTATAATAATTTATTCGAGGGTGGAACATGTTGTGAAATTTCAAGAGGATTGTAATCGGAATAAGCCATTACAATGACCAGTTCTATATAGGAATCCAGTGATCGAATTTTTTGGGCGGTATCAATCCCATTCTGACCGAAGGGTAGCCGACCATCAATGAATGCTAGGGCATAAGGCCGATCCTCTTTCAAGGCTTTTTCCACAGAATCAACGGCTTCAGCGCTGCTCTTGCAAAGCGTCATTTCACAGGCGGAAAAACCTATTTCGTCAGCTCTTTTTTCAATTTCTTCGTTGGGTTTACATTGTTTTTGCCCTTTTGTGTCAAAAGCGCAAAGAATTTCACGATATAAATTCAATATTGATATTTCATCATCAACACAAAGAATACGAAAACAATGTGAACTATTTTCCCTGGTGTTATAATTATTGTAAGTGATTTCTTGATGCATTCGCAAATTGTAGATTGTATAGCAATGAAATTGAGTAAACTTTTCCAATTATGTCTATAATTTATTTCACTATCGTTTAGATGAAATTGTCAAGTGTATTCATTCAAATCTATTATTATTTTGCTCACCTCACTTCAATTTAATCAAGGACTAAATTTGAGTGAGGCGAAATTGCGTCTTTAAATAAACAGGCTAAACTAATTAAATATTACCAAAAGAATAAAATTTTTAAATATGGCAGTAGGATGGATCAACTGAATTTCTTGGAAAAACCAATACGCTATACAGGCCACGAATGGAATGCCGTTACTGATAAATTCGAAGCGAAATTACGCTTCGGCTTCGTCTATCCCGACGTTTATGAAGTCGGGATGTCTTTTCTGGGACTGCAAATATTATATGGTCTTCTGAACAAACAAGAATGGGTGTGGTGTGAAAGAGCTTTTGCTCCCTGGAAAGACAGAGAGGTTCAGTTACGTGAAGAGGGTCAATCCTTAAGCACTTTGGAAAGTGACACGCCGCTGTGCAACATGCACATGGTTGGATTCTCACTCCAGCATGAAATGTTGTACACCAACGTTTTGAATATCCTTGAACTTGGCGGTATTCCACTCGATTCAAAAACAAGAAGCGATGAACATCCCATCATTATCGCCGGTGGCCCCTGCGCTTATAATCCCATGCCGGTGGCTGATTTCATCGACGCTTTCATTATCGGTGAAGCCGAAGAAGTGCTCATCGAATTGTGTGAATGTTATCAAAAAATAAAGGAAGCAGGGGGGAATCGTGATTCAATCTTACGCTCGCTGGCCCAAATTGCAGGTGTGTTCATCCCTGGGTTGTATACCGAAGAGACTAATCGTATCGGTGAAGTGATTTTATCCAAACCGAAGGATCAAGGCATTCCGGAAGTGGTGAATAAAAGAATTGTTACCGATTTTGAAAACTCATACTATCCCGCAAAGCAAATGGTTCCGAATACAAAAGTCGTTCATCACCGATTGGCCCTGGAAATCATGCGAGGGTGTCAGGGAGGCTGCCGATTCTGCCAGGCCGGTTTCACAGACCGCCCGGTGCGTGAACGATCGCCTGAAAGAATCAATAAAGACGCACGCGAAGCGCTGTGCGAAACCGGTTTTGACGAAATGAGTTTGCTCTCCCTTTCGACTGCGGATTACACCGCATTGCCGACACTGTGCGAATCCATGATCCATGAATTTGCGCATCAACGCATTGCTTTGTCTCTTCCTTCTTTGAGAATAGACAGCTTCCCTTCCCGGGTTACTGAAGAAATCGGGAAAATTCGAAATACGGGGCTAACCTTTGCCCCTGAAGCCGGAACAGAAAGACTGCGATGGGCTATTAATAAATTAATCTACGACTCCGAGATTTTCGCTAAAGTTCGTGAATCGGTGACCTCGAATCAAGATACAGTCAAACTTTACTTTATGATTGGTTTGCCCACAGAAACCGATGATGATTTACAAGGCATTGTGAACATGGTACTGCGGATCAAGCAAATTCTGCGTGAAGCAGGTAAAAAGCGGGCAAAACTTCATGTGGGCATTTCTCCTTTCGTTCCAAAACCACACACCCCCTATCAATGGTACGGTCAAATCTCACTGGATGAGATGAAGCGGAGGATACAGTTCATCGCCTCAAAACTCAAACCTTATAAAGTCAAAGTCAATTGGCATGATCCTTATAAAAGCCTGGTGGAGGGTGCACTTGCCCGAGGGGATAAACAAACAGCCAACGTCATTAAAACTGCGTACAAAAACAGCTCCCGCTTTGATGAATGGCACGAATACTTTTCTTTTGAACGGTGGGAAAAAGCTTTTACTGATCATGGCTTGTCCATCTATGACTATGCCATGAAACAGTATGAAAAAGACGATTCCCTCCCCTGGCAATGTGTCTCTATCAATATTGACAGCCGGTATCTGTGGCGGGAATGGGAAAAAACGTTTCGCCATAAAGGAAGCCGCCATTGCGGCAATGAAATGTGCCGTGTCTGTAAGGTTTGTGATGGTGAACAGGTGGTCACGGTTCATGCCCCTCAAAGCGGTTTTTCCCCAAAAGCTCAATACAATATGGAACATGAATTGGCTTCATCCATATCACTAAAAGGCCGGGATGCTCCCCAGGAAAATACGGTTTACCGTTACCGTCTCCGTTTTTGGAAATACGGACGGATGATTTATGCTTCCCATCACGATACGATGATGCTTTTTGAATCCATATTTCGCCGTGTGGGAATCGATCTGGCATTTTCAGAGGGCTTTCATCCCCATCCCAAAATCATTTTCGCTTCGGCTTTGCCTGTGGGTGTTGAAAGCAGGGGGGATTATATGGATATACATACTATAAAACAATACGATGAAAATGATCTGAAAAATCACCTGAACAGATTCTGCCCGGAGGGTATCAAAATAGCAGACTGCGTGGAATTGAATCAAAGGGATAAAAAGATCACCGCTGTTCTTGCCGGTTTTCAATTTTTAATTTATTGTTCCCTCCCCTCCGAATACGAGAAAAATGCAAGTAAAATTAACGATATTCTACATCATCCCGAACTAGCGGAAGAATTGAACCTTTATGATTCCGAAGCGAAGGTTGATGACGGAACTTTTTGCCTCGACTATACCTGCAAGGTAACAGGAGGCCAATATACAAAAGCAAAAACCATTGTTTCAAAATTGGAGACCGTACTTGGTCTTCCTCTTGAAATCGACAGGGTAATCCGTTTGGATATATTTTCAAAATCTGAAGATGGGAAATTAAAATCACTATCATCTCAAACCGTCATGACACCTCCAAAATAAAAATGCAACGTCAAATATTAATCTGTGTTGATGAATATGAAACACGTGTAACTGTTATCGAAAATACCAAGCTTGCTGAATATTTTTTCGAGAGACGTGAAGAACGAAGAATCGTCGGCAATATTTATAAAGGCATTGTAACTGCTATTATTCCCGGAATCGAAGCGGCTTTTGTTGATATTGGATTGCCGCGAAACGCATTTCTCTATGTGAATGATTTGTATCCTCGTTACGATGATCTCGGCTATTTATCCGAAGATGAAAATGGGCTGGCCACCGATGAAGCCGAAACGGAAGACACCTATGATGAGCTTCCACCCATGACAATCCAGGATATGCTGAAAGAGCAGCAGCAAATTCTGGTTCAACTGCACAAAGAGCCTATCGGAGCAAAAGGCAGCCGGGTCACCACCAACATTTCGCTGGCGGGGCGCTATCTGGTTTTGCTTCCCTGCACCAAACATATCGGGATATCCCGCCGGATCGAGGAAGAGGAAGAACGGGAACGCCTCAAAAATCTTGCGAATGAAATGCTTCCTGAAAATATGGGGGCCATTGTGCGAACTGCAGGAAAAGGAATGGGGCATGATGAATTTCAAAAAGACCTTGATTTTCTCATCAGTGAGTGGAAAAAGATACAGGCCAAAAGCGAACAATGTGCTGCACCAGCGATGGTTTACCAAAATCCAAGCATCGTTTTTCGCATGATCAGAGATATGATCAGTGATGGGATCGAAGAAATTGTCGTCGACGATGCAAAAATGTATACAGAAGTTCTTTCGTTCATGAAAGAACTTGCCCCTTATTCTGCCCATAAAGTTACCTTCTACGATGATACGGCTCCAATTTTCAGGGCTTATGGAGTGGAAACGGAAATAAGCGCTCTGCGCTCGAAAAAAGTCTGGTTGAATTGCGGCGGATACATCATCATCGACGAAACCGAAGCGATGACGGTGATCGATGTCAATACCGGAAGATACATCGGAAAGCATAACCTTGAAGAAACCGTCTACCGCACCAATCTTGAAGCGGCCTCGGAGATTGCCCGGCAAATTCGTTTAAGGGATATCGGCGGAATCGTCATCATTGATTTTATCGATATGCGTTCAAAGGTACATCAGGAGGGAATGATTGAACATTTTCAGGAAATGCTGAAGCGCGACCGCTCCCGTTCGCATCTCTACCCGCTCACGGATTTGGGGTTGCTGCAAATGACCCGTAAGCGGGTTCGAAAAAGTCTAACCAAATCGGTCACTCAACCCTGCCCATATTGTAAACGTGAGGGGTACATTCTCTCCGTTGAGACCATGATCATCAAAATATTTCGGACTTTTGAGGAAATATGCCGTGAAGAAAACGCAAAAAATGTCGCTCTCCGCGTACATCCCCGATTGGCTGCGAAAATCAATGAAGAGAAACAGAAGGAAATCGATAACCTGCAGGAAAGATTCAATGCCGTTTTGAAAATCATTCCCAGTAACGACCTCCATTTTGAACAGATCGTTGAGGAAATTGCATGAGTTTAGATCAGGAAAAGCTGGGTTCGCTGCTGACTGAACAGCGGAATCCAGCCTCGATGAATATAGATACCATGTCGACCCGGGAAATACTCGAACTGATTCACCGGGAGGATTATAATGCTTTTCACGCTGTAGATACCGCAATCGATGACATTGAAAAAGCCGTTGATTTTGTTGTCGATGCATTTCAGAGCGGTGGCAGATTGATTTACGCCGGTGCCGGAACCAGCGGCCGTCTGGGGGTGTTGGATGCCTCAGAATGTCCTCCAACCTTTGGTGCCGATCCTGAAATGGTGCAAGGAATTATTTCCGGTGGCTGGTTAGCTTTACGCCGGGCTGTTGAAAAAGCCGAAGATTATCCTGAAAATGGGGCAGCAGAGATTAAGTCGAGAAATGTGTCTGAAAAAGATGTGGTGGTTGGTATCGCTGCATCAAGCACTACTCCGTTTGTTATCGGTGCGTTGAGAGAAGCTTTCCAATGCGGGGCTAAAACTGTTTTCATTACTTGTCACCCAGATCAGGACTCCATAAAAGAAGCCCATGTAACGATTTATCTACCGGTTGGCCCCGAAGTGATCACCGGTTCGACGAGGCTGAAAGCCGGAACGGCCACGAAACTGACTCTGAACATGATAACCACTACGGCGATGATACGAATTGGCAAGGTGTTTCAAAATCTAATGGTGGATTTGAACGCCACCTGTAATAAATTGGATGTTCGCTCACGCCGGATCATCCATATGCTGACAGGATTGCCGTTCGATGAAGCGGATGAACTCATGCGAAAAGCCCACAACCGGTTAAAGACTGCTTTGGTTATGTATTTCTGTCATGTTTCTGCAGAGGAAGCGGAAAAAATGATCGAGGATCAAGAGGGACGGATTCAAGATATAATTCCCCGTGATCAAATCAAATCGAATATTTGATACATGATCATCTCTCATGGAAAGCATGAAGCTAAAGTATCACTTCAAAAATAATTCATAACTCTATGAAAATTGGCTTATTGTATCTCAGATAAATATGTGTTATAATGAATTGGTTTTTATCACATAACCCTTAAGAAAGTATTTTTTGTGAGGAACTTTATGAAAATAATTTGATATTTTAAAGATCATGCCACATCGTTTAGTGGAAAAAAATGGTATAATATTTTGAATCCTGGATGCCGGTATTTTTTCTTCTATCAATCATGGATAAGCGAAAATTATATAACGATATTGCAAAGATACGAAAACAAATATTTGCTTTAACCGCATTTGGCGGTTTTATTACAGTTTGTGTAGCCACGATACTTGGCCAGGGGATGAATTTTTATGCTGTCTTCGTTAATTCGATAATTGCCCTCATTGCTTTTGGCGCTATTGGCTTTGTCTTGGGCTTTATTTACGAAAAGAATGTTGAGCAACCTTTAATTGAATCTTATCGAGAAGAATCCAGGCAACGGGTTGAGGAATTAAGGAGTCAGGGGCCTCAAAAGTTATCTATGCCTTTAAATGTATCGGACCTGTCTCCGGGAATGAAAGTACTTGAACCAGTACAAAACAAGGATGGGGCTCTTTTAGTCAGGCCCGGACAAGTGGTGAATCCACGCATTATACAATTGCTGCGAGATAACAATATTTCACAGGTTAAAGTTGAAGCACAACGAAATGCTCCAACCAGCAGCGATTTCGAAGATGAAGGAAAAGAATAATCGTCTTGGTTCGGAGAGAATTTATATTCAGTTCATGATTTTTTATGCGCTACTATAACGCCGTAAAAGAAAAAATGTCCGATGAAGAGGAACAGCGTCTTTGGGTTGAGTTCACCAAAACCGGCAATTTAGAGGCCCGTGAAAAGCTGGCAGAAAAATATATTCATTTGGTTAAATATGTTATTAATCGAATGCTAGCTGTTTCTCATGTCGAAAGTGAAGTCTTAGATTACGACGATTTATACTCGTGCGGCGTTATGGGTCTTTTGTCTGCCATAGACGGCTTCGACCTCAATCGTGAAGTGAAATTTATCACATACGCTATCCCCCGCATCAAAGGGGCTATCATCGATGAATTACGGTCTGTTGACTGGATCCCGCGGTCTTTGCGGCAGCAGGTGAACAAACTTCAGACAGCGTTTGCCGAACTGGAGAATCATTTACTTCGGCCAGCCAATGAAATAGAAATGGCGGAAAAATTGGGGATCGAGTCCGGAGATCTTCAAGCGTTGATCAATCATGCCAGCCGTGCCGCGCTTTTATCACTAGATGAAGTACTTCAAATTTCCGATGACGGTACCACCACTCGTTCGGATGTCACGCCTTCCAGGAATATACAAGACGCAAGAGATCAAGTTCAACAAGAAGAAATTGTTGAGCTGTTAACCCAGGCAATTGAAGCCCTTCCCGAAAAAGAACGGCTTGTGGTAATTTTATATTATAATGAAGAATTGACCTTGCGTGAAATCGGTGAAGTGCTGGGTGTTACCGAATCCCGTGTGTGTCAGCTGCATACAAAAGCCATGCTGAGACTCCGAGGCAAATTAGCGTCCTGGCAACAGGATATGTATGTATCGTAATTTATTTTATCCGGCTGTTTATTCACCGGATATTAAATATTAACTCAGGAAGGAGGACGGGATTGAGGCTCGCCGACTTCCAAAATCCAATCGCAAACATGCCGTTGATGCAGCAGATGCAGCAGGCGCAAAATCAGCAGGCGCAGTTTGTCCCCGTCACGATTGCAAAAACTCTTGAAGAAGAGTTCACCGAAGAACAAAAGACGGTTCAAGAATCTGACGATACGGACGAAAAAGACCAAATCAACGAAGACGAAGAACGGGGAGACACCGCTCGAAGATTTCCAAAGAGAAGAGCCAAAAATCAAAGCGAAGAAGAAAAAAGTAAAACACGGGTAAGTGACGGGATTCATGGTCATTTTTTGGATATTGAAGCTTAACGGGACGGGAAGCGGCTTGTAGTGTTCAATTGTAATGTAATGATATAGATGAATTTGTTGAGCAGGGATAGTATGATATCTTTAGCAGGGTGAGGGATTATGTCACTGATTGATATTTTCTTATTTCTGATTAATATCGGTCTCTTATGCTGGATATTACAATTAAAATATCGTGTCCGGCATTTGGAAAAAGACAACCAATCCACTCCACCCGATCCTGAGACGCTGACGGTACAGGATTTGAGAAATCTGCAAAAATCCTTGACTCAACTGGTTGGAAATGTTGAAGACTACACGGAATCCCAGTTAGCCAAAATGCGGCTTCAAACCGAAACACTTCGTACTTTATGTGAACGAATGGAATTGAAACTGAAAGAACTCGAAGAACCAACTATGCCGGTCATGGAGCGTGAAGGAACCACAACCCGGGTGGTGCCTCTTTCTTCAAAACAAAGTCCCTCAAAGCATAAAGACCGGGATCGCATCATGGAATTATATCAACGGGGATGGTCTTTAGATAAAATTGCGGAAGAACTACGCGTTACACGGGGAGAAGTTCAGTTGATTGTGAACCTCACCTGACTGAGAATTGTACATGCCACATCAACACAATCCACATAGTATTGGCAATCTTCTAAGGTTAATCGGTTTGACCTTGCTGACGCTTGTTGTCTATATTCTTCTTAAAATACAGGGAAAGCTGCGGATGTAATTAGATATTATACGCTATAGATTTCATGAATTCGGTGGTTTCTTTTCTATTTTCAGCGATAAGCCGTATGTCTGTTCGAACAAATCTTTCTTCTTGTTAGCCGCCATGATCTCACTATTGCTGGATTGTATACATTCCAACATCAAATAACACGAACGAGTATCTCGTGTACATTCTACTTTTTTGATTTTCGCGGTATGGCTTCGATCCAAACCGTCAGCGATTCGCAATAAAGAAGCGAGATGACGGACAAGATGCTGATCTCCAGGAGAAAGCATGGCAAATTCGTTATGCTTGAATTTCGGCAGCGCCCGGCGGTGATAGCGTGCGATATTGGCAACGAGCAGTTTTTCCCGCTCGGTGAAAGAAGAAATATTGGATTGAAGAATCAATTGCATAGAATGTTTATGATGCTTTTTCCCCGAAACGCACCAGCCTATGTCATGAAGAAGAGAAGCACATTCTAATAGTGTTCTTTCTTCCATTCCGTACCCATGGAGTTCGGTTAATTCATCAAATAATTGAACAGACAGACGGGTAACCGACAGGGCGTGTAATTGGTCTTTATCCCATTCCTGCATTACTTGAAGTGCTTCTTTTATTTTTTCGGGATATGTATGTTCGATAGTACTGATACTCCGTTTTTGGAAGTCATGGTGGGGTTCGCTTCGCTTAACGCTACCCTACTTCTAACGGTTGTTGGTTTCTATATTTTTCCAGGCTAGGGCTGCAGCTCCAAGGATGCCGGAATCATCACCTAGAGCGGCGGGGACTATTTCGACTCCTGAGAACGTGATTGGAAATGCGTTTCGTTCGGCATGTTTTCGGATGATGGTGAGGACTCGTTCTCCCAAAGCTTCTACCAAACCTCCACCGATCACAACGGTTTCCGGGCTGAGGATGTTCAATAGACTGCCGACCGCCACGCCGGTATATTTGGCAGCCCGGTGGACTTCCCTGATAACCAACTCATCATTTTCTTCGAAAGCTTTAAGAAAAACTTTGCTGGTCAATTTGGCCCACTGATCACCAACGAGTTCGGTAAGAATTGTTTTTTTACCCTTTTGAACCGCTTTTTGAAACCGTTTGATCATGGCGGTTTTGCTGGCATATGCTTCAAGGCAGCCTTTTTGTCCGCATCCACAGACTTTTCCGCCTGTGCAGATTTTCATATGTCCCAATTCGCCGGCATTGTAGCTATACCCATGAACCAGTTTCCCGTC
>CAZXSQ010000153.1:0-11343 GCA_964643335.1 uncultured bacterium
TTTTGATAAGTGGAACCAAAGCTTGGATGAATTCCGTCAATCTTTTGATTGGGTGGATACGTCCAACGTAAAGAAGACGGTGTGGATCCCGTTTCATAGGCAGAGGTTTATAAAAATCCGTATCGATGGGACGTTCAATGATAACGAGTTGTTGAGGATCGGCGCCGGCTTCGACATAATCTTTCACACATCCATTACCGCAAAGAGCGATTTTCATTCTTTTGTTTCGAAAAATATGCTGATAATCCCCTTTTTGATACCCAAACGGCATATAGACTATCCGCATTTCAGGCAAGGCTGTTCGAACCAACTCGGATAAAAATCCCGTGAAATACAATACAATGCACATTGGATTCATATTCCGGACAAAAGAAACGAATTGGGAGAGTGTTTCACTTTTATGAGGTCCAAGATGTAAGAAGCGGCTACATTCTGTCATTGTCACCGGCTTAAAGCGATATATAGGTACATTGTGATAAAGGTCTTTCTCATCAAGATTATCATACAAGTCAAAAGTGAGAATGGCGTGATCTTCATGTGCAAATGTGAAGTCAACAACATCGGCAATATGCTTGGATGGTCCGGCCACAAATGGAAAGAAAAATTCATGGATGTGTAGAATTTTCATGGTAATTGAGTTTATTCTTTTTCAAATATTAATTAATATGATCAATCTCATTAAGCACAGATATTATTTTCCTTGATTTGATTGCGCCGAGGTAAAATGAACAATCCAGTTGCTGACTATTATGATTTAAACGCGAAAAACGAGTGGAACCGCCTGTTTTTGAGTCCCTACAGACGAATTGAGTATGAAGTCATCCATTATTTCTTGAGTAAATACCTCCCCGAAAGTGGGCGGGTTCTGGATTTGGGCGGCGGACCAGGTAGATATAGCATTTCCTTGGCTAAACTAGGCTATAAAATGACTCTGCTCGATATATCAGTGGAATCGGTTCAACTGGCCAGAAAGAAAATTAATGCTGCGGGAATCACGGAACATATTGAAAACATTTCAGTTGCAGACGCAAAACATTTAGATCATATTCCCAGTAACGGATTTGATGCGGTTCTGTGCATGGGGCCTCTTTACCACATGCCAAAATTGAATGACCGTCTCAAATGTTTGGCTGAGTGCAATCGGGTAATGAAAACAAATGCTCCAGTTTTTGTTACAGTGATACCACGCTGGACTTTTATCCGCGATGCCTTACGCTCTGGTTCTTTTGAGGAAGTATGCCAAAACACCCCAACTGCATTTAATGAAATCATTCAATATGGAACCTCAAAGGAATCACGTGTTCCCAGTATGCACTATTGCCACACTGATGAAGTACATGATTGGTTCACATCAACGGGTTATCAAATAAAAGAGATGGCCTCCACACATGGTTTAGCCTCGTTCATGGACGAACAAGTTGAAAAAATCAGCCAGGATGCAGAAACCTGGAAAACACTCATGGAATTAATTTTCTCCAGCTGCACGGATTCAGCTTCTCTCTCCTCAGCGGAATATATTCTGGTAATCGCAAAAAAGGTGGAAAATGACGTGTATAAGGCATTGGTTTTCTGAAACTTATTATTCATCAAATAGGCCAGGATGAATTTCTTTTGCACAATCCGGACAGAGTGTATGTGTGAAACTGGCTGTTGAGTGCTTGCTTATATATTCTTCCAGCTGATTCCAAAGGCCTTCTCGGTCACGAATTTTTTTGCATGATGCGCAGATTGGAATAAGTCCACTTAATGTCTGAATTTCTGCGGAAGATTTCTCTAGTTCCTTAATCTTTTTTTTCTGAATCTCTTCCAGGTTTTTGTAGTCGGTCACATCACGGAATACATGAGCCATACTGGAAATATTACCTTTTTGGTCATAAAGAGGCGTTGCTGTTATATGATAATTTCCACCAAGATTTTTCTCATACATCTCTCCTTTTTTCTTGCCTTCTTCAGTATTGGTATGAACAAAACAATAGGGAGGAGGTTGATCGGCACCATGAATAAGTTTGTAACAGGTTTGACCGATTGCATCTTTTGGACTTATTCCAAACTTGTCGGCAAAAGCTTTATTGACTCTCAACAATTCATATTCATTATTGGTTACGAAAACCAAATCCGGAATGGCATCAATAAGTTTTCTATATCTTAATTCATTGTTCCATATCCTTTTTTCCAGATTTTTGAACGACACAAAATAAAATAAGACAACTCCTAAACTACAAACTGAAATCAATGGTATGATACTTACAGACCAGTGCAACATTATTTTGTCAATACCATATAAGCCTATATTGATTGGATTGATAATAATAATCAGGTATGGAAGAAGCACAAAAAATACAATAAACCCAATAAAAATCCATGATTTTTGTTTAACCTGTTTTAAATAATTTCGATAGACAAAAACCAGAAAAAGAATTTGGAGAATTACAAAACAACCGACAAAAAAAACGTACAAATTATCCAGCATTAGCATAGACTCCACAGAATTGTTTCTATTTGAATTAAAAAAAGATTCTCACTTTTGAAGTTGATTTGGTTGATAATTTCTTATTTTGATTTTATTTTTAAAACAGCGTTTGATTATTCAAAAGAAAGAAGTCCACTTAAATCGCCTACTCAAACCAATCATTTCAACTTTTTACATATTTATATGTATAGATTCTCAATCTTTTTGGAAAATTAAAATGCAACAAAAAATATCAACATATTTTCAAAATATAACAATTTTTTGTTATATAAATCCGATACTGCAATAAAATATAAAAAAAATGGGGGAAGGATGACAAAAGTGTGTGTGTGTTCTCAGTACATCAATAAATATACATATACTTTATCCTTCCCCCTTTATTAATCTTTATGCATAGAAACATGCCAAAGTATTAAATTAATTATCAATATACAAAAATATGTTGTAGCAATTACATTGCCAATATAAATAATGACCAGTCAGGGAAATTGTATGATCGAAGTTTTGGGGTATTAAAGGACAGAAAGAAGACATAGAAGTGACTGTGACGCGACTCATCATGTTTCCAACTCCATCTTCAAGACACAAAAAAACAATCTTCCCATGATAGAGTTCAAAGGAATAATGAGAACACACACGATTTCTATCGTAATATTTTAACAAAAATAATTCTAGGGGGAAAAGATAATTTTCTTTATATTTTTCACTTTGTTGTATGATAATTATAGCGATTAATATCATACTAGGTGGCTTGAATCGCCACTTATTGTGGTACAAGAATTCAAAAAATTATAGTTTTGCTTCACCGCTGTGCTTATTATGAAATTGGAGAAACATGAATGATCACATTAAATACTGTACAAAACGCCTATCAACTCATTCATAAGGATATCTATCACTCTCCGTGTGTATTCACCCAAAGTTTGAGTAATCTCACCGGCAGCCGGGTATATTTGAAACTCGAAAATCTCCAAATGACCGGAGCTTTTAAGGAAAGAGGAGCCTTAAACAAGCTGCTGCATCTTTCCGGTGAAGAAAAAGGAAGAGGGGTGATTGCCGCCAGTGCCGGCAACCATGCGCAAGGGGTAGCCTATCATGCTCATCGGCTTGGCATTAAGTCCACCATCTTAATGCCTGAAAGCACTCCGCTTAACAAAATTTCCGCCACAAAGCGTTACGGAGCAGAAGTCCTTTTGTACGGCCGCAACTATGATGAAGCCTATGACGAAGCCATCATGCGCCAGCAGCGGGATAATCTGGTATTTATCAACGCATTCGATGATGAGCACGTTATGTCCGGCCAGGGAACAATCGGCCTTGAAATCATCGAAGACGATATTCAGCCGGAAGCGGTGTTGGTACCGATTGGAGGCGGTGGATTGATTTCTGGTATTGCGGTTGCGATCAAAGAGCAAATTCCCTCATGCAAAATCTACGGTATTCAGGCCAAAGAAGCGCCAGCCATGAAAGTATCGTACGATGGGGGACGAATCATTCCATTGAAGCCTTCGCCCACTTTGGCAGATGGTATCGCGGTAAAAAATGTTGGTCATTTGACTTACCCGATCATTCAAAAATATGTAGAAGACATCATTTTGGTAGACGAAGAAGAAATCGCCGCCGCCATTATGACGCTGCTCGAAGTGGAAAAAACACTGGTTGAAGGAGCGGGAGCCGCTGCTTTAGCGGCTTTGACTTATCGTGAACTCCCATTGAAAGACAAACGTACAGTATTGATGCTTTCAGGCGGAAATATCGACATCAATATTCTTTCGAAGATCATTGAACGAGGACTCATAAAGGATGGACGCATGGCGCGCCTGCGTATTGAACTATCCGATATGCCGGGACAACTCGCCAAAGTCTCCGACCGCATTGCCCAGCATCAGGCCAATGTGCTGGAAGTTTACCACAACCGCTCGTTCATGAATGCTCCGCTGGGGAGAACATTTCTTGATATCACCATTGAAACCCGGGGACAGGATCATGTTCATGAAATTGTGGATGAATTGAGTAACGATGGGTATCCTGTCCAAATGCTTTAATTTAATCAGCATTATATACGAGCAAAAGGAACAATATGATGATACCAAATTTGAGCACAAACAAAGGGAAGAGCGCCTAAAGAGGCGATATAGACGAATCGAAACCTTTCATGCATTCTTAAACCATTCACTTTTGGCAAATGACTGCTATTTTCTTCATCCTCGTATTTGTCCCGCATTAGCTGTAATTGAAACAAGAATAACAAAGGCACTAAAGGAGAAAACAAATCCCAGTCTTCCGGGAACCCGCGGTCGGGATTCCAAAAAAAAGTATACACAAAATATCCCGCAAATAACACAAACCAAAAAAACATTGCTCTATTCATAGTTCTTAGAAAATAAAAAAGCATTATCGGCATCAAAACACAACCGGACACTGATAAATATAAATATTCATTAAAAAGCGCCCATAAATGAAAACCTTGAAACCATGCCCACAATGGCAGGAACATGGCTCTATCCGGCCCCACAAAAAAGGTTTGATGCAGCCGTGCAAGCATTTGTTGAATATCAGCCTGATAACAAAATAGAAGCAGCCCTCCCCACCAAAAAATCTGAGCCATAACAAAAATCAAAACAAATCGGAGAACATCAGAAAACGCATTTTTGAAATATCGTTCTTTTAACAATGGCAACAAAAAGAAAGCCGGTAACAACCACCCAGCAGAAAGATGAAGCAAAAAGGTAACAGAAAAACATATGGCGGCAGGATAAACACTTTTCCGGCCATGGAAATATTCTTGCGCATAATAACACGTTGGAATCAAACCTGCGATGAAAACAGGATACACTTCCACATGCCCGAAAAATAATATCTTCATCCCCCCGGATGACAGCATCAGCAGCCACGCCAAGAAAACTTTAAATGCATCTGAATACTGTTGTTGAACCAGCCGATGCATCCATCCCAGACACCATAATCCGGAAATAATAGAAAGGGTGGAGATCACCTGGTACGTGTTCACATAGACCAATGGTTTAACCGCCAGAAAAACCCAACGGTACAATCCAATGGTCAACGGTTCACGCATGTATAAATGCCAAACCGGTTTCCCTGTACGCAGAATCCAATCTGCCCCGTCGCGAGTAATATGTTTGGATTTGAAGCCCCAAAAAAGTAAAGCAAGCAATATAAACCATCCTATCAAATAAATCCGCTTTCGATTTTTTGACAGGTTTGCAACATCATCAGCAATCCGTTGAGCGAAGAAAAACGCCTTCGGGTGCAGTAAGACAATACCAAGACTATACCATAAAAATCCAATAAACAGATTATGAACCTCTGCCGCTCGAAGCCACCAAAAAACGGACATTGTTTGTGCCACACGATAAGCAACTCGAACGCAAAAAAAGGCGGCAAACAAATAAAGATAGGGAATAAAAGATTCTTTGCTTATCTCTCGCCAGGCCAATAATAATTGAAGAATAAGCACCCCTTCAAGCAGAGCAATGAAGGTATAAGAAATAGAATATCCTTCTACACATACTGGTATAATATCCACCAAAATAAAGGAGATAAAAGAAGCTATACATAACGCTGGGAAAGAGAAAATGAAGGTTATTTTATTTTGGAAAGTGCTATTCAAAATACGATCATTCCATTTCTTTTGTGTGTATTAAATTATAAGCGGTTAATGACCAAATCAAAAAGCGTTTATCTTAAAGACACATAATTTTCTATTGTTTCAATGAGATCGGATTTTACAAAAATCATTAAGATTCTGAATTTCTGAATACCAGACAGCTGAGCGGCGGCAATTCGAGATTCAAAGAAAAGGGGTGGTGGTGATTCGGTACCGGTTCGGCATCGAGGCCGCCAAAATTTCCTCTTCCACTTCCACCGTAACTATCCGAATCGCTATTCAGCCGTTCCTGCCAATAGCCGCCACGTGGAACTCCGATACGGTAAGCTTCACGGGGAATCGGTGTCAAATTGAATACTGCCAGAATAAAGTCACCGGTTGTAGAACCCATGCGAAGAAAACTAATCACGCTGTTCTCATAATCAAGGCAATCCACCCATTCAAAACCATCAGGATGGTTGTCCAGTTCATGGATAGCAGGTTCTTGCCGGTACACATGATTTAAATCCTGAATCCATTGTTGTACACCGCGATGCAAAGGATAAGCAAGCAAGTTCCAATCGAGTTTTTCATCATGTGCCCATTCCTTCCACTGAGCGAATTCACCTCCCATAAAGAGTAACTTTTTACCCGGCTGCAGATATTGATATCCCAGAAGTGCACGAAGGTTCGCAAATTTATGCCAATAATCCCCCGGCATCTTATTTATCAGAGACCCTTTTCCATGAACCACTTCATCATGTGAAAGAGGTAGCACAAAGTTTTCCGAATAGGCGTACATCATACGAAAGGTTATTTTATTATGATTGAACTTTCGGAAAATCGGATCTTGAGAAAAATACTCCAAGGTATCATGCATCCAACCCATATCCCACTTATAACCGAAGCCCAATCCGCCTACATAAGTCGGCCGCGACACCATGGGCCAGGAGGTGGATTCTTCCGCATAGGTAGCAATATCGGGATACTTTCCATACAGTTCATGATTGAAACGCCGCAAGAATTCAATGGCTTCGATGTTCTCATTTCCTCCATATTGATTGGGCACCCATTCGCCTCCCTCGCGGGAATAATTCAGGTAGAGCATGGACGCAACGGCATCCACTCTGTACCCGTCAATATGATATTTATCCACCCAGAAGAAAGCGCTGCTATATAAGAAACTCTGCACTTCTTTGCGCCCGTAATTAAAAATCAAACTGTTCCAATCAGGATGGAAACCCTGACGGGGATCGGAATGTTCGTACAGATGAGTTCCATCAAAATAACCCAGACCGTGCTCATCGGTGGGAAAATGAGAGGGAACCCAATCCAAAATGATGCCGATATTCTTTTGATGGAGATAATCCACAAGATACATAAAATCCTGCGGTGTGCCATAACGGCTTGTAGGAGCGAAATACCCAGTTACCTGATATCCCCATGAACCAAAAAAAGGATGCTCCATGATGGGTAAAAATTCCACATGGGTAAAACCCAACCGCTCCACATAGTCCGCCAACCTGGGTGCCAGTTCGCGGTATGTGAGTGAGCGATTTCCTTCTTCGGAAACCCGCATCCATGAACCAAGATGCACTTCATAAATGGACACGGCTGAAGTGTGGCTGTTGCGTTCCTTGCGCCGGTTCATCCATTCTTCATCGCCCCATTGATATTCTAAACGCCATACGACTGAAGCGGTTAACGGGGGGGGTTCGTGACGAAAACCATAAGGATCGGCTTTATCGACACGATACTCCTGATAACGGCTGCGAATGTGAAATTTGTATTGAGTTCCTTTATCAATATGGGGGATGAATCCTTCCCAAATACCCGCTGCACCGCGAGCATAAAGGTAATGTTTGTCTTTTTCCCAATGATTGAAATCGCCGATAACGGATACCTCTAAAGCATTAGGAGCCCAAACAGCGAAATAGGTACCGTTGACTCCGTCTCCCGTAGTCATGGGATGAGCACCGAGTTTATCATAAAGATGAAAATGGCTGCCTTCATTAAACAAAAACAAATCATCTTCACTAAAGCGGGTAACATCATATCGAATCGCTTGATGTTTTTTTGTTTCTTGATTATTTCCATTCATAATATGTACCAACTTATATGTAACGCCGGCATCCTGCCGACCGGCTCTTTTTATTCCAAAATAGGCGCGTACTGATGAAACCAAAACGGCTAGGCACCAAATCAAACAAAAAGCGGCTGAAGAATATCTCCTCTTTTTTTCATCAAATTGTATCTTGCATAAAAATCATTTTAAATGTTTTTGAATAGATACCGCAAGCATTATTCCATGTTTTTTATCAATAAGGATTAGCCGGCTATATAAATTGACCGGATATAGAATATAAAATGATAAGTTATGTAGCTGTTTTGTGTAAAATGTGAACGTAGCGTTGAAATGGTGGTTGGGTGTTGGGTTTTGTCTGAATCGGGATGGTCAGGATTGAAGGATTTACAAGATGCTTTCATTGATAGGCTGTTATCCTGGTCATCCAGATCATCCTGGGTATCCCGATTCAGACAAAAAGGTGTGGGCTGTCCGCGCCCCCAAGCGGCGGGTGTGGAGAGTAGGCTCCACACCCGCCGGGACTTACTTATGTAACTCATTCTCAATACTGATCAGCTTGTTTCACGCTTGCGGTTAAGTCGCTGATGTCCCAGATGTATACTGTGTCTTCAAAACTCATTGCCACGCGTTTTCCATCAGGAGAAAATACGATATTATCAACAGCGACATCATCTCTATTGGGAATAAAAGTGCGGAGGGCAGCACCTTCATTCACTCCAAACAATCTTGGCATATTTGCTCTTACATCATTTGGATCTTCTAACGCGAAGAAAAAATTCCCATCTGGTGAAAAAATTATATCATCCAAATCTTCATGAAAAGTTGGATATTCTTTTATTTTTTCAAATGTTTGAGCATCCCAACTTATGACATGTAAAAACTGACTACTACTTCCCGTATGATGAGCAGTAAAGATTGTTTCACCATCTGAAGTTAAATGTCCACGGCCAGGAAATGTATGCAATAGCTCACCATCGGGGATAGAAAACACATATAAACCAGATATTAATTTGGAACCATCCGGATAAAGATAATGCTTGCTTATATTGGTGCCTGTATCAGCAATTTTTACACCATCGTTTGTTACTAAATCCCAGAAATAAATATCTCCTCTCAAACTGCCTAAAATGACTTGATTCCCGTTTGGCATAAAAACTGAGGCTATAAACATTTCGACTTGACGATATGGTAATATCCCTTGGAAAGAAAAAATTTCAGTTGCACTTTCCAAATCATACAATTTAGCCAACATATCCGCACCAGCAGTTACTACCAGTTTTTCATCCGGTGAAAAAGCTGCCGTCATTGGGGCAATTTCAGGACGTAAGATTTTTAGTAGTTCACCCGTATGTGCATCAAAAATTTTTACTGTTTTCCAGGTTGTCATTATTTTTGAACCATCAGGGGAAAACGTAATGGATGAAATTCCATCTTCTCCCTCATTATGAATTGTTAAATTCGGCTGACTTTGAGAATACACATTAGTGATTATAATACTTGTTATTATAGTAATTGTTAACATTTTTATAATTATTTTTTTTAACATGATAAACTCCTTTTTCTAGTTTTAGGTTATCTAAAGTTAATTAAACTTGATGATAACCGGATTTTCATTCACATTAGGAATCGAAAACTTTGTTATACCACCACTGTATGTCTTTGAAACCGTACCAGAAACTATGATAATCGGCGCGGTACCGTCATCTATATCCATCCGGTAAAGATTGGAAACAGTTAATGGTGAATTTCCAGGAACTTCGAAATCCCGGGATTCGTTCGATGGGGATTCATAATAATTATCATTATCTCTGCGATATCGCCAGATAGCGCCCCATTTTTGTCTGTTGGCGCCATCCTGCGTTTCCCAACCACACCATGCATGGCCTTCGTCATCTTGTTGATTATATTCACCTCTTTGCACTGGTAGCCAAACAGTGGTGTCGGAATCTTGTAATTTCAACTCAGGTGTCGGTGAAGTCACATTATCATCAAATAAGTTACGCGCAACAAACTTAATTGCTCGGTCACTTCCGAATGGATAGCCTTCTCCAGCATCTGGAGGATTGTGAAATCCGTAATCCTGGATCCATTGTCCATCATCGATGATACCACCCGGATGAGAAATGTAATTGATATTTTTCCACCCAACTCCAGTGGCTTCACGTACGGTCGCATTGATCAAGCAGGAACGTAGATAATACACGGCATGAGAAATTTCACTTGCACCAGAGGGGGCAAAGGGATTTCTTGCGTGTTCGTAAGGACTGAATCCATATTCCGTCATTGCGAATTTTGGAACATATCCATTGATACTGCAGATATCATATAATTCACCTAGACGATCAAACCACTCAGTTACATAAGCGTCATAATCTCCACCTGTTGTATTAACAAAATACTCAGGCGAATAAGCCATACTATATCCGTGAATCGAAATAGCATCAGGGAGATAGTTATGTGGTTCGACTTGATCAAGTGTTGCCGCTTCGATGACTGCCGCTATGTAACCTTTGATGAAATTACCAGCATTACCATATTCTGAATCTTCAGCGTAAGCTAAACTCTCATGTTGCCAAGGGGTGCCGCCACTCCAAATTTCCAATTTATTCCAATCGGGATAATTTTGGGTATTCTTTATGACGTCTCTTGCTTCAAGATAATATTGTGCAAAACTGGCACCCTGCACTTGGTTTCCAAACCACCATTCTAATTCAGGAGTAAATCCGTCTTCCCACCAGAATTGTTTTCCTTCTTCTTCGCCACCAATCTCAATGCCGAAAACGGTGCCGTCCTGGATATAGGAATATCCTAAGGTCAACAATTCTTTGATATGATCTGCATATTCTACTGCGGATGAAGCGGAAGCAGTACAACTGGCAGCTACGGGACTGTGAACAACAACTTTGAAGCCTTTGTCCTTTGCTTCCGATAAGAATTCGGTGAATTCTGCGGTACTGACTTCATCCAAATAGCGGACGATTTTAAATTCATCATCCGCTGCCCGTTGCAGATTACCACTCAATGTAGCACTTTCTACCCAATAATCGTGCACTACCCACACACCGAAATCTGTGGGTGAGTGATCCACGACCAATTTTGGGCGTGATGAAACAGTTGTGTTATTTCTCGAACACCAATTATAGGACCAAGAATCATACGTTTTATTCTCGGCTTCCATAA
>CAZXSQ010000153.1:11353-13145 GCA_964643335.1 uncultured bacterium
ACGATGCCGTTCACTTCATCGCTGTCATTACTATCGACGATCCATTTTCGAATAATGTTCGGGTGGATCGGTATGTCTACGGTGTCTTCGGATGTAGTAATGTTCACGATATCCACCTCCGGTCCAGCCTTTCCATAGCGGTCATCATATCCGGCACCTGCATCCGACCAGGTGTAATTGTTATACAATTGACGATGAGACCACGTTACCCAATTCTCATTCGAATATTCACTAAAATTCCCATTCCCCTCGATCCAATTATCCGAGGAATCATTAATGGCATAACTCTGTATCGGATATAAATTAGGATTCGATGATCCGGAATGACTATCCAATTCCAATTCCAATGTAGCAGCAATTATATTCCCATTCGGTAAGGTATCTTCAAGATTCTTGAATCGAAGAATGGGTCTAGTCCTGAATCATAAGCCCACAAGAACATGTATGTCATCCCGCCGCAGTTGTAGGTTGAACGGTCGGGATTTTCATTCTCGTTGAGATATAACGTTGAATCTTCACAACCGGTATAGCCCGAACTCCCTTGTTGAAAATCAAACGAGGGGTCGATGACGATATCACCATCCGGTAATTCGAGGATGTCATCAAGTAATAACGACATTTCCGCTGTACCCGGAGCACTACGCAATAATTGCCATAGCTGTGCTGTCCGAAATTGTCTGATTTCATTGTTCTCACGAAGTATCACCGGCTCACCGCTTTCGTTCAATAATTCAACGTTTACCGGACGTAAGGAATGATACAATTCATCATTTTTCAAGAACCTGACCGGCTGGTTTACTTCCAACGATTCGCCATATAAGTCACGAATTTCATTACCCATACGCGCTTCGCCGGTCATCAAAAAACTTGGGATATCAAACTTGGCCGTCAGAAATCCATCCACCGGCAGATTGCCCAAATTCACATCATTACGAATCTGCTGTACCAGTTCGCGGTTCACGATTACATCCACCTTCAAAATATCATGAATGTAACGAACTGACATATCTACATCTGGTAAGACGTTGTTCCAGCGAATCGTGTCACCCATCACGATGAAATCGTTCCATTGAGCCTCGCCTAAGCCGAGAGAACGGAAGGACGAACCTCTTCCGATACCTACATCAGCGAAGCGGTAGGTAAACCGATCACCAGCGTGGCTTGCCCGAAATGTTCCATCCGTGCGGACATGCAACGACCATATACCTGCCGTGACCTGATAATCCCAATTCGGATCATCGGATGGGCGCAGCGTGGTATCGGTCAGCTGCAAGTCATTGTTGGCATTGCGATAATACTTGGGATAACTCAGAAAAGTCATCGTACCCGGGGCGGTTTTCTCGACGTATTCGGAAACCGGCTGGGGGTAAGATTCGATCTCTTGTGAAATGGCTGTGTGGCTCATTATGATTGTTAAGATGGCGAATGGGATGATCCATTTCGCCAAGGGTTTTGAGTTTTGTTGTTTCATGTTGCACCTCTCTTAGATTTGCAGGCTTAGTAGCCAGTGTTACCTTGGCAAGCGGGGACGCTTGCTTTACCCGTTATGGTGTGCAGACAGGATGTCCGCACCACAATTTGGCAGGCTGGATGCCTGCGCTCCCATGGGCAAGCGGGGACGCTTGCTCTACCCGTGTGGGGTGTCGGCGGGGCGCCTTTGCAATCTGTGGAGGTGCACGTGGGGATTTGTCAAAAGGATCAAATGGATTTTTCTCAAACGAATTTTTCTCTTGACAGAATCCTCCTGCTTGTGTGATAATACCAGTACAAGGTTCACACATGGTGGTGTTCC
>CAZXSQ010000154.1:0-13015 GCA_964643335.1 uncultured bacterium
GCCAAAAATTTCCGAGTATGAAAGCCCCCGCAACCCATTGAATCTGATGTTTCGTCCATGGGATATCGATCAGAATAAGAAAGAACAGGTAATAGGAAATCAACTCCAAGGCTTCGGTAAAGGATTGGTATGGATCCGAAGAACCGATGCTGGACAACAAAGAAACCAAAATCAAAGCCAGGAAGGGAAGATGAAAAACGGTTGAAGGCAAGGTAAATTTGTTGATGGAATAACGCCAAAACATCCAGGTGATCAACAGCAAGGGTAAATTTTTGTAAACTTCCCCCCCGACCGAAAAAGGATGTCCCATAAAAGAAGAATGAAAACGTCCCGCCGGGATGAAAAAGAATATCAAGGCAATTTCACCAATAAGCAAAACAAGAAGCCAATGGGAAATTTTAGAACTTTGTGATATTTGACTATTGCTGACAGGGGATTGTATGTTCATCAAACTACATCGTTTAAAACAAAGTTAGATTCTTTAAGCCGACAGGATGTCCGAACTAATTTCTGATTTTTACCTGTAAACCAGTTAATGGATTTTTAATGATAACCTACTACTTTTCAAGGCATAAAAGCGATTTAGGCAATGGAGTGTTTTATGTTGCCTTTCTGTATGCTGAGAACTAATTTGAGAAATAAACTCAAAAGTATTAACAGGGATAGAAATAAATATGGCCCTTCTTTAAAAAATTTTCCAAGGTAGAAAAAACCCCAAAATGACCCAACTAAAATCCATTGCAGCCAATCGCAAGAAGTATTATAGAATAATAGATACAAAAATGTGAAACTGATAGCCGGAACAATGAAAATAAGATGATGGGTTTCAGAAACGGGATTCACGAAAAGAATAGCTAGTAAATACAATGGAAAAACCAAAACATTCCTTTTAGGTAGACTTTTTGATATCCATTCAAATAAGAAAAGCCCAAAAAGAACAATGAAACAGGATAGAATGTTCAGAAAAGCCGTATTGTTCATATTTGGGAAAACAGAAGTAATAAATCCTGTGATTGTGAAATACATGTCGTGATAAGACAACCGTGACGCCATTTCTTGAGAATTAAAAATCAATGCTTGAAAATATGATTGATAGCTGGTAAATAGGTGAAATCCCATGGTTAAAAAAGGGGCAAGACAAAATAATGTGGTGAATAATATCGTATAACCTAACATTTTGATTTCTCTACGGTAAAGAAGAAAGAAAATAAAAATTAAAGGCAGCAATTTTATTGAAATGGACAAAGCGAGAAAAATCGAAGCGGCGATGTTTTTTTCTTTTTCATAAAAAGACAAAAAGAGCAAACACAGAAAAAGAACCAGAAAATTGACTTGGCCGTTCAACAAATTATTTTGAATGATGTTTAATAATAAGATCAATAAGCAGACTAGTAGAACAAATACCGTTTTTTTATCGGAAAATATATTGTTGAAAGTTAAATATAAAAAAAGGTAAGTGCTGTAAAATAAAGCAAATAGGTTGAGTGTAAACCATAAAAATCCCGCCGCCCAGAGTGGCCAAACAGTAAGTGGAATCATAATAAAGGCCAAAAATAAAGGATAAGGATAGGCTGCGAACGGAGATTCTCCTTGGATCATATAGGGGGACTTGCCCTGCAAAACAAGCTTTGATGCGAGTAGATAATTCGTGAAATCGTTTCCTTCCGGCCGGTAAATTTTTCCATACGTTTGAATCAAAAGAAAAATTGAAAGAGCAACCAAAATAATGATCGATAGACCTTGTAAACGAGGATTTTGAGCCAGTTTGATAATTTTCCCTCGAATTGTTGTCTGCGAGAAACGATCTTGATCCAAAAACGTGGACTCGGATTTCAGAAACACCAGAAAAATCCTCTGAATTTTATATAAAATGTGGTCAATTTTATATTAAACGGTGTTGACCATAGACAATTTCATATGTTATATGGTATGTTTGGAAAAATTGAGGCATGATACCTCACGAATGTATTATTTCTAAGGAGGTTTAGGGCTTTGTCACGGGGGAAAGTTAAGTGGTTCAGTAATCAAAAAGGATATGGATTTATCGAGCAAGAGAACGGAAAAGATGTTTTTGTTCATTATCAAGATATTCAAGGTGATGGATTTAAAACACTTAAGGTGAATGAGGAAGTGGAATTTGAATTAGTGGATGGAGAAAAAGGTCTAAAGGCGCTCAATGTCGTAAGACTTTGATTTTCTCTAAGAAAAATAACTCTGCGTGATTGATTTTTCTCTGAAAGACCTATGCCGGACTTGTGATGTTCGGCCTTTTCTATTTTTGAGCCTTCGGTACAATGATCATACTACTTTTTTCGCAGCATTCGTTCTGAGAAATGATCTCTCAGAATGTAACGCCGCCGTTCCGGCGGCATGAAAGAGCCGGCAAAATGCCGGCGTTACTAAATCATGCTTACGTATTAACTGTCTGAATTGAGAGAAAAAGACGGAGCGGTTAGAATATTTAATTTAAGCCACTCATTGTGTATTGAATTTTATGGAGTTAAAAACGTCATGTCAGCCTCCGAATCTTCAGTTACCAATACGTCCGTTATTTCACCGTCGAGTGATATAGCAGATCATTTCCCTTTCCAACAAGTTGAGAAAAAATGGCAGTGCAAATGGGAGGAAGAAAGAACTTTCAAAACATTGCTTGAAGGGAAAGGGGATAAATTTTACTGTCTGGAAATGTTTCCCTATCCTTCCGGGAAGTTGCATATGGGACATTTGCGTAATTATGCCATTGGTGATGTGATGGCCCGATTTTACAGCATGCAGGGCATGAGAGTGCTTCATCCTATGGGATTTGACGCTTTCGGACTCCCGGCTGAGAACGCCGCCATCAAAAATAAAATACATCCCGCTGAATGGACGTATAACAACATCCACGAGATGAGGCAGCAACAGAAAGCACTGGGGCTTTCTTATGATTGGGATCGGGAATTTGCCACTTGTGATGAAGAATATTACAAATGGGGACAGTGGATATTTCTCAAATTCTGGGAACATGGTTTGGTTTACCGGAAAGAGGGATTGTTGAATTGGTGTCCAACATGCCAAACAGTTCTGGCCAATGAACAGGTGGTCAATGGACTGTGCTGGCGCTGTGATGCTGTAGTCACTCAAAAATATATGCCCCAGTGGTACATAAAGATTACGGCGTATGCTGAGCAACTGCTGAATGATTTGGAACTTTTGAATGAATGGCCGCAAAAAGTGGTCACTATGCAGCGAAATTGGATAGGCCGTTCTGAAGGCGCCGAAATATTTTTCCGTGTGGCCGATGGGCCATCCGAAGGGACTGAAATTCCAGTATTCACCACACGCCCCGATACGATTTTCGGGGCAACCTATATGGTTCTGGCTCCGGAACATCCTTTAGTGGAGATTTTGATATCGGGCACTAAAGAGGAAAAGTCTTGCCGGCAATTTATGGGAAAAGTCTCCAGAATGGACAAAGTGTCCCGCACCGATGAAGCCACAGTGAAAGAAGGCGTTTTCACTGGACGGTATGCAGTTAATCCCGTAAATGGCGAAAAAATCCCGATTTGGATTGCCAATTATGTGTTGGTTGAGTATGGAACCGGAGCGATTATGGCCGTTCCTACGCATGATCAGCGGGACTTTGAATTCGCCCAAAAGTACCAACTGCCCATGCGGCTGGTTATTAAACCAGAATCCGCTGAGTTTGACACAGCAGAGGAAATGGATGAAGCCTGGACCGGAGCAGGATTGATGGTTAATTCCGGGCAATTCAATGGTATGCCTAATGAAGATGGAAAAAAGGCAATCATCTCCTGGATGGAAGAAAAAGAAATCGGTAAAGGAACCATCAATTATCGTCTTCGGGATTGGGGAATTTCACGGCAACGGTACTGGGGAATGCCAATTCCATTAATTCATTGTGAAAAATGCGGAATTGTACCTGTCGATGAAAATGATTTACCGGTCAATTTGCCCATTGACATTGAATTGACCGGTGAAGGCTCACTTCTGGCTCGTCATCAAGGTTTTGTTCATACCTCTTGCCCCAAATGTGGAGGTTCTGCACAGCGGGAAACCGATACAGTTGATACATTTTTCGATTCCTCATGGTATTTTCTACGCTATACGGATGCGAATAATACAGAAAAACCTTTTGATCCCAATACTGCAAATCATTGGATGCCGGTGGATCTCTATATCGGTGGAGTGGAACACGCTGTTTTGCATTTACTTTATTCACGTTTCTTCACCAAAGCCTTAAAAGATATCGGCATGTTAAATGTGGATGAACCCTTCACCAAGTTGGTCACGCAAGGCATGGTTACCAAAGATGGGGCCAAGATGTCAAAATCGAAGGGAAATGTAGTCGATCCAGGTGAAATTTTGGAAAAATATGGAGCCGATGCTGCCAGGATTTTCATTTTATTCACCTCGCCTCCTGACAGAGACCTCGAATGGAGCGATGAAGGGGTGATCGGTTCAGCACGTTTTGTAGATCGCGTATATCGATTGATTATGCGTTATGCTCATGTTTTGCGTGAAGAAGTTGTCGAAATAGAGGAAAATCCCAGCAGTGCCGCTATCGATCTTAGGCGGTTATGTCACAATGCAATTCAGGCTGTCACAACCGATATCGGTGAGCGGATGAACTTGAACACCGCAATTGCCAAGATAATGGAATTGGTCAATGAAATGTATCGCTTGACCAGTGATGGTGACATTAATGCCGCCGATTTTCCCATCTTTCGCGAGGCTGCTGAGACACTAATCCTTTTGTTGAATCCGTTTGCTCCCCATCTTTGCGAGGAACTTTGGGAGTCTATCGGCAAGCAGGAGTTCGTGCAGAAGCAGCCGTGGCCTTCATACAATCCTGAATTTTTGAAGGTTGAGACCATGAATATCATTATTCAGGTCAATGGCAAAGTCCGTGGAAAAGTGGAAGTCCCCGCAAACGCAGACGAAGATACAATCTGGGAAGCGGCGAATCAGAACCCTCAGATTACCCGTTGGTTTGAGGGAAAGGAAATCAGAAAGAAAATATATATACTCGGCAAATTAATGAATGTAGTCGTATAAACAAATTCATATTGAACATCATGCAGCGTAATGAATTAGTCCTCGCCATTCTATTGGGATTGTTCATTCTGGCGGGAGTGGCTTATGAATCCCACCGGGGAGCGGGGAAAACCGCAGAGATCACTATTATCCACCCTGGATCAACACCTTTTGATTCGACTGAACCAGTTACTGCGACGAACACACTCATTCAACCGGATTTAAGCACTGAGACAGTACTTTTGCTCAATTTTCTCAATATCGCAGGTAAGAATCAGCTAAAAGATATTCCCGGTGTCGGTGAGGTTTTGTCAAACCGGCTGCTTAATCAAAGGCAGCAACTCGGGAAATTTACATCGAAACAACAAGTACTGGATACAGAAGGGATCGGAGACTCTAAACTTGAACAAATGCTTCAATATGTTCAAGATAGAAAAAATACACGGCATTTTTCGCGTGAGGCAAATACACGTCATTTAATTCCGGTGCCTTTCAATTCAATAAAGCAATCGCCAAATACCCAAGCCGGATACGGTGTTAAATCCTCGTTGAATCATGCGACCCGCAGCGAATTGATGGCGGTTTCCGGAATCGGCCCAACGCTTGCTGATTCTATTTTGAAAGCGAGAATTCAGCAGAGAGGTTTCCGGAACTGGGACGATGTCGATGCGGTTTCCGGAATCGGTGAACAGCGGTTACAACAGCTTAAAAATCATTTTGCTTTACCCTAAATCTCAGCAAAGTTTTTTTCCGGAAAGATAACTATCTAAATTATGTCTAAAAAAGTATTAATAATATGGCATGGCGGTCTGTATCCATCTTATCGAAAACCTTTTTGGATATTACAAAAAGAATACGGATGGAATGTGCATCTCCTGGCGGCGAGTTCATGGAAGAAGGCTCTGCCTAGGAGCACCAGGTTTCAACAAATTGAGAATGAACCTATAAACCTTCATATCCATTATCCTTTGTTTAAATTTCATGGAGCGACTCATGTACAACTATTACTTCCATGGATATATAACAATATCAACCCCGATATTTTATTTGTCATCGAGGAACCTTTTTCTTTGATGGGGTGGTTCAGCACCTACTGGTCGCGGCGTGCTGTACCAAATGTCCCCATCATTCTTTTCTCTTATCAAGATATTTATAAGCGTTATCCACCTCCGTTTGGATGGTTTGAGCAATATATACTACGGCAAGCCAACCGGATTTTGGTATCGAATACAACCGTTGGAAAAGTATTGGAGAGAAAGAAATACAACAAAATGTGGGATGTACTCCCTTCAGCGGTTAACCTAGACAAATTTACTTATAAAGAACCGCGATCCAATGGAGAATTTTTTACACTGGGATACGTAGGCCGCCTGGCAGATGAAAAAGGTATCGATACGTTGTTGTGGGCTTTGGAGGAATTGAACGATAGCGTTCGGCTCCGAGTAGCCGGCGAAGGCCCGGCAAGCCACCGGCTGGCTGTACTCGCTAAGGAACTGGGCGTTCAGGAACAAGTCGCTTTTTTGAAAACCATTCCTCATGAGGATTTGCCTGATTTTTATCATGAATGCGATGCAATTGTGCTTCCCTCGAAGACCACAAAACAGTGGCAGGAGCAGTTTGGCCGTGTGCTTGTCGAAGCCATGGCTTGCGGTGTCCCGGTTATAGGTTCAGATTGCGGCGCAATTCCGGAAGTGGTGGATGATGCCGGATTAATCTTTCCAGAAAATAAATCCCCCAAACTGGCTGAATGTATTGAATTGCTTCAACAGGATGAACGTCTACGCCGTGATTTTTCGTTTCAAGGCCGAATCAGGGCAGAGCAATTGTATTCCGCCGAACGCGTGGCAAAAAAATTGGACCACCATCTAAGTGATGTTCTTTCCAGAATTGAAACGAATAGTGGGTAATCAATTTCAGCAGATGTACTCATTGCAAGCGAGAATAAATAAGGTTGATTGTGTCTTATGCATGTGGCAATAAATGCTGTGTCTATCACAAACCGAAGTGGAACCGGACGTTATTCGTGGGGTATAATCCATGGTTTTGTTCAGCAAAAATTCTCAGACATTGAATTATCGGTGTTAATTCCAGCCGATTTTAGTATCCCCCAAGAATGGTATGGCTGTTCAAATATTCGTTTTTATTCGATTGCCATTCGTTCCGCTTTTCATCGGATCCTGTGGGAACAAATTTTTCTTCCTGAAAGGTTGAATTCTCTCAATCCTGATATTTTTCATTCACCTGCTTTTGTAGCTCCTGTATTGAGGAAAATCAAAGCCAGGCATGTGGTTACTGTTCATGATTTGGCTTTTCAAAAGTATTCACACACCATTCCTCATATGCGCCGGTGGTATTATCCATGGTTCATCAGCCACTCATTACAACTCGCTGACATGATCATAACGGATTCCAAATTTATAGCGGATGAAATCAATTCTTTAAACATTACCCAGAGTCCCATTGTTCCAGTGCATTTGGCCGTTGATAAAGAGAAGTTTCACCCGAATACAAATCCGGAGGATCGAGCCATCCTTGATCAATACCAGCTGGATTCCCCGTATTTTTTGATAGTTGGCACCATAGAACCACGGAAAAACCTTTCAACAATTCTCTCGGCTTTTCAATCTGCTTTGGGAAGCGGTCTTGATGCAGATTTAGTACTTGCCGGGCGGCTTGGCTGGATGCATACATCGGCTGAATTGGCAGCTCACAGAGTGAAAAAGACGGGATTTGTACCCGAAGAACATTTACCCGCTTTTTACCGCCACGCGAAGGCGTTGATTGCACCTTCAATCTATGAAGGTTTTGACTTACCGGCAGTCGAATCAATCGCTTGCGGAACACCCGTATTAGCTTCCTCGATTCCGGTTCATCATGAAATTTTGGGAGAAAAAGCCGTTTATGTTGAGACGTTAAATGAATCCAGATGGAAAGAGGCTTTTCTTGATTTTAACCAAGAGACAAAAATGACTATCAATGATATAGGCCGGGATTGGGCTGATGTTGCGAGAGACCTATATCATTATTACTCCAATATTTTGCATTGAATTATAATTTTTTAAGCGATCGCTTGTCTGGCAGGTAGATGATGATTGTATTGAAAGAGATAAAAGATGAGAATCAAAATAGAATCGATTGGAAATGGGTCTGTTACCAGCCCCGCTGGTTTCAAAGCGGCCGGAGTGACGGCGGGGATCAAAGCTTCAGGTAAGCCGGATCTCGGTTTGCTGGTTTCTCAAGTTCGTTGTTCGGCAGCGGGAGTGTTTACCACAAATGTTATAAAAGGGGCTTCATTGTTGGTCTCCCGTGAACACTTGGAGGACGGGAATGCACAGGCAATTATTGTCAACAGCGGAAACGCCAACGCATGTACGGGCGAACGGGGACTTTTGGATGCTCGAGAAATGGCTCGCTGTGTCGCTCGACAATTAAATATGCCTCATCAGGATGTACTCCCTAATTCAACCGGTGTTATTGGAGAATACCTTCCATTACCTCCAATACGCACAGGAATTGAATCGCTTATTCCGAAACTGAGCGAGGAAGGCGGAATCGAATTTGCCAACGCAATTATGACGACGGATACGGTTCCCAAATATTCAGCCCGAAAATTATTTGTGGAAGGCCATACGTTTACTCTGGGCGGTGTAGCCAAAGGCGCTGGTATGATTCATCCCAATATGGCCACCCTGTTCGCTTTTTTGACCACGGATGCCAGGATTTGCAGTTGCGGTCTGCGATCTTTTCTTATTGAAGCGGTCGAAAAAAGTTTCAATCGCTTGAGTGTAGATGGTGATACCAGCTGTTGCGACACCGTTTTGCTGCTGGCGAATGGATTGGCATCGGGAACAGAAATCAAGCCGGACGATGGTATTCTCGCCGAAGGTTTTTTACAAGCGATTCAGGATTTATGTTTTGATTTAGCTTATCAATTGGCCCGAGATGGGGAAGGAGTTTCCAAAGTTGTTGTTGTTCGTGTCAGGGGAGCGAATACAAGTGAAGAAGCCGCTCAAGTTGCACGTTCAGTAGCCACTTCCAGTTTGGTCAAGACGGCGTTTCATGGGCAAGATCCTAACTGGGGACGTTTCATTACCGCCGCCGGTTATTCCAATATTTATTTCAATCCCACAAAAATCGATATGTGGCTGGATGAAGTCCAGGTTATGCAGCAAGGTGAACGGGCCGGTTATGAAGAAAAAAACGCAGCTGCCGTTATGAAACAGTCTGAATATGAAATCACATTGGACCTGCATCAAGGCGATAAGGAAGATTTTTATATAACTACTGATTTATCAAATGCTTATATAGATATTAATGCAGATTACCGCAATAGAACTTAATAGAATATAATGAAAAAGTCCATAGATTTACAGCCATTCTGAATAAGTTGTCTTCTCCGGCTGTTTACAATAACAGCCTAATGAATAGCACTTACATGCTTTTAACATACAAGGTATTTTATTAAGTAAGTTAAAAAGAATATTTTTAATGTTGATTACAATCATTTTCTGTTTTTTTAATGAAAAAGGGCCGCAGGCGTCTCCCAGATTAAAGAGTGTGTCTTGCCGAGATGATAAGAACCGGTGTTAAAAGTAAATAAGAAAAACTGTAAAAAATCTAAATTTCAGGATAAAATTCGTCATGTTATCCTGTTATCCTGAAAAAGAAGGAGAGTTAGTCAAGTGGCTTTATTTTCAAAAAACAAGAAGGAAGATCAAGTATCGGAGGATGCTGTATTGAAGGCATTAGGGACCGTTCAGGATCCGGATTTACACAAAGATTTAGTTTCATTGGGTATGATCAAAGATGTTCAAACTGACGGCGGTAAAGTCGCTTTTACCGTGGAATTGACCACTCCCGCTTGTCCCTTAAAAGAAAAAATCGAAAATGACTGCCGAGAAGCTGTCTCCCAAGTACCAGGAGTTGAAAAGGTGGAAATCAACATGTCCTCCAACGTGAAGGCTCAAGGTAAGGTCCCGGAAAAGGAAGAAATCCCCGGCGTTAAAAATATATTTGCCGTTTCCAGCGGGAAAGGCGGTGTCGGGAAATCAACCGTGGCGGTCAACCTTGCTTTATCTCTATTGAATACAGGCGCTAAAGTAGGATTAATGGATGCGGACGCGTATGGGCCGAATATTCCCCAAATGTTGGGACTTAAAGATCCACCTCATTCGGATGGAAAACAAATATTCCCACCGGAAATAAAAGGAATGAAGGTTATCTCGGTCGGACTTGTCGCTCCAGGTGATCAACCTGTGGTTTGGCGCGGTCCCATGCTGCATAGTCTGGTGCAGCAATTTTTGCGGCAGGTGGCCTGGGAAGAATTGGACTATCTGGTTGTCGATATGCCTCCCGGTACAGGTGACGCCCAATTGAGTTTGACGCAATTGGCACCATTAGCTGGAGCCGTGTTGGTAACTACCCCTCAAGAAGTGGCACAGGCAGACGTTCAGCGTGCTATTATGATGTTTAAACGGGTGAATGTCCCGATTTTGGGGATTGTGGAAAATATGTCCTATTTTATTTGTCCCGATAACAATAAGCGTTATGATATTTTTGGTACCGGTGGTGGAGAGCAATTGGCGAAAAAATATGAAGCTCCTCTGTTGGGAAAAATTCCGATAGAACCAAGGATAGCTGTTGGGGGAGATGCCGGTACCCCCATCCTTTTGGCTGAGCCTGAATCTGATGTGAGCCAAGAATTTATTAAAGTGGCGGAATCGGTGGCTCAACAAATCAGTATTGCGAATATATCCAAACAATCATTACCTGTTTTGGAATAAGAAGCGATATAATATTCTGAAATGTTTTATAATCACTCATAAATATTGAACAATAAAATGACAGGATTAAACAAATGGAGTTGTACATATGCCTCTTGAATTGACCCGAAGAACGCATTTTGCCGCTTCACATCGGCTTCATAGCCCTTATTTAAGCGATGAAGAAAACCAGCGTCTTTATGGCCCCTGCAATAATCTATACGGTCATGGTCATAATTATTATTTAGAAGTGACCGTTCAAGGAGAGGCTGATCCAGAAACGGGGATGATTGTGAACCTTGCAGAACTTGATCGTATCATCCAGCAGGAGATCATTTCAAAAGTCGATCATCACCATTTCAATCATGATGTCCTGTTTACCAAGGATGTGATTCCCACGGTGGAAAATCTTGTAGTCACATTCTGGCACATTCTAGACACACATCTACCGGAAGGGATGTTGAAACGGTTGCGGCTTTGGGAATCGGCAAACAACTCTGCGGCATACACCGGTCCTTAAAAAAAAGGTTGGTTGAACGGTTTATTTAATGTCTGAAAATATACATAGTTCTCTTGAGCATCAAGAAAACCGGGAAAATAGAATGATTAAACAAGCTTCACCACTCATCAATCCACCTACCAATACTCATGTTCGGGAGGAAATGGAGGTTGGGGCTTCCGATCCATTGGAAAAAGTCGGACGCGAAATGTTGAAATGGATTGGAGAAAATCCGGATCGACAAGGATTGATAAAAACTCCCAAACGTATGGCTCGTGCTTTACGCTTTCTGACACGGGGGTATGACCAGGATATCGAATCCATCATCAATAACGCAATTTTTGAGGAAGACATCGATGAAATGGTGGTTGTCACGGACATAGATTTCTTTAGCCTGTGTGAACATCATATCCTTCCATTTTACGGGAAGGCACATGTTGGTTATATTCCCAACGGAAAAGTAATTGGATTATCGAAAATGCCCCGGCTGGTGGAAGTGTTCAGCAGGCGTCTGCAATTGCAGGAACGTTTGACTCTGCAAATCGCCCAATCCATTGAAGAAGCCATTCAACCACAAGGTGTGGCTGTGGTGACAGAAGCCCAGCATATGTGCATGATGATGAGAGGTGTTGAAAAAACAAATACCAACACCATCACCAGCTCGATGCGGGGTGTTTTTCGCACGGACCGTCTTGCCCGAAACGAATTTATGGAATTTATTCATAAGGCTAGCGCTTAATAACGGTTATGTTTCTGAAACTCCCAGTCTTAGCATACCAAACATTTGCTGCATTTGCCAAACGAGAAAACCATACCCAATGGGATGATTACTTTTCGTCCATCAACTAGCATGTTTAATTCAGGATATTACCCTCCTTTATACATATTTACTTTATAAAGTAAATATATTCTGCTGTCCAATCATCTTTTCATTTTTGCAGTAAATGTGGGCGTAAAAATATTTTTAATTTTGTAAATTTATATAGTAATATATTGTAGACTATCAATGACCAAGTTTTCTTAGAGAAACTATTTATATGTAAAATATTATTGCATAATTAGATTATATTGACAAATTATTGGTAGCTAGCTTGACATATAGTATAATTATTACTAGAGTAGGTTAATAAAAGTAGCGGGTCTCGTATTCGCAGGTGCTTGTTAAAGGAGTTGTATCATGAAAAGGAGCACTGCGAAGTTTGGGAATTGTATCGATTGCAATCGGTACTTTCGTCTCGACTCAGAAGGAAGATGTCCTGAGTGCGCCAGTTTTGATATACAACTGGTGGATGTTGCACGCAAATTTATCCTGAATTATCCAGATACCTCCAGAGAGAAAATTGCTGAGGTTCTTGACGTGGATATAAATCGCGTGGATGAATGGATACGTTTGAAAAAAATACGGTGCGTTTCCATTCGAAAGGTTTGTCCAAATTGTGGTAATGTGATTATCAACAGATTTTACTGTGATTCCTGTGGTTTTAACGCCGAGCCGCTGTTCAAAGAGCAAGAAGCAAATCAACCCAAAAACATAAAGCGAATGGCTTATCAAGAACGAGTTCAAAATCTGCGTTAAAAACAAGGAAAAAAAACTGTTGACAAGAAATTAAATTTGGTGCAATATAGTGTCATGTAATTTGTTTGGGTTGAGGGTGCTTTGATGGTGCATTCATCAAGAAAAAGGGTGTAATTAAGTAATTGGGATTTACATCCTCCT
>CAZXSQ010000155.1:0-337 GCA_964643335.1 uncultured bacterium
TCGGTGCCTTTCCACTCCGCTAGTAAGCGTTCAAGTTCCTGGTGTATGGCCAGACTGCCGGTAATGAGACGCGACGCTCCCGCACCGGGAGGAATTATTTCGGCCAGAATTCTGGCTTCCTCCATGGTTTGAGGATCAGCGGCCAGGCCAAGATAATCGTTGGCGCAAAGATTCAGAAACCGTTTTTGCCCTTTTTGAATATACCCAGGTTGAAAAGTATCAAATACATTCAAGGAACGGTGTTGACCGGCTTCTTTGGCTTTTTTGATTCTCTCAATGAAAAACTCTTTCCATATTTTTTTTCGGGTACGTGCTTTTGACATATGTATATACAGGA
>CAZXSQ010000155.1:347-4163 GCA_964643335.1 uncultured bacterium
TTTGTGATGAATCAATTGGGTAAAACATGCGTCCCCGCTTGTGGTACAGCGCAGGCGTGGACGCCTCCTCTACCCACGATATGGAACAACGCAGGCGGGACGCCTGCTCTACCTACAATAATTCAGATGCATGGTTTCTTATTTTTCTGATTGCTTCGGCAATCTGTTCTGCATCGTCTTTTGTGCCTAGCAGATACCGTTGACTCATGAACAAACCTTCTTTGCTGAGTTTATCGTTTTGGGGACAATGGTTTCTCTCCCGATATTGGTCCAACCGTTCTTTTGAATAGATATTTTTATAGGCACGTGAATTCAACATTTTTTCAATAAATGGTTCTTTGTTCAATGGACGCGAATATCCGGAGCCTAGCGGTAATCCTTCTTTTCGCATGGCTTCAAGGAAACGTGACCTCGGTAACCCACCAAATTCATCCTGATTGTATATCATCATGTAAATGTAATATGTATTACGGTTGTTCTCTTCATACATTTTGGCGCGGGAAATCCCGGGAATCTCATCAAGCAGTTTTGTTAAGTGATTGGCATTTTCTTCGCGCAGGTTACAAATCTCTTCAAAACGTGTCAGCTGCGCTTGCAGTAATGCTCCCTGGAACTCCGTCATGCGCAGATTGCCGCCTTGATATTGATACCCGTGACGGGTACCGGTTTTTCTATCCCGGCCGTTGTTTTGAAAAGCGTGGAATTTGTCAAGCAGGTCTTCGCGATCGGTGACGATTGCCCCGCCTTCTCCGCAGGAAAGTATTTTTGTGGATTGGAAACTGAAACATCCTACATCACCGAATGTACCCGCCTTTTTCCCTTTCCATTCAGCAAAGTGTGCCTGGCAGGCATCCTCCACTACGGACAAATTGTGTTTTTGGGCGACATTTAAAACATTGTCCATATTCGCCATGGAACCGCCAAGATGAACAGGGAGAATACAGCGTGTATGTTCAGTAACGGTATTTTCCAATTTAGTGGTATCCATCTGGCAGGTTTCGCGGTCCATATCGACAAAAACCGGCAGCGCGTATTGTTGAAATACGGCATTGACTGTGGCGACAAAAGTATAAGGCGGAACAAGCACTTCATCCCCCGGGCCGACATCGAGTGCAAAAAGCGCGGCGTAAAGAGCACTTGTGCCATTGACGACGCCTGTGCAATACTTGCATCCGAGTTTTTCCGCCCAACTCTTTTCAAAATTGGTTACCTTGTCGCCGTAAAGGCGGCACCATTCCTTTCTTTTAAGGGAATCCATGAAGTATTTTTTGTCGACTTCACCTATTTGAGGCCATCCGGGGAACGACTCCTTACGTACCGGTTTTCCTCCCAGATGAGCGGGTTTCCCAGCATGTTTCTCCCCCAAAGCGCGCGATGAAACTATGGTTGGAAATACCAAAGCCGAACCTGCAGCGGACGTTTTGCGAATAAAATCTCTGCGGTTTTCCTTTTTTGTATCCATTTTTTTCTCTCTATTTCGTTTTTAGGGCAATTCCCGAATTGCCCCTAGAGTATGCTGTTTATTATGTGAAGGGCAATTCCCGAATTGCCCCTACAAAAAATATAATTCACGTAGGGGCGATTCGGGAATCGCCCTGCCGGAATGAGATTCAAACTGAACTATCTTTTAGTATAAACACGTCTTTGAAATAAGCAATAAATTCGTGGAGTGTGGACATCCCTGTCCGCATTCTATACTTAAATCTATTCCTAATCCTTGCGGGCAAGGATGTGCGCCTTCCTTCCATTGAAAGTATTAATGGTAAAGCCACTCCCCATCGATCTTTAATGGTGGTAAATTAGATAAACAAATTATGATTGATTGTCTCTAGCAGGGAAGGAGTTAAGTTATGCGTGCCCTTTTTTTCTTGTTTTTGTTATTTGGAATAATATTTTATGGTGGCAGGTCTCATGCAAAAGGAGAAGCTGCTGTACCGCCGAATGATTACAATATTTTTGTGTTCTATGAACTGGGCATGCATTGTACAGGATTTGATTTGTCTTACTGCTGTATTTTACCGCCGTACAACAGCGTTTTGGCGCAAATTGTAAAGACTGCCAAAAAAGAAGACGAAAGGCCGCAGATACTTCAAGATAAACAGTTGGAAGAAAACAACTGGGTACTTTGGTATGAACATGAGAACAACACGTTCTCTGAAGGCCCCAAAATGTTGTATTGGAATGTTCCCTATGATGTGAACGGAAATGGGAGTTTAAACGATCCGGTGGATTCCTTCGCTAATTTTGAATTGAGTCAGTTGTATACATACGCCGAAACTCCTCTTCGGTATAAAACGGATGAATCGAAAACCCGCTTGCACATCGGGCCAGACATCCAAATCCCCCTCGATCATGGCCCCACAGGCAAGGCCATCAGTTTTGATACGCTTGAATTCACTGGAGACCAAGGAACGATCGTTTATACGCTATTGAATGATGGTGAAAGTGAAATCGCTATCCCTTTAGGGCAGCGTTTTTTGTGGGAAGCATTAGGACTGCCCATGACGGCCATTTTCGATGGTGAGACTCCCCATATCCGAGCCATTCGTGAGGAAATGTTCAGCCCATATCAAATCGCACGGGTTACATTAAATAAATGGGAGGATCAAAATAACGACGGCAAGCACCAAGCGAATGAATTATCTCCGATAAAACATGCTAATGGAGAACTCGTTTCTTTCATTGGAACCAATCCAGTTGATACACCTGCCTGTACACGCTGCCATTCCAGTTATGTCGCCAACGGCGATAAGTTCAACCTCCACAAAAAAGAATACGCCTATTGGAAAAATACCTTTGCCAATACTACCGATTATTATGCCAGTGTGAAAGCGGCGGCCATCAGTATGCAGGAGATCCATGACGCCCAGCGTGGAACTGATTTTCTTTCCAATTACGATCCGGAGGACACCACCGGAGCCTCCACTACGCGTTTGGGGCGTCCACCGGTGAAGTGCCAATCATGCCACGCCGATAATATCATCGGTGTATTACAAAGCGATATTGACAAGCAAACCGGCAAAAAAATACGAGCATTGACAGTGGCAGTTCATCTCAGCCACATGGAAAGCGCACCAGAACCCGATAAATATGGACGGGCGGCCAATTGCCAGGGTTGCCACCCCGCTCATTACCAGAGTGGAACGCTTGAACATTATCCGGTGGATGAATTCGGGCGATTTAAAGGAGTGCGAACCGGTGACATCCGTGAATATTGGGGCGGTTGTTTTCTTGGCAGGGATGTTCATTCCAATCCGCGTTCAAAACAGATGTTGTCCACACGAAGTCATCTCAACAGTGTAGGGCAGTGGTTAAAAGAGAATGTCGCCAATAACGGCAAAGGATTATATTGCACCAATTGCCATAATCTCGGATCACGTTTGCTTTATAAAACTGATAAGTTAACCAACTACAATGGCAGCGGAGAGACCCTTCGGAATAAACCGATAAATGAAATTGTAGAAGCATTGAATTCGTTAGGAGAATACAGTAACTATACGGTTGAAGATTTCTTTGATCCTAAATGCGTCCCTCAAGATCGTGTTGGAGACGTTTGGCGTGATGCACCCAGTCCTCCTTATAATTCAGTAAATGACGCGGGGGATTATTGGCTTGCTGCAGGTGAACCGAAATGCGCTGACTGCCATCAACCGCCTTTCGTCGAAAGTCTGGGAGGATCATATTTCCCTGTCGATCAAGAAAATAAATATTCATTGATGCGTTTTTCAAAAGGTCACAGCGGTTTTGCTTGCCAGTCTTGCCATCAGTCTACTCATGGATTGTATCCGGTAAATCCGATTGGCCCCGATCCAACTT
>CAZXSQ010000155.1:4173-12988 GCA_964643335.1 uncultured bacterium
AAGCAAGCCATTTCATTGAACCCGGATGGTTCTGCTGGACCGATCAAATGTTCGGCATGTCATGTGGTTGATTCTCACGGAATTCCTACGCTCGTTATTGAGCAAATGCTGGTTTTATTTCCGGACGATGAGTTTCCAACTCGCTATGAAAAGGCAGTTGCACTTTCTCATACATTACGATAGGAGCAGGGAACAATGGCCAAAGTGAGTGGGGTACATAAATCTTATGGAACAATCATCCGGATCAGCGGTGATATGATCGAAACCGATCTGATATCACTTGAAAAATTATTTGAGAAATTAATTGAGAAAAATAAACTTGTTTATCTCGATCTTGGCAGGATGGAGACTGGAAACCATCATATTTTGGATCAATTTTTTTTATCGATCAAAAGATATGCCGCCAATGGGCTGCATCTCACATTAATTCAAGCGAATCCAGAAATCAGGAAATCGATTCGTTCTCAGCATTTAGATCAGTATATTTCATTATCCGATTTTCTTGATGAAGCCATTTTTCCGGAAAAAATGGGAATATGTCCCCAAGTGGATGCAATCATCGATGAATCTCCCAGAATTGAAATGTGCCCGTCTTGTGGCAATCCCTTACCGCTGGGAAATCCTGAATGTGCCCAATGTGGATTCTCAGTAATTCCCAGAAGGTCTACCAGGCATACCCTCTCTATTCCTTTTTTATATGGATTGCTGTATGGTGGAGAGTTTTTGGATTCGGAATGGAACGGGGCGGTTACAGAAGAATTGGATATCAAAAAGTTTTCCGGGATCGGCTTCTTTAGTCAGAAAAAGATTGGCCAGGGAAAGTCCCTTTACTTTTTGTTCCCGACGCTCCGGTGGGATACCATGCCCAAAAAAGAAATCTCGGTTTTACCTATATTCCACGGCCGCGTTAAACATTGCACCCAATCGGGTGACTGGTATCGGATGGGAGTGGCTCTGAGTGATATATATGAATACTCAGGCCGTTTCAATATCAAATCAGAGACCGAATTTTAAGAATAAACCGTAATGTCTGTAAACTCAATATAAATATTTATTGCTTATTCACTCTATAAATTATATTATAAACCCATCAATCGAAATGTAATAGCGAAAGTTACAATAAGGTGACAAATAAAGGTATTGAGTAATACTGAAAATTACACATTTAATCATCCCCTCTTCAAAATCATACAATAAAACCAGTTATTATCAAATTTAAGTGTTTGCTTATCAGTTCTCTTAAAACACCTAAGCCCTTGTTCTTTTTGAATTTGAATTTTATTCGCTCAATGTGTTTAACACACAAATTGACAATAATATCTTAGACCTTCAGGAAATTGGCACAGGATATGCGGAGATAATATAAAGTCATTATCAAATGCGATTGATTACGAGGGGTCATCTAATTCAATCTAACAATCTATTAAAGGGAGAGTTCTAATCATGAAATTGAACATCAAAACCAAATTGATCTGTGGCTTCGGTATTGTTTTGGTCCTAATGCTGGTCTCAACGTGGATTGGCATCAGTAAATTAGGAAACATGAACCAAAACATGAACAACATCGTGGATGTATCTGCTGAAAAGGTGAAATTAGCGGCCAAACTCAGACAAGACCTTCTGGATATTTCCAGAGCGGAGAAAAACATAATCCTGGCTAAAACCAAGGAGGAAATGGATCAATACGCTCAGGCAATCAATACAGTTAAAAAGACTATGCAAGAACGTCGTGACAGCCTGCGGAATTTAGTCGATGAATCAGGGAAAGCAAAGCTCGACGCATTTGCCTCGAAATGGGATGAATATCTCAAAACCAATAAGCAAGTAATCGATTACGCTCGGTTGAATTCAAATGTCCAGGCTCAAAACTTATCTGCCAATGAAGGTAGACAGGCTTTTGATCAGGCTGAATCCATCTTGAGAGAAATCGTTCAACTCAACGATCAGGAAGTGACAACCAATACCCAAGTGTCGGATAATGCGGCCAGCCGTGTTTTAATCAGTACAAGGCTTGTCCAAGACCTTCTCCGTATCCACCGCGCCGAAAAAAATGTCATCTTGGCGGATACGAAAACCCAAATGCAGAACTATTCATCTGATCATGATAAATATATAAAATCCGTGGATGAGGGGATTCAAGACCTGAATCCATTGATTACCAATGAAGGCAAAGACCTCTTCGACTCGTTTACGGCCTCTTACGAAAATTTTAAAAAACTTAGCAACCAGGTGGTCCAGCTCGCTCTTACTGAAAAAAATTCGGAAGCCATAACCCTCTCCACCAATCAAGGAAGAACAGCGTATGATAATGCAGAAGAAGCATTGACTTCCTTAGTCAACTTAAACAACCAATTGAACACTCAGGCCGCAGAAGCGGCTGATAGCGCCGCAACGCGATTGTTGACCTCTGCGAAGATGGTACAGGATCTCATTTCAATCCATCGTGCTGAGAAAAATCTGATTATGGAAACCACAGTGGATGGCATGGATCAATATGCCAAAAACATCGATGCCTTGTCTGCCCAACTCGAAGAAAAAATAACTGAATTGGAAAAACTGGCGACCGGAGAGGGCAAAAAGAAGTTGGATTCCTTTAAAATTGCCTGGGCTAAATGCTTGGAAATCAATAAAAATGTTCGTTCAATCAGCCGTCAAAATGGAAATTCCAAAGCTTTTACACTGGCCACGACTGACGGCAGAGATTTGACAAACGGTTGTGAAACTTTAATTGGTGATATAGTCTCGATGAATGAACAACAAATGGGTCAAGATAAAATTACCAGTGACAAGAATTACATAAGCGCACGCAACACCACTATCACTATTGCGGTAATCGCCTTGTTAATTGGTTCTTTGATTGCCATGTATATGAGCACAAGCATCAGTAAAGCTGTTTCTATGATCGTCAAAGGGGCGCAGAAAATTGCCAAAGGAGATTTAACCGAAAAAGTGGAGGTGAAGTCAAATGACGAGATGGGACAATTGGCTGATACCTTCAATGAAATGATTATCAACTTGAACGAAGTCATGAGCGGTATCCAAGAATCGTCAGAACAGGTCGCCGCGAGTTCGGAAGAACTTTCTTCATCATCGCAAAACCTGGCCAATGCAGCAACTGAACAAGCATCCAATCTTGAGGAAACGTCAGCTTCTATTGAACAACTGACCACTTCAGTAGACCAAAACTCCAGCAATGCCCAAAAAACAAATGATGTAACCACCAAAGCCGCTCAACAGGCTGAAGAGGGTGGACGAGCGGTCCTGGAAACTGTGGAAGCCATGAAACAAATCGCAAGTCAGATTACCATTATTAACGACATCGCCGATCAAACCAATCTTCTGGCTCTGAACGCAGCCATCGAAGCCGCCCGGGCGGGAGAAATGGGTAAAGGCTTCGCCGTGGTGGCTGTCGAAGTACGTAAATTGGCTGAACGAAGCCAGCAAGCCGCAAAAGAAATCAGCGGATTGGCCAAAGACAGTGTTGATAGCGCAGAAAATGCAGGCAACTTGATTCAGGAAGCTGTCCCAGCCATTCAGAATGCATCACAGCTGGTGCAGGAGATTGCTTCCGCCTGTGAAGAACAATCCAGCGGTGCTAATCAGATTCGCAATGCGGTTACTCAGCTCGACCAGGTCACTCAACAGAACTCATCAACAAGCGAAGAATCTGCTTCTGCCAGTGAAGAACTGTCGGCTCAAGCCCAGTCGTTACAGCAATTGGTCAGCCGTTTCAAAATTAGCAACGGCAACGGAAAAGAGAAAACCCAAATAGCCGGTAAATCAAGTGCCTATTCATCAGGCCATTATCCAAAAGCACAAATCGTCGCCCACGAGACTGTCAAACCATTACCTCAGTCAGAAAATCAAGAACATTCTTCCGAATCCGGATCCCATACTGACGAGGAATTCAAGCGGTTTTAAGTGAGTATATATTATATATGTTTTGTTATTCACGGGCATGATCATCATGCCCATTTTTTATTGAGTAAATTTATTGATCTACAATTGATTCAACTCCAAAATCCGTTAACACGCTTTGAAAATTAAAATAATCCCGGTTATACACAGCAATACAGGCAGACAGCCAATACCTAAACAACCTGGACAACCGCAGCCATGAGCTTTGAATTGAACAAAAGTACCTTGATCATAGAAATCGTCATTCCATTGATGACGATCTGTTTTTGGTAAGACTGGAGAAGCGGTAAAAACATTTTCATCTTCTTCATCCACGATCTCCACTTCAACGTGCTTGACTTCCTCTTCGTCGGGTGGTTGTTGTTCTTTTGGTGACATACCGTCCTCTTGTTGTGAATCCTGCTGTTATTACAATAACTATATTACCCATTATAACAATGGTTTGGCCAAAATTGGAAATGGAGTAAAAAATGAATATAGATAACTTAAAAAGACGGGATTTTTTAACCAGTGTTGGTCTTGGAGCGGCTTCACTGAGTTTTTCCAAAAGCATTTTCGCATCTGAATCGGAAAAGAGTAAACCCAATGTTGTACTGATCATGACAGACGACCAAGGCTGGGGTGACATTCACTCCCATGGCAATGAAATTATTGAAACCCCAGTTTTGGATAAACTGGCAGCCTCGGGGGCGCGTTTTAATCGTTTTTATGTCAGCCCGGTCTGCGCTCCGACACGTGCCTGTCTATTAACCGGACGTTATTTTCTCCGATCCGGCGTGAACGGAGTCACTCGCGGTAAGGAAACAATGAGAAGCGAAGAAATGACGATTGCCGAAGTTTTCAAATCTGCCGGATATTCGACCGGATGCTTCGGCAAATGGCATAACGGCGCTCATTATCCCTATGATCCCAATGGGCAGGGATTTGATGAGTTCCTCGGTTTCTGCGCAGGTCATTGGAATAATTATTTCGATACCAAATTGAACCACAATGGAAAGATGGTCGAAACGAAAGGATATATTACGAATGTATTTACAGATGCGGCCATCGAATTTATCATCGACAATAAAAATCAGCCCTTTTTCTGTTATATTCCTTATAATGCGCCTCATTCGCCTTGGCAGGTTCCGGACCGCTACTTTGACAAATACAAGGCCAAGGGGCTTGATGATAAAACCGCCTGTGCCTATGCCATGTGTGAAAATGCCGATGACAACATCGGCCGCTTATTGAATAAGCTCGACGAACTGAACCTCTCAGACAATACCATTGTCTTGTTTCTTACTGACAACGGCCCCAACAGTAATCGATACAACGGGAATATGAAAGGCCGTAAAGGCAGCACACACGAAGGGGGTGTTCGCGTGCCATTGTTTATACAGTGGCCGGGTAAAATCCAGCCAGGAACAGAAATAAAACAGATCGCCGCACACATCGATATACTTCCGACTTTGGTTGAACTTTGCGGCATCTCCAATCCGGATATGAAACCGCTTGATGGCGTTAGTCTGGTCCCTTTACTGGAAGGTGAATCCGCAAATTGGCCTGATCGAATGATCTTCAACCATTGGAGAGGACGCGGATCGGTACGGACACAGCGCTGGAGAGCAGTTAACAATGGACGTACATGGGAACTCTATGATATGATCGCCGATCCGCAGCAGAAAAACGAAGTAAGTGACGAACATCCACAAGTATTGCAAAAACTGCAAAAAGCCTATGAGGAATGGTATAAGGAAGTCACAAATAATGGCTTTGATCCGATTCCGATTCCAATCGGTTATCCCCAGCAGAAAGAAGTCACTCTGCCCGGCCATGAAGCCTTTTTGCATCCTGAAGCAGGAGAAGGTATTAGCTATGTCGGAAGAGCTGGGTGGGCCAATGATTGGATCACCAACTGGACCGATACGGACGCTTATCCATATTGGGAAATAGAGGTTGTGAATGAAGGACTTTATGATATAACCTTAATGTACACCTGTCCCAAGAAAGATGCCGGTGCGGAAATTGGTGTTGAAATTAATGATAAGCGAATTGAAGGCAAAGTGGATAAAGCACATAATCCCGATCCAATACCGAGTCCTGACCGCGTACCGCGCAAAGAGGTCTATGAAAAAGTATGGGCGCCGCTCAACCTGGGGAAAATTCATCTTTCCACAGGCAAAACCAAGCTGTATGTTAAAGCCCTTTCTAAGCCAGGCGAAACGGTAATGGATTTGAAAGCCGTGCATGTTAAAAGATTGTTTTGATGTTAATATGGTTTATTATCGAATTCCAAGGTTGGATATTGACTTACTTTCTGAGTGTGATTTTGAAACGTACCGTTCCAGCGGGCCGGGCGGCCAGAATGTGAACCGGCGTGAAACTGCGGTAAGACTGTATCATCGCCCATCGGGTATTGTTATATCCTGCCAGGAGGAACGCAGTCAGCACCGCAATAAACAAATTGCCTTACAAAGACTGCGCCATCGGCTGCAAAAACTGAACAGGCGTCAAAAAAAGAGAGTCCCTACAAAGATGCCTAAAAATGTACGAGAGAAAATTCTTTCATCCAAAAAGCAACAATCACAAAAAAAGAGTCTGCGCAAAAAACCGCCTTTCAATGAATAGGTGTAAAATATTCCCCTGTACTTAAGATTAACATCATTAATCTTCATTTTAACGCTTCTTCCAGATACTGCTTTATATAGGTTTGTGAATAGGGTTTCAGAATTAACTTATTAACACCAGCCTGCTCGGCCCTTTCCACAATACTCGGTTGTGAAGATGCGGTAACCAAAGCACAAATCATGTTCGGTTTCTTTTCCTTCGTCAGCCGGATGACTTCGATTCCATCCAGACCGGGTAATAAATAATCCATAAGTACCAGATCGGCTGAAAGGGAATCGATTTTATCGAGAAATTCTTCACCATTTTTGAACGCGAGTACGGTATACCCTAAGAACTCAAGGTAATCTTTCAGGTTTTCCCTCAATTCTTCTTCTTCATCAACAACTATAATGGTTGCTTCGGACATCATCCCACCTCTTCTTTCTTCAAAGGCAATGTTACGATGAATGCGCTGCCTTTTCCCTGTTCGCTATCCACCTGAATTTCCCCTCCATGCATTTCTACCAATTCCTTGGTGATGGACAAGCCTAATCCTGACCCTCTTGCCAGATTTTGAGAAGTCGGTGTCCTGTAAAATCTATCCCATATTTTATTGAGTTCTTCTTTGGACATTCCAATCCCCGAATCTTTTACTGTTAAAACCGCATTGTTCTCTTGATGCTGAATAGAAACATCAATTGAACCACCTTCTGATGAATATTTAACCGCATTTCCGATCAGCTCCCCTACAACTCGTTCAATCTTACCGGGGTCAGCATGGATCACTAAAGCCTCATCAGGGGCATCCAGTTTTAATGTGATATTCTTGCTATTAGCATATGTTTTGTTTTCTTGGACAAGGTTTTCAACAATGGGGCGTAAGGCGATTTCTCCTATTTCCAAGTGAACACGGCCGGTCTCAATTCGGTTTAAATCCAAAACATCATTAATTAAATCTGTCAAACGATCCACAGACCGGGTGGCGCGCATCAACAACTTGTTCTGTTTTTCAGTCAACTCTCCCGCTACGCCGAGGGACAAATTATCCAGACTGCCTTTTATCGCAGCCAGCGGTGTTCGTAAATCATGTGATGCCTGGGATACGAACGATGTTTTCATTTTGTCAAGTTGGCGTAATTCTTCGTTCACTTTTTTTAACTGATCGTTGGTCTCTTTAAGTTCTGCTGTTCTCTTTTCAACTCTTTTTTCCAAATCCGCCGTCATTGATTGAAGATCGCGTATGGTCTGCGGATATCGAAGGATCGCCATCACGATAACCCGAATACATTCCAACGTCACCACAACGACAAATCCGAAAAGCAGAATGGGTTCTGGATAATATAAATTATAAACCGATACAATCATTCCAATTGAAGCGAAAAGCCAAAAAGATTTGGGTTGCTTGGTATAGAAAGAAAGATACAGAAAATGAATTACATAAATCAACAATATCGCACACGTCGAAAAGTAGTACTGATAAACGACACTAATGCCCAATACAATAAGCAATAATATTAAAAACTTTTTCGCCATAATAACGTTATCTTTTCAGTGGAAAGAAATTTCTAATAAACATTTAGTTCTATGCTAAATAAGGATCACTCAAGATTCAATCTCGTTAACACTTTTTTCTTATAAAATGTCCATCCTATTCACATAAAAGTCTTTCACCTATTTTCGGACAAGGCAATTAAATCATTCCTTAAAAATAATTTGTCCCCGAAGATACTGTCCACCTAGAAATCCCTCCTCATTTTCCGTTTTTGGTGGTTTACATCGATACAGACAATCTTATAACATACTTTTTTAATTAGATTAAGCCAAACTTAACAATAATCGAGGCGTATATGTTTAAGCATGAAAGACAAAAGAATTGTGGGTATACAAATTGAGATCAGAATGTATATATGCTATTATACGTCAAACCAGATAAGTAGAGGTAACGGGTATTTTTATATGTCCAAAACAATTTAAAAATATCAAGCTGTACCTAAAAGAGCTCAGAGAGTACGATAAAGGAGAAACATATGAGATTGTTGATGCAAAGACTATTTCATCACGTACGCATTTGCTTGTTCACTTCTGTATGTCTTCTTTTCATCCACAGTCTGGCGACAGCCCAGCCCTCACAGCAAATAGATGGCGGCTTATTTTATTTCCCGCCCACTCAATCTTTGTTGACCATCGGTGGATGGGGGCCGGAAGAATGGACTCAGCTTAAAACAGTCTGGTCATTGTCTCCTGACGGCTGGACGGAATTGCCGGAATTGCCCGCAGGTATTACCCATACAAGTGCCGCATATGATAT
>CAZXSQ010000156.1:0-318 GCA_964643335.1 uncultured bacterium
GTGATTTTCAATTGAAGCGTACCCGCTCCTTCGGCACCGGGGGTTCCAGTGACATATCTCACCGGTTCAATATCAAACGCATAAATACCGTTTTCCAGACGGGCATTGACGGTGGCGAAGGTTTCCCAGGTTCCGACATATCGCAGGGCTTCGATATGCACGTCGCCTTGAACCGGTTTGCCGAAGAAATAGCGGCTGTCAATTGTTCCGGTGATTCGTTCATTCACCAGGAACCAGTCCTTTGGTAGTTCAACATTTATTTCGTAAGCAGGAAGAACGTAGCGATCGACCTCGATGTCTTTTTCAACTTGAACTGTG
>CAZXSQ010000156.1:328-10897 GCA_964643335.1 uncultured bacterium
CTTGATTTTCCATGTCCCGAAGTTCAGTTCGGTTGCAAGAGGCAGCTCGAATGAATCAATGCCATAAGCATTTGTTTGCAAAGTCTCCCGGTGGATTTTTATGCCTTCGGCATCTGAAATGGATAATTCAATTTCCCCTTCTATCGGTTCAAGCGCATTGTTCAAGAAAATAACCCGCCCCTGAATCTTCTGGCCGGGTTTATAAATCGGTTTATCCGTTTCGATGAGAATGAATCCACCTTCCTCAACTGAGGTTTCACCTGTCAGGACTTGGGTGTCCAATGTGCGAACTTCAACTGTCCATGCACCTGTTGCGGAAGAAGGCATATTGAATGATGTGGACGAAAAGCCTTTATTGTTCGTCATTCCACGGTGCAGCGTATGGGATTGGCCATTTTTTAATAAGTTCACTTCGTAGGGCATACTTAATGGAATGTGCGTTTTTGAGTCTATTGTGGTTAAAGAGAATGAGCCTTTGCTGCCACTGTATAATTTTTTTGGAATCATTAATGATGCGGCAAAAGATTCATTTAACTGCATGGAAACCGGTTCCGGCAAACCGGTAATGGAGTCAATCGATATTGTTTCAATAAACAAATTATCGATAGCAGTTTCAGAAGGATCCGTCCCGCCACCATTTTGAGCAAAAGCATACAATGGGCTGGAAAATGACCGGTAAAGTCCGCCGGTTATTATCTCAGCAGTCTGTGGAGCCACTGGAAGGCCGCGATTGGAGACGAATACACCGGAATTCCAAATACCGTTGATCATCACCAAAGCCGACATGCCATCGTCACCGGTTACTCTACTCACCTCGACTTTTCCAAATAACAATTGTCCATCCTCAATATTTTCCGGATGTACAGCTTGTACACCAGCGTTAGCGGAGATTCCATCGCCTGCTGCATTCAATAGAATCTTCCCCTCGGATGAGTCATGATGAACCTCTCCCTTGTCGAGATTGATATTCGTTATCAGATTTTCTGAAAACGTATCGAAAGAGCCTTCAGGATCGGTTTCTACACGTTCCGGTTGTTGAAGTGAAAATGGGTAGATCGAAAGATTATAGAGTATTACAGTAGAGTCTTGCGGCGCTTGATCGGAGAGTGCGATTTGAACAGCCCCCAATACTTCATTTGCAGGTGGAGAGTAGATTGTGTGCAGCCGTTTGATTTCTTCGTTTGTTTTAGAATCGAGCTCCTGAACCAATGTATAACCCAATTGACCATCCGGCACGCTATTTTCGGAATTCAAAGCGGCAACGGCGACTTCCGGGCTGCCATCGATGACGAGATATTCAATAGTTGCAATAATGGGCTTCTGAGAAACGGACACCGGTTCTCTGCTCATTAGCAATACGGCATCACCTGGCTGGAGGGTAAGGCGGTATCCTTCGCTTGGGGTGTCTCCATAAAGAAAATAACCGTTATTTCCCCGCGCCAGGTTATAATCAGGAATTGCAGTAGGCAGAATTGTCTCCGTTACAAAAGCTGCCTCCGAGAAATCGATTCTTTTTAACGGTTCTGAATAAGCGGCTAGAGGTAGTGAACATATGAGAAAGAGGACAACAAAATATTTCAAATTATTCTTATGACCATACATCATTTTATATCCTTTTTTGACTAAAATTTGAGCGATAAGCCTTTAATACTTATATATCACACTTTACTAAAATCATTTCGTTTTTTTATGGATTTTAACACCTTCAACTAATTTTGAACTTTTTTGATTAGTTTTTTCAGGTTGGGATTGAGTTCAGTTGCACGTGCCCAGTATTTTTCGGCTGCCTGGTGGTTTCCGGTCTGCCATTCTAATACACCGAGATTGTAATACGCCTCGTCATAGGAAGGATTCAGCTGAATGGCGGTCAAAAAAGCATTGCGGGCAATCTGAGGTTGCCCGAGGTGGAGCATTCCTTTAAGAAGGTAAATAGGTGCATATTCAGGAGCAAGAGATTCCGCTCGTGCCAGATAAATCGTGGCTTGAGACTTTTTTTCCTGTTCATAGAACAGTTGGGCTATCTCATAGTATGCCATTCCTTTCCAGCGGGAACCTGAACGTTTACTGTAAAGAAAATTGGCAGCCAGTTTGAAATGTTTTAATGCAAGTTCTTTTCTATTTTGAGTTTTCAACAGAAGTGCCAAATTGTAATGTGCCAGGCCGTATTCCGGCTCGAGTTCAAGCGCTCTGCTGTAATAATTTTCCGCTTTTTTCAGGTTGCCTCTGCGTTTTTCGGCATTACCTATACTCACCAAAACTTGCGGATAGTCCGGATTCAGTTGTAAAGCTTTTTGCCAGTGCTTGAAGGCTTCATCAATTTTCCCAGCGTCACGGTAAGCGTTTGCCAGATTAAACATTACCTTGACATTTTGTGGACGGGATTGAGCCGCGGATAACCAGAGTGAAAGTTCATTTTGCCAATCCATTGTCCGTATGACAGTCCGAGTAGAAAAGAACAAGACAATCAAAAATATCAGAAACAAAACAGAACCTTTGGGAAGAGCAAAAGGCAATTTATAGTGTAATTTTTCTATTAACCATTTTATTCCGATAACAATAACAACACAGAAACCAACACAAGGGATATACAGGTAACGGTCGGCTAAGACATACCCAACCGGCACTGCCCCGGAGACTGGCAGCCATGTGATCATGAACCATAGTATTCCAAAGGTTATTCCCGGCAATTTCGAATAACTTTTATAGGCAATAAGTATTAAAACTAAAAAAGCAATGAATCCAGAAAGCCAACGGAAATCGTATACACTAACAACGGGTAAAAAGCCTCGCTCAACCACCAAGTCAATAGGCCAAAAACACAGAAAGAGAGATTTATATAATGTTGCGAATGGTGTGAGCACAGCCGATAACAAGGTGTAATCCACTTCACGAGAGGCCGGATCATAAAAAGTGCCGCGCTGTTCAACGATTCCAAGATGTTCAATGAGACGATAACTGAATAAGGTACAAAGGAGGGTTAATACAAGAAACGGGATTAACGCTTTGAGGATGGGAGTCCATTTTAGCGGTTGATTATGTTGTTTCGCATAAAACCAACAAGCAGCCACAAGCAAAAGCGGTATTGCAACTGCCACCTGTTTTGATAAAAAAGCCAGAATAACCGCTAACAATGCTCCCCAATAAGCAATGCGCCGCTGCTTCGTTTCAACTGAAAAATTCATCGTAGAATAAACAAATAACATGCAGGCAAGCAACTCAAAGAAAAGGCAAAGAAGTTCTTTCCTGCCGGATATCCAGGCCACGGATTCAGTATTGATCGGGTGTACCGCAAATAATAAAGCAGCAGCAAAAGATAGATTTCGCAGGGGTGGTTCCCGAACCGCCCCCTCAAATTTGGCGATCCTGATGTGGGGCGGTTCCCGAACCGCCCCTACAAGATAGAGAAGAAACAAAAACAGCAAGCACGTATTCAAACTGTGCCATACTAAGTTTTGCAAATGATATCCGAACGGATTAAATCCCCATATGGTATGATCAATCAGGTAGGTTAATTCACGTAAGGGACGATCCCAAGTAAGAAAAACTTCTAGAAGACTTATTTCTCCCTTTAATAGTGGATTTTCCACTACCGTGATGGCGATATCGTCATACACAAAATCCGCATTTAAAGTTAGGACATAAACCAATAAAGACACAAACAACAGCATCAGGATGTGTTTGTATGATTCTTTTAGAAAAGAAAGATTCATTGGGGAATTTAGGTTCAGGTTGCTTGATTGATTTCAGCCTCGGCGGAGGTTGTGTTTCTTATTCTATCTTTGGATCGAATTCTATACAGCTCTTTTGTATCTAAGGGAATAATGGATTGTTGCTCTTGTTGTTGAATAGGAGCAGGTCTTTCTTCTGGAGCTGGTAATGTATTTTCTTCGACTTCGTTTTCCTTGGAAAACGTTTGATTCCCGCCGGTCTTTTGAGTTTGTTCATTCAATTTGGGAGCATTTGTGAATTGTTCGCTGGGTTTGGAAGGAACCAACCATTGGCGGTTAAAGTAATTACCTGCGTTCCCACTAAACGAAGGTAAGGGTACTAATCCTTTTTGCTTGGAAGGTACAACTTTTTGGGGAAGAGTCTTAGAAGGTGCTTGTGGCAATTCGATAGGTTTAGAAGGATTTTCCAGGCTGGGAAGATTTTCTTTAGGTGGAGGAGCTATTTCCTTCAGTTTTTCAAGTTCCTGCTGCTCTTCCACCCAAGTATGATGCTGCTCCAAAAGTTCACCCATGGAGGCAAGCAGTTGGCGCCGATTTTGTAATTCCTCAAGAGTCACTTCATCCCCTCTTTTTTCCAATGATTTCTCCATAGCGTCCAGGTTCACAGTTAACTCAGAGATGATATCGGGGGGCTGTTTATGATCACGAAGAAACCGTTCCAACTTTTTTGTCTGTTCAACAAACTCTCTTTCTTCCGCCTTTAATTTTCTGGCACGCTCTCGTTCTTGAGCACGTTTTTCGATTTCAGCTTCACGTGTCTTTTCTTTGTGGATAGCATTGATCAAATCGGCGGCTTTCTGAAATTGTTTACCCATGGCGTCCGCCACTTTGAGCAAAGCGGCGTGTTCCGCTTTTTCATAAGAAGCCCCCATACCAAACCAAGGGACTTCGGCTAGAACCTGATCCATATATAGAGGTTCACCAAAGTCCATCTCAAAAGCCGCGATGTTAATTCCAATCAATAATTTCTTTTCATCACCTTTCCAAATCTGATCGTAATGGGTGCGTTCCATCAACACTAGGATATCGAAATCCAGAAAGGGAAGAGAAGTAAACAATTGTTCCGGGTCGATTCTTCCGGACTGCTGCCATGAATGCACCATTTCAAGTAAAACGTTTTCAATGGCCAATTTTTGAGTTTTATCCTCAAATGAATCCAATGTTATGACTTTGGAACACATATAGGCCAGGAGTTGAGACATTTTATTATGCAGCCGTGCATCGACTCGTTTATTTTTTGGATCCAGCAGCACTGTATACAGGAAAGATCGGATGCCACGCTGTTCGCCGATTTCTTCGTCCCAGAAAGTGATTGAGGTGTATTTCGGGGTGGTGCGTTCCATGCTTTTGGCGATATCTTTTATCCAGGTTTCAGGCGAAAGACTGAAACCGGAGAATAAAATCCATGCAAACAATATGAGGCAAAGCGGAAGAAGTTTTTTCATTTTTTCCCTCAATGAATATCACAGATAGAACTATTATAGCGTAATAATATTAAAATAAACAAATCAACTCTCGATTAAAATCGGGGAGGTTAAGAAATGAGTAAAGGACGCATGACTTATTTCGAAAAAGACGACGTACTTCATTTCGCCATAACGGATGAAAAAGAGATGGGCAGTGTGGAGATTAGCCCTAATATTACTGCAGAACTCAACTCTAAAGGCGAATTGATCGGTATTGAGATTTTAAGCGCAAGTGCATTCATCCGAGACACTGTGCTCGAATCTGTTCAAGCCAAAGTACTTGATCTTCAGGAAGCTGAAACGTCCTGATAAGACACTAAAACCGATTTCAATCATGGGGTGAAGGTTACTGTTGCCTCGCTGACAGTAGAAAGACCTGAGTCCGGATTTAAGATTCCAAGCCTGAATTCTCTAGTTTCTCCCTCCGGCACAGACACAGTTCCAGCGGGAATAAATTGTTGCAGTATGTCTTCGGTCGCAAAATCATCTTCGATTTCGGGTTGGATATTTACATTGAACTCATCCATGATCGGCAAGGGGATCGGGTCACCACCTTCGACTGGAATCAGGAATGCTTGTGAAATTGGCTCCGGATCAGTCAATCCATTTGATTGGCCGCGGAAATTATCACCAAATATGGAAATATCAATGTCGAAATGATCTTCTGAAGCTGAAAGCGGTCTGGAACTCCAATCGCCATCACGCTGATAGAGTACGGGTGGCAATGGATCCTGCATGGGGAAGGTTCTTGTCACAGGTGAACCATTGCCTATGCGAATTGACGCGGTTAATTCGCCGGTCGCTTCGATAACCATTGGAGATAATCCCAATCCCACGCTGAATTCATTGAAGACCACGTTTACTTTGCCCTCTTCAAATGTATCCGCTGCATTGCCATTTACTATGATTGGCGTTCCGGCAATGTCGATATTGATGCTTGAGGGAACAAAACCGCTGCCATCCCACCAAAGAATAAATGTCTGATCTCTTTGCAATGGAATGATATCGGTTTCCGGATCAAAGGCACGTGGTCCCATTTCAATCTCAAAATTATCGATCTCAAGTTGTCCGGTTCCGGTTTGGAGGAAAAGCTGGAACGGCTGGCTTTCCTGGCCGGAGTACTCATTGCGGACAATTACATCGACTACACCTTCATCGAACTCAGAAATTCGAGTTGCATTAAGAACCAATTCAGTCAAACTGCGGGAGATGAATTCCTGTGTGGAAGAATAAATTTGTTCACCATCCGCACGGCGTAATATAACCGAGCTACCGCCGGGTTGCTCGGGATCGCTTATAACCGGCCGGAAGTTGCTGCCGTCTATTCGTATCGTTTTATCCGGCGCATCCAGGAAAAACGGGCTGGGATCAATCGCGGTAATCTCTGGCGTGGGTGCGGCTTGTAACGCGACAGAGAATGCTGGCGAAACAGCATCATCTTCCCGTACGACTTGAAGCGTGGCTGTTTCGGCCTGATTCGGCTGTGAAAGGCGTGGCAGTGTCACCCCAATCCCTTCATCCGTTTCCGTGAAAACCAGATTCTGGGGGCCATCCCGTGAATCAAATGTTACCTGATCCACCGGTGTTAAATTATCCCCCTGAATTAGAATGGCATTTTCTATATCGGTATAAAGAGTGCCTGAAACCAATCCTTCAACGCTGCGAATAATAGGGGCATTGGGGATGACATTCACCGCGTCGTAGACACGCACATTATCTATATACGCCCCTTCCCGCTGAACCGCAACATCACTCTCAAAGCGGAAAGCGATTTTTATCGATTCACTGCGTGGAAGATCAATCTCAATATGAATAAAATCTTCGACACCAAGAGGCTGCCCTGCTTCATCTTCTGAATTGGATGTATCAAAGAACGCATCAAATGTACCTTCTCCCAAAACAGTACCCGTGGCAGTGGGATCCGCAACAACCTCTCCATCGCGGTTTATATCTAACAGTTGATAATTCGTTTCGCCCTCTTTAAGTACTTCCACTACAAGAAAATCACTGATGGTATTGAACGGTTGTTCAAAGGCGAAAGCGATATCAAACGCAAGCCGCGGCGTGGTTGCATCCAATGTATTGAATTCTGGTTCAATCTCCAAGACTGAGGTCTGAGCGGAAAGGTACGAGCCGAAATCAACATTAAAAGCAGCACTCTTCGGCGAAGTGAAAGCCACACCCCGTCCAGATGGATTATCCTCATTCTCATCAAATATGAACCAGGGGATTACTTGATTGAATACGGGCATCCTTCCTTGATCAATAAGGTTGTTTGCTGAATCTTCATCCAGAGTTACCATTCCACCGCCTGGGAATGATTCCAAGGTATCAAAATTAACAAAGAATTCATCAAAAGCTGGGGTTGGAGCTGGGGTCACCGTGCCTTCCGGTGTTGAGGTCGGCACGGGGGTATCTGTAGGCTCCGGTGTCGAGGTCGGTACGGGAGTGTCCGTTGCCTCCGGCGGAGTGGGGACAATCGGAGTCGCCGTCGCTTCCGGAGGGGTTGGTTCAATAACGGTCGGCGTTTGTGTGGGCGCCGGGGTTACCGTAGGCGGTGGAGTGTCGCTTGCTGTCGGGGTATTAGTTAACGTTGGCGTTTCAGGTACAGGGGTATCCGTGGGCTGTTGAGTCGGAGTTGCTGTTCCCGATATTACTGTTGGGGTCGCCGTCAATTCGGGGGTGTCCGTGGCAACAGGAGTCGGTGTTGATGTCGGGGTAGCCGGCTCAATTGTCGAAGTCGGCACCGGTGTATCCGTTTGTACGGGTGTGAATGTGGCCGTAGGAGTCGCCGGAGCAACCGTATTGGTCGGTGTCGGAGTCGGGAATTCCTTGTGAAAATTCAAAATAAAAAGCAAGAGGTCCATGCGATCCACTTGCTGGTCGCCGTTAAAATCCAGGGACGGGGATTGTTCATTGATAGCCACTCCCCATTCTTTACTCAACAGGAAGAGATCCAATGCCTCAATACGATACTCATTATCCTGGAAGAGATCGGAAATAGACTGATCTGCGGGGGCTTGATCCTGTGCCATACCATATGACGACAAAAAGATAATACCCAAAAAAAACATTAATAAACTGACAAAAAGTTTAGGAGTGATCTGAAGATTTCGATCATTTTTCATTAATAAGTTCCTTTACTATTCATATTTTTAGTGAACAAATTAACGATAAAGAATAATCCCCGAAATTCCTTTCAAATTTATCTTTCAAGGTCCATCCGGGATTTAGACTATCATGCGTTCTATTTTGATGGTTGAGGACCAAATAAGGAAGTCCGAAAACCACTTTCCAAACCTGCAAATATCCCAATAATTTTGGGATAAAGCACATTATATACTATGCACTATAGCAAAGGGATTGGAGTTTGTCATGATTGGCGGAAAGTATAGCCCCCAAGAAAAATCCAGAGATGCCTTTTGCCATACTAGTGGAGGTTGTAAAATGGAAGAAATTAAAAGGCCCAACAGGTTTGTAACTTATGACACAAAAAAAGGAAGTCACAACAATAGGTGTGGTCTCCGATACTCACCTTCCTGACGCATCCCCCCTCCCGCTCAAGTTGCTTAGTGAACTGGAAAACATGGATATCATTATCCATCTCGGGGATTTTTGTGACCTGCAAACATTTAAAGATTTCCAAAAAATAGCACCGGTTCTGGCTGTAAGCGGGAATATGGACAGTCCGGAATTAAAAACCTTGCTTCCGGCCAAAAAGAACATTGAAATTCAAGGATACAATTTAGGGCTGGTTCATGGATGGGGACCGGCTAAAAATCTGGAAAAAAGAGTGGCCAAAGTATTCACGGATGTCGATCTTATTCTCTATGGGCACTCTCATAAGCCTTTGTTTACCAAAATTGATAATATTTTCGTATTTAATCCAGGCAGTCCTACTCAAAATGTAGACGACTCAGGTACTTTCGGTATTTTGGAACTTGGCGAGACAATCAATCATCAAATTGTCCGCCTGGACTAAATATCTTTAGGTCTATATTCTCTCCAAATTCTTTTTCAATCCAATAATTATTTTTTTTCTTGATCTTTTTTCTGGAGAATGGCGGCGCTGCGTTTGGCCTCCGGCGTGACAGCAAACGCTTTGAAATCTTTAATGCTCGGATGCAGCAGCGGGCACTCTTTCTCTGCCGAATATTCGTGAGCTTTGGCATGAATGGCTTGAAGCGCATTGTGAACATTCCGGAACATATGAGAACGCCCGATTTTCTGATACAAAGGCGTTCGCCTCATCACTTCCACAATTTCATCATTCAAGCCACTAAATGAGACTTCGTAACCGGCTTCGTGCAATTGGTCAATTAGTTTGGATAACATTTCCTCTCCGGAAGCGTCCAACTCATTGACGGCGTTCCCGACAATCAAGACATGCTTCAATTCTGGTTTGGATGCGACCAATTCCAGCACTTTGTCCTCAAGGTAACTGGCGTTCGCAAAAAAGAGCGAGCCGTTAAAGCGGATGACCGCAATATATTTACATTGCTGCAGTCCCCATCGTTCCGCATTGCGGTAACTTCCGTCCGGATGCTTAGAAAGCACCGCCAATTGGGGCCGCATATGGCGGTAAAGCGCTACCGACAATGCCATGGCCACCCCGATGAAAATGCCTTTTTCCAGATGGGGAGCGAACAGCAGCGTTCCGATAAACGTGACGATAGCGATGATGCCATCCGCTTTTTGAACACTCCACGCATGAGCGATACCGGGGAGATCGATCAGCCCGATCACCGCCATCATGATAATAGCCGCAAGGGTTGCCTGCGGTAAATAAAAAAGCAGAGGAGTGAAAAACAACAAAACAATAACCACCATGCAGCTGGTAAATACACTGGACATTCCCGTCAGCGCACCCGCTTGAATATTGACCGCCGACCGTGAGAATGAACCGGAAACGGGATAACTTTGACTGAACGACCCCACAATATTGGCCAGCCCCTGCCCAATCAGTTCCTGGTTGGGATCAAGCCGCTGACCGGTTTTCGCCGCCATGGCTTTGGCGATGGAAATAGCCTCCATAAATCCCAGCAATGAAATAATCGCCGCCATGGGGAACAGCTGCAGCATAATCGAGAAACGAAAATCTGGAGTATGAATAGCCGGCAAGCCTTGGGGAATGTGGCCGACCACATCACCACCCGCCATCATGGTAATGTGCTCTGTATCCAGTGGCCGATTGCCTACTTTCATTCGCCAGATGTATCCATCTTTTTCAGTGGGGGCGTCATCCCAAAGATAAAAGGTGTAATCGCCTTCGGCATCTTTGGGACCGTCACCATGATGACCGCCGAGCGGCGGCGTGAGTTCGGTGTCGTGCTCGCGGTGGGCATGCAGCGGCGGGATCTCGCGGTGATGCTCTT
>CAZXSQ010000156.1:10907-12880 GCA_964643335.1 uncultured bacterium
TCGCCTTCGGCATCTTTGACCCCATGAAACAGGTAGGAACGCAGTTCTTTTCGAAGGCGGTAACTTTTCTCTTTTTCTTCTTCGATGCTGATATTTAATAGTGACTTCTCGTGGCGGAGTTGAAGGAGGGATTCTGTTTTTTCTTCATGCTGCGATTCTAATTCTCTCATTTCTTGATTAAGTTCTGCTCTTTTATCACTCAACTGGGTGACATGCTTCATTGTCTGGTTAAATACATGAATGGTTTCCTTGACTTCGGGGGATTGAATTGCTGATATGTCCGTAGTGACATCATGCTGGAAACCAAAGCCCCAGGAGATTAACGTCGTGATGGCCACAGCCATCAGCACGTTTGGCACCTTGGGCGCTGTTTTTTTTAATCCCAACATAATTGTGAAAGCCAGAACCGCGATACCCATGGTCGGCCAGTGCGTGTAATAAAAAGCCGCATTGATGACCCGCCAGATGGTTTCATAATGATGCTCCGCTTTATCCACATAGACACCGAAAATCTTGGATAACTGGGAGGTGGCAATAATCAAAGCGGCGGCGTTGGTGAAACCGTTGACTACAGGATGGGAAAGAAAATTGACGATGATTCCCAGCCGCAGCACGCCCAGCATGAATTGAAAAAGGCCGACTAAAAAAGCCAGAAGTATTGCATAGGCGATGTAGCCCTCGCTGCCCTGAGTCGCGAGTGGACTAAGCGCCGCTGAGGTCATCAAAGAGACCACCGCCACCGGTCCGGTCGCGAGTTGATGGCTGGAGCCAAACATGGCGGCCAGCATGGGCGGAACAAAAGAAGCATACAAGCCATAATATACAGGCAGCCCGGCCAATTGCGCGTAAGCCATTGATTGTGGAATCAATACCAGCGCAACGTTCAATCCCGCAACGAAATCCGCCTGCAAAACAGAAGTGTCATATTTTTTAAACCATGCTAGAAATGGAAATATCTTGGTCAGCATAGAAATCCCGGTTTCCCCCTGCATCGACACATGAGATAATTAAATTGGATAACATTTTGTTTCCTCTGCATCAGGTGTCAAGCGATAGGGGCAATCCTGAGTGTTACCACGGTTCAATATTAACGTAAACAGATTATGCCATTATCGTTGTCCAAAATAGAGGTTTAGAATCCTGATTTTTTAAGTATCATTAAAAATAATGAGACACTATCTATTTCTAATTGGTATTACATCACTCTTGTTCGTGAGTTCAGATATGAAGTTCACCCCGCCTTCCAAAGAAGAACGAATAGAGGCCATCGGGATTCATGAAGGTCTACCCAGCGTTTTGAAAAAAGCCCTGAAACCGGATGACGATTTTGATCCCATGCCCAAGCCAGACCCGGGCGATTGGCTGGCTGCGCATCCGGAACCGGGTCAAACATTTAGGGAGTATGTCAAATCCGGCCCCAATCGGCCCACGGAGCCACGAAATACACTGTATCTTCAACCGCTGGGGGAATTTCCTGAAGCCAAATTGGATATACCGGAATTGTTGCGCGAGTATGCTTCCATTTTTTTCGCCATGGAGGCCAAAATTCAGCCGGCTTTGCCGCTGGATATGGCCAATATCACCACAAGGATCAATCCCAACACAAGAAAACGGCAGATTTTGACGGACGATATATTGACTATGCTCAAAAGAAAACTGCCCAACGATGCTTTTTGCATCCTGGCCATCTCTATGGAAGATCTTTATCCGGATCCCTCATGGAATTTCGTGTTCGGGCAGGCTTCGATTCGTGAGCGGGTTGGGGTATACAGTTTTGCCCGTTACGATCCTCAATTTTACGGTGAACAACGGCATGATGATTACGAGAATATTCTGCTGCGGCGCAGCTGCAAGGTTCTGGTACACGAAACCGGCCACATGTTCGGGTTGCATCATTGTATATATTATCGTTGCGTGATGAACGGTTCCAATCATTTGCAGGAAAGCGACGCCCGCCCCCAAAATCTCTGCCC
>CAZXSQ010000157.1:0-11362 GCA_964643335.1 uncultured bacterium
CAATGTAAAATAATGCATAAGCAACACAATTCAGATGATTAAATATTTACCAAATTGTTACAGCCAATAAATGGACTGAAGTAATTAAATTAAATCTATGTAATAACTTGGTATCAATTACATTATAAGTTTCAAGGGGAGTATTCTAGGGTTAGTAAGGAATTTTCTGATTATTTCGAGTAATTTTATTTAATTTAAGTATATTTAGAGGCAATATAGATGAGCCCTTGAATTTTCGATACAAAAGTAATAATAATGGTAAAATCGTAACACCAAAAAGGAGCGTTATTATGTTAAGAAATATTATCTTTTTTATTTTCGTAATCATTATCAGCCCGTTTGCGCTAGCCCATTTTCCCATGCTTATTCACGATGTTCCTTATGCGAAACTAGGGGAAGCTGTCAATGTAACTTTTTCAGTTGGGCATCCTTACGAACAGGAATATGCCGATGCCAAAAAACCTGAAAAAGTTACGGCTATTTTGCCTACGGGTAAAAAAATGGATTTCACTTCAAATCTCATGAAGAAAACAGTTGAAGTTGGAGGCAGTTCAATACAAACCTGGACTCTCAATTATTCTCCACAACAAAAGGGAGATACCATTATCGCATTGGATACCAAGCCGGAAGTCGGTCCGAACAACACCATCTTTCAGGATTTTATCAAAATATTTATCCATACCGAAAGACAGGATGGCTGGCGACAACGCACAGGGCAGCCCATAGAAATTGTTCCATTGACCCGTCCTTATGGATTCGAAGCCGGATCGGTATTCACCGGCCGATTAATGAAAGGCGACGAGCCAGTAGCCGGAGCGGAGATTGAAATCGAGCAGAGATTGACGGTACCACCAGAACCAGAAGATCTCCCACCTGAACCTATGATTACAAAAGTCGTCGTAACCGATCCGAATGGTGTGTTTACCTGCACGCTTCCTTACGCAGGTTGGTGGATTTGCGGCGGTTATGTTGAAGATGCGGGCCAGCTGACTAAAAATGAAAAAGAGTATAATTTAAGCGGTTTTGCCGGAATTTGGATATTAATGGAACAGAAATTTATCGCTCAGTAAAAAACGCAATGATTCTTTGGTTTATTCAAACCACAATGTCAATCGATCCATTGCTGTTGCGTTTTTCTTTTTTGGGTTCTTCTTTTTGTTTTTTCTCTTTTTGCCGATAGAAATAAGGCATAGGCGAGTTTTCTTTCCCTTCATATTTCGTGGTTTCACCCACACCTCTATCTTGCTGATTTAATTGAGTTTGAGTTATATTTTTCTGAGAAGCATCAAATACACTATACATTGCCTCAACCCCCCTTTCATTTGGGTTGTTCTACTATAGGTATCGACATTACCCCATAAAACTTGAATATAACCCTGGATATCAAAATAAATTAACTACAAGCAAGCTGAGCAGCCCTTAAAGAGTGGCCCCATGGGCTGACCGCAAGTGGTTTTGGCCACCCGCTGTTTTTCTTTTTTCTCAAAAACATTTCATTCCTTAATTTGAATGTTAAATATAATATAAGTTTCTTTTGGTCAAATCTTGTTGTGCAGCACAAAAAGCCAAATTCTACAACTTGCTGAACACGAATTCCCCTAATTTATGCTCCTTTTCCATCCAAATCAAACAATTTAGGTGAATTATATATCAAAGTAAAATCGTTGATTCGTTTTTCGGCTAACTTAACATATTCTTCACTTATATCATATCCAATATAATTACGTTTTGTTTTTATCGCTGCAATGGCCGCTTGCCCACTTCCTACAAATGGATCAAGAACTATCTCTCCTTCGAAAGTGTAAAGTTGAATCAATCTATAAGGCAATTCTATTGGAAAAGGTGCTGGATGTCCAACTTTTTTTGCTGGTTCCGCTGAAAATGTCCATATGCTTTTAGTAAACTCAAGAAATTCCTCTTTAGAAATGGAACTCTTTTTTTTTAGATTTCCTCTAGTGTACATACTCTTCGAGAAAACCAGAATATACTCATGTATATCCCTAAGTGTAGGATTTTTAGCCGAAAGCCAACTTCCCCACGCAGTTGAAGGACTGCCACTTGAAGCTTTGTTCCAGATGATTTCTCCTCTCATTAAAAAACCCAAATCTAACATATCTTCAACAATAAAAGCATGAAGTGGAATATATGGCTTCCTTCCTAAATTGGCTATATTGATACATACTCTACCGCCAGGAACAAGAACTCGTAGGACTTCGCTCCATACCCTTTTCAAAAATTTTCTATATTCACTCAAAGAAAGATTCTCATCATACTCTTTTCCAACATTATAAGGGGGAGAAGTAACCATTATATGGACGCTATTATCTTCTAGTTCCTCCATCTTTTCGCTGCTTTTGCAAAAGATTTTATTTAAAAATTCAAATGGAATTGGGTTTTCAACATAATTGATTATCTTCTCTTTTGGTAGTCCCTCGTATAATTTGCTTGTATAAAATGAGGAGGAGTCATGGTTAACTCTTCCAGGAGACCCAAAAGCACTTGTTTTAGTCCCTACTTTTTTTTGATTATATCCCATCTTAATCCTCCATCCATAAATCAACCCATCTTTTATAAGAATTAAACTCTGTATTTGTTTTTTTCCAATTTATAGGAATATTATATGACTCTGCATCTGCGATCAACCTCGATAACGCTTCTTTATTAATTTCAACTCCTCTAGGATTTGTACCAGATTTTGGAAGTTTAATATAATTTTGTCTGCCTATTCTATCATAAAGCTTCTTTTGGACTTCCCATGGGATATAATGAAATCCTCCAATATTATCCCAATTTATATGAATAAAAAGTATATCATAATGAGGATTGTAGTTTTCACTAAATTCTTTTGCTTTATAAGAGTCAACTGTCCATATTAATTTTACACCACCAATTCCTTTTCCTGTAATTGTTTTAATTGATATGGGTTCACCAAATATCTTTACGTCCACTTCTGGCTCAGTAATAGGAATTTCAGTCTCAACATTTGCTTCGCCAAACTTATAAATAAACAAGGCAACTATGATTCTTTCACGAATCGAGCCAACCTCCATCCCAATTTTACCTGCTCGTGAACTTTCTAATTCTGCAAGATGAAATAAATAAGGTAAGCGTCTTTTTATTTTATTTACCAATATTTGATCTTTGAATATCTCTATCAGGTGACTGGACATTCTTTTTTATCCTCATTTAACAGACTGCACAATGTTGTATCATCAATATAACTTGCACTGGTGGCCTGGATAAGCAAAGCAACCCTTGACAAAAATGTATTAGATAACGTAAACAAAGGCTTCCGCCTGCGGCGGACTGCCCTTGCCACCCTCATTTAATTAATTCGATTCTCTTTCATTTCCCCATAGAACGCCGCCACCCATTTTTTCTCGCCAGGCATCCCGCCAGCGATGAATGTCGACCGAGCCAATTTCCGGTTTAGGCTTTCGTTGTTCAGGTCCCAGTAAAGGCGGGAATACCTTGTGGGGTTCTTTTTGATACCAATAGGCGACGGTGGAAATTTCCAAGGTTAAGTTATTGGCGTGGCCGTGTTCGATGCTGCCACGGATACTCCTATTGAAAACGATCGGATCCTGGATGTGAAAACGGTAGCAATGTGTCCGTCCGAGCCAGCCTATGTTATCATTCACCCGGGGATAGCCAAAGAAAGGATGGGAATAGATTTCTTTGGGGCACCAAGAGGAATTGAAATAATCCTCTGTTCCAGTTCCGTGAAATGAAAATGGATAGGACTCACCATCGATTTTCCACATGTCATCGCCTTCACCGTACCACATGGGAGTGGGTCCGTTTACATAATAATTAACGCCTACATAATGCCCTTCGCCTTCAGCGTCGAGAATCAGATAATTGAACTCATCGGTGGGATTTTCATCCGCGGGGCTGCGCAGGCTGTTCCATTCATTTTCATCGCCTTTCCATGGCTCGGTTATTTCGTGATTCCACCATGCATGAAAACGCAGTTGGTCCCTGTCAATTCGCCTGTGTTCTTCATAATCAACAAAAAAATAAAGTGCGTTGCATTTTTGTTTGGATTGATTTTCCATCGTAATTTTAGCCCCTCTGGAGAACGGCATGGGGAAATAGCAATTCAACCCCCTTCCACCGGTTGGAGCGGCAGCGATGGGTAGAGAAGAGACCAGGTATTCCTCGCCCCATCCTTGTCCGAAAAAGTCACCGACGGGTGATTCGACACTGGGATGCTCTTCACCGTCCCAATACATCCGTAATACCATATTGCGGCGATACAATTTATCTGAATGGGCAATTGTCATCCAGATATGCTTGATTATTCCACTGCCTTCAATTTCTGCGACGATGGCAGTATCACCTGGTTCTATGGTTATCCGGTCCGAATTGCCGCCGGTGCGGTCAAAACTGGAGATTCGTTTGGTTTTAAAATCTTTCTTTTCAGCCAAACCATCCAGCATGGAAGAATTTGCCTGAATTGTTAATAACAGAAAAATCGATGTCCATCCCCATGTTTGGAAACTACATTGCTTCATCATTGATTTCTCTCCTTTAAGATATTCAAAATGTTTAGAAAACTATCTTATACCCCGATTTTGTTCAAGACAATCATTACACAGATAACATTATTCCAGAAAGGCAATCATCTCAACATGCGGCGTTTGCGGAAACTGATCGAAAAGCCGAATCGATTGCAATCGGTAATGAGATAAAAGTTGGGTCAGGTCTTGTATACCTTTCCTTGGATTGCATGAAATATAGACGATATTTTTAAAACGCGCCTCGATTATTTGTCTCAATATTTTCGGCATAATGCCTTCCCGCGGCGGATCGACTATCAATGTTTCCATATTCTGAAACAGTTCATCCGTAATTTCATTTGCATCGCAACAGACAAAAGAACTGTTCGCTTCTGTTGAATTTCTACGGGCGAGTGCAACCGCTTCTTCCAGGCATTCAATCCCAAGAACTCGGTTGAAACGCTCTTGTAATGAAACTGAGAACAATCCCACCCCGCAATACAAATCCAGCAGATTTTGAGATGTTGCACTCTCTGCCGGAAATAGTGATTTTAAATATGAAACCATTTTTTCAGCAACTGCCGGATTGGGCTGAAAAAAACTACGCGGCCCAATTTGAAAGATTCGATCATCAACTCGTTCTTTTAAAACTGCATTTCCCGCCAAATGAACTGGGAATCCATCCGATGTGTCGTTTTCGAGATTATCGTTAATGAGTTGATAAACACAGGTGACTTGTTTAATATCCTGCCATAGACTGGAAGGCAGTTCCATTGTATCGGTGACAAATAAGAGCATTAATTCCCCTGTTAAAACCACATGCCTTACAATAAGGTACCGCAGTCCTGGTTTTCTTTTTTTCTGATCGCGAAAAGGTAATTGAAGTTCATGTGCTCGGCGGTTCACTTCCAAGGCGATATTCATGTATTCATCAGGTATTAAATGACATTCTTCGAGATCAACCACTGCATGCCATTTGCCGCGTTCACGTAAACCAAAACGCCCATCAAACCACCAAACGAAATCCATACGGTTGCGGTATTCAAAAGGAGGTGATGGCTCTATACCCAATTCATACCCGTTGATATCGATGCCATTTTGAAGGAAAAGAGTACGAATCCGGTCTTGTTTAATTTTCAACTGATGGGTGTAATCGATATGCTGCCAAGCACATCCACCGCATACAGAAAAATGTGGACATATAGAAACTATCCGATGCGGAGAAGGTTCTAAAACATCCAGTAACCGGCCCTCTTTTCGTTTCAGTTTCTCTACTTGGACATGTTCACCAAGTATGGTGCCGGGCACACACATTTTTCCGCCGGTATTTGTGGTTCCCAGTCCACGGCCTTTTTTGTCCAATTCGGTAATGTGAACGGTTCGTAGATTTTTATTTTCTGACTTAGGTAGAATCATATTAAAAATTACTTAAAACGGAGTAGGGTGTGTCTCATAACAGGTTAGACACATAGGTCTAACCCTACATATAGTAGGGGCAAACCTATATGTTCGCCCTATGTTGTAGCACTCCCGTTATTTAACAAAGTTTTGAGACAATTCCATCTTTGCTTCTTCAAATAAATTTTATCTTCTATCTCTATGGGCAGGGATGCCCGTGCCCCTGAAGTTTTCCAACTATTTATAACTATTCTGTTGAGCGTTAAAATACTGGCATCTATATGAAAGCAAAAAGGAAAAATATGAACAACAAAAACAATCACCTTTGGACTCCGATAAAACCTCCGGATAATATGAAGGATCTGGATGAGCGTCAATATCTCATCGATTTCATGGGGATTGAGGATGTTTGGCGCGTGTTTCGAATTATGTCCGAGTTTGCCGAGTCATTTGAAACGCTGGCCAAAGTACCGCAGGCGGTATCCATATTTGGTTCGGCACGAACTCCTGAAAGCCATCCCTTGTATGCTAAAGCACGTGAATTGGGCAGACGGATCGCGGAGGAAGAACTTGCAACTGTGACCGGAGGTGGGCCAGGGATCATGGAAGCGGCTAACCGGGGAGCCTATGAAGCCAAAGGGGAATCCGTTGGATTGAATATTGAATTACCTTTAGAGCAAATCCCAAACAAATTTATTACCACCGGTCTGAGTTTCCGTTATTTTTTCATCCGCAAGGTAATGTTGGTAAAATATTCTATCGCTTTTGTGATTTTTCCTGGAGGCTTTGGAACACTTGATGAATTGTTTGAATCATTGACGTTGATACAAACACGCCGGATTCTGCCCTTTCCTGTTATTATGTTCGATACAAATTATTGGAAAGGATTGGTTGACTGGATAAGAAACCGTATATCGGAAGATAAAAACATCTCTCCGGATGATCTTGATCTTATTACCGTAACGGATTCAATTGATGAAACCATTGAAACGATCAAAAAATCCAACTTAATCAGAGTTCAACCTCAAAATAACCTGAACCAATAATCATTTCAGCAATCCAGCCATTTTATCTCCGATTTCAGCGGGGCTTTCACAGACTTCAATATCAGCCGATTTAAGAGCGGCTTCTTTCTCTACCGCAGTTCCCTTTCCTCCTGCGATGATTGCGCCCGCATGTCCCATACGTTTTCCTGGAGGGGCGGTCTTGCCGGCAATAAAAGCAACGACTGGTTTATTGAATTCAGATTTGATATAGTCCGCCGCCTCTTCTTCAGCGGAACCACCGATTTCACCGATCAACACAACACCTTTCGTCTGATCATCGTCTTTGAAGGCTTTCAATGTATCCACAAAGGTTGTTCCAACTATCGGATCGCCTCCAATACCGATACAGGTAGATTGTCCCAACTGGACATCAGTAATTTGTTGAACTGCTTCATATGTCAATGTACCGCTTCTGGAAATGACCCCGACACAGCCTTCCATATGAACAAAACCGGGCATAATGCCGATCTTGCACTTGCCGGGTGATATAATGCCTGGACAGTTCGGACCAATCATCCTGGTGTTCCTTTTGGAAATGTATTCTTTGACTTTAACCATATCCAATGTTGGAATTCCTTCAGTAATACAAACGATTAATTGTATTCCGGCATCAGCGGCTTCCATGACAGCGTCCGCCGCAAAGGGTGGTGGTACAAAAATAAGCGATGCATCTGCACCCGTTTCTTCAACCCCCTCCTTTAACGTGTTAAAAACCGGCACCCCCAAATGTGTGCCTCCTCCCTTGCCAGGAGTGACTCCGCCTACGATTTTCGTGCCATAAGCAATGCACTGTTCCGCATGAAATGAACCTTCTGTTCCTGTCAGCCCCTGAACCAGAACCTTGGTGTTTTCGTCAACGAAGATAGCCATACGATTCTCCCCTGTTTATCCTTTCAAGAATTGGGTAAGTAGTATAAGTTTTTAAATGTACTCTCATTCTGTGAGATATTTCAGGTATAACCAAGACAATATCATAAACTATTAGAACAAATTAAATGATATGTTTTCATTTCGCAAGAGCTGACAGAAAGATTTGCATTCGATCACTGTATCCACATTTGGCCAGTACTTTCTTCCGGCCGCATTCCGCTATTTGTTTTCTTTCTTCTGGATGGGACAGATAATAATCTGTTTTTTCAATCAATTCTGCGCAGGAATGGAAAACCGCCAGGTCTTGACCGATTTCAAACTCATCTTCCAGACCGGGATTATATTCAGTTAATAAGAATCCTCCGCAAGCGAGAACATCATAGACTCTTGGATTAGGAGCATTTACGCACTGTATGTGAAATATATTCAAATTAATTTTGGCAGAAGCGTACAATGCAGGCAACTCGTCAAAATAATCCAATCTTTTTCCGGCGTAACAATCTGCCAGTGGTTTGGCGAACGCGGGATCGCACCATTCTTCATCCCCAAAAATAACCAATACTTTATTGACCAAGGCTTCAAGAAAATACCGTCTTCGCACGGAAGTGGCTTTATTTTCCAAAAATTCGACCCAGGAGCCCTTGTATTCCATATTGATTCTGGCGAACTCCTCTTTTGCTAAATGAGTCAGATTTATGGGTTTTGTGATGTCATAATGATGAAGAAGTTCATTGGCCACCTTGACCGCTTGAGGAGAGATTCGATTCAATCCATGTTCTAATGCTAAAACACCTTTCATACCAAATTCACCGACAAACGCGATATCTATATCCGAAGTGGGGATTTCATCCTTAATTTCTGATTCACTGATTCCATATCCTGTTCGAACTTCAATAACAGGTTTTGTTGTGTGCGGCTGGATGTAGGGTATATAGGTTTTATCAAACACACCGATCACATTACAACCGGTATAATCATCCTCATGAGCTGCATAACGCAAAGGATTGTCTACGAACCAGGATATTGAATACAGAGGAATTTTTTCAAATAAATTCTGTCCTGTAAAAACACGGGGAGTTGTGTTTAGAAGAAAAACCGTATCGCTTTGTGAGTTCCGGTAGTCGTGTATCCATGCGGTAGAACGGACAAAACGGTAAATCGGGTTCTTCCATTGCAATCGTTCCGCTCCATATCCTAAATTATGGAAAGAACGAACACAGGCTTCTTGCAGGTAGTTATGACCGGGCACAAAAAAGCGGATCGTTTTGGGAAAAGGAGGTCTCTTTTTCGCCTTATTCGCTGCCACCAACTTATTTATAGACTGCTGGATTCCTTGCCGATACATGACGAAGTTTTTCTGGATTGACTTACGTCTTTCCTCAGTGCTAGTTTCGTCTCCGGCATAAATTTCAAATCCGGCGGAACTGATATCAGGATACTTATGCAAAAAGCGCTTAAACACCTTTTCTCCTGCCTGGCTAATAACAAAAAGGCAAAAATCGGATTGAATGAGAGCACGCCAGTCGTATAATTCCAGAGATTTTTTGAATATCTCTGGTCTGTCTTCCAGAAGAAGAAGCCTGCGATTTTTATACTCGGACAATTCGGTAAGATTAATGCGGTCAAAAAGTAGAAAAGGCAGACGAGTGGAGGCGAACCGGTCAACAACGTGAAGTTCAATGTCAGGCGACCAGCGTTTTTCGAGTTCATCTTCGGCTGGAAAGATGTTTTCAATTTCATCAGAGTGAACTGACGAAGGGGATACCGGTAAAGAACTCAATAATTGAGCGGCTCCAGGATAGATAGTGCGCAAGGCGGAAAGATTGTTTTCAAAATAATCCGGAGATTCACCCATAAACTGGAAACACTCCCCCGGTTCTTAAGTTGCGACAATTCCAAGACCGGGACCATTTAGGCAGCCGGTTCCTACTGTTCCGTCAGTGATATGGAAAATGGAAGGAAATTTCTCTTTCCATGCTTCATTGGCGGCAGGACAATATTGTCGGCTGTTACCCTCGATGGCGGCGACAGTAGGAATATGAGCCGCCAGCCCAGCGGAATGCAAAAAGGAAGCTCCAGGGCAGGTTAAATCCTGCACGCACAAGAACATATTGAATTTTTGAGCGGCTGCTCCCATCAATAAAGCTTGAGACTGCCCCTTGCAGGTTTTCAAGGCCACACCTGAGTATCCCAATTCCCGCGAGAGCAGCAAGCTTTCATAATCGACCAGTGATTCATCGATCACAACCGGTTTAATTTCCGCCGCTTTGTGCATTTTGTTTTCCGGATGAGCTTTCAAGTCCCGTGCAGTGGGCTGTTCAATATATTGAACCAGGTTCAATGCCGATGGGATTCTCTCTCCAACCTTGTTAAGGAATTCCAGCAAATATTCGACACTTTCACAACGCTCATTAAAATCAAGAGAGTAAAACCATTGATTCACACCGCGTTCTTTTTGAGTCTCTTCGGTAATTTTGTGAATCCTGACAACACGCTCAATATCCCAATCCAGGTTGTCCCCATTTAATTTGATCTTCAGATGCGTCAATCCGTCAGCCTTGATCCATTCCGGCAATGTTTCAGGAAGTCCATCGTTGATTCGTTTGGTTATATCCTGTTCAGTAATCGGATCGACCGCACCGACCAGATGATATAATGGCATTTTCGGTTTAGGTTCTTGAGTAACATATTGATCCAAATACTCACCGGAAAATTCTTCGCTTAAATAGTGAGACAAATCATGTGTCATATAATCACCACTGTAGGTGTAATAAGAGTGAAGCCCCAACAACTTGCCGTACGCATCATGGATGGCCGCATCAAACGGGCTGGCCACGACTAAGGTGCATAACTCAGGAATCGGTTCTTCCAATCCCAGATCGCTGGTCACTTTTACCGCCGCCGCTTTGTATTGCGGTTCCAGCACGGAACTAATCCCAACTGGGTGATCGAATTCGTAATATTCAGTGGTGATCATACGAATCGCTTCAGCAAGAACTTTCATCGCATTCAATGTTTCATCATAATTATGCACACGGGAAGGAAAGGCCCACACATTTCCCATCGGCATGGAACCAAAACCTTCCATTTCCTGGCCGTTTCGATCCTTTATCCTTACTCTAACATTCAACAGGGTGACTTTATCGGTCACAATTCCGCCGAATTTCAATGGAGTTCGATAGTCATGATTCTCGTATTCAACTTCAACATTGTGTACTGTGATCACTGGTTGCATTTGTTTCTCCGGTAGTCAGAGTGTGGGGCGGTAGGTCAACCGCCCCATTGTTGTTCTTTCAACAAGTATTCATTATGTCTAATTGAGTTACTAAGCAGGGCGAATGTCTCTCCAAGTGGGATCAAAGACCATTTTTTGTCCTTCTTCATAAGCCCGGTCTGCGATAATAACAGCCACTCCCTGCTTATAGCCATGATCCATATTGGCGTTGGGCTGTTCACGGCTTCGTACGCATTTGAGCCAGTTGGTCATATGATCGTCTTGCTTGTTATCTTTTACTTCAGCCTCTTCCTCCACTTTTTCTGGATGTT
>CAZXSQ010000157.1:11372-12846 GCA_964643335.1 uncultured bacterium
GTGACTCTGGGCAGGATTCCTCCGGAATCGTTCCCATCCGGAGCATTGATACGCATGGTTCCTTTGGTTCCCATAATCAGCATGTAGTCATTGGCGCCATTGCCGAAATGAGTGGTATACAAGGTGGTGAAACCTTCAGGATATTCCAGAATCGCAGTAACCGTGTCCGGACAAGTTCGGCCCTGAACAGATGTCGGTGAATAAACACCGCCCTGGCTGACAGCGGCTGAAGGAAATCCACATTCGGTAACGTAATGGATAAAATCGCTGAAATGGCTCATCCAGCCCCCGACGGTTCCGCTCGAAAAATCCCGATAGCCCATCCAATGCCCATGCTGATCAGGATTGAAAGGCCGATAGGAGCGATTCATCAAAAAAGCCCGCCAATTTGTGTCTTCTTCTCTTTCCGGAACCTCATAATGGTTCCAATAAGGAACGTAGAAACTACGGCTTTCTTCTACCCGGAGAATTTTTCCGAGTTTACCGGACTGGATAAATTCTCTGGCCCCGGCTGCGCCCTGACTGCTGCGTCCTTGGGTTCCGTTTTGGACTATGGCCAGTGATTTTTTGACGATCTCATAAGTTTGATTCAAATCATCCAATTCCATCGCAATTGGTTTTTCAACATAAGCGTCTTTACCGGCTCTTACTGCATCGCACAGCATGGTGCAATGCTGGTGATCAGCCGTGGCAATGATAACGGCATCAATGTCCGAACTATCCAGCAGTTTGCGGTAATCTTGATACATTGTTGGAGTTAATTCGAAGCGATCTTTAATAATTTTTTCGGCGCGATCCCGCTGCCGATTCCAAATATCGCAGGCGGCAACTACCTGAGCCTTAGTTTCCGGAACCGTTCGATGAACCCAGCCCAAGTGATAGCGTCCCCGGCCGCCGCAGCCGATCAGGCCGACACGTATTTTATCGTTGGCTCCCAAAATGCGGCCGTAGCTGGAGGCACTCAAACCCGTTGCCATTGCACTAACCACAGCACCGGTGGATACTCCTTTTTGCATAAATTCACGTCTTGTCTGTTTTGTTTCTTTCATAATAACTCTACCCCGTTATACAAGTTTATTTAAATTTTTCAAACTGGATTTCGCCTGTTCGATGGTTTCACATTCAACAGAAATAACAACGTCTCGATCTAAGGGCTTTAACATTTCCACAACCTTCGACCAATCGATGACACCTTCACCACAAGCTACACCAACCGCAACGCCTGTCACTTTACCCCGCTGATCCAGTTGTGCGCCGCCGATATCCTTGCCGTGCACGTGATAGACGCGGTCACAGACTTTTTCCAGCATTTCATAAGGATCGGTTCCTGCAATGTAAGCGTTCCCCGCATCGTAATTGATTTGCAGATAAGGTGAATCCACCAAGTTTGCTATTCGAAGCAGTCCTTCGGGTGTTTTCGAATAGATCTGATGATCCTCAACACAGACATAGACTCCATACCGCTCAGCAGTTT
>CAZXSQ010000158.1:0-12811 GCA_964643335.1 uncultured bacterium
CTGCGCCCATAGCCAAAAAATCCCGCCGGCAGCAGCACTCGTGTATTAATCCACCTTTATGTTCATGTTTATCCATTACCATTACTCCTTTTGTAAATTAACTCTCATTACTGGTTTGTCCCACCACCCTGCCGTATGACGATATCACCCAGGCTGTTGAGACCGTTCGATGTATCGTAAGGCATCCCGCGAAGCGTACTCTGCCACAATCCGTCAGGACCGATACCCATCAACGCCCATTCATTGGGTTGAAGTGGTCTTTGTCCCGACTGCTGGCTGCCACTCGATTTCAAACCACTCAAACCATGATTCTCACCGATAAAACTGAAAGCCGGCTCATTGTCCCCATAAATATAAGTGCCGTTGGCGTATTTGATATAGGCGTCACTGTCTCCGGCGGACATCGGTTCATTGAAAGGATCACTAGGTATAGATGACATGTATGAAACAGGTGTGGTTAAAGGCCCTAAAATTTGTATCATCGTTCGGTCAGGCCCATTATTAAAAGGCGGGATACCAAATTCGGTCATGCGTTCGACCCCCAAATCGGTATCATCGTCCCAGAAATCGACAAGCATCATGTTCTTGTCGAGCCGGAAGGATTCAATGGCCGTACCCAGGTTTTTCATATCAGCCATTCCCCGTGCGATTTTTGCCCGCACTTGAGCATTTAAAAAGTTCGGAACGGCAATGGCCGCTAATATCCCAATGATGGCTACAACGATGAGCAGTTCAATCAGTGTAAATGCGTATTTTGATTTATTTCGTGTATTCATCGGAGTACTCCATTCATTTATAAAGACCAAAGGGGTTGACCTCTAAGTACACCTTTAATGAAGCCAACCCCTATCTGTTAGATACTTAAAAATTCAATTAATAGATTGACCAATCGTGTACATTGGTTTCCATTTTCACAAGCCGAATACCGAGGTACACAGAACGCTGTGCTCCTTCGTAATCCGTCGCATCGTCAATGATGAAATTCACCGTTTCACCGTCTTCGACAGTTATTTCACCATGCAGGACTTCGTAATCGTTATAGCCGGGAGTTCCTTCAAACGTGCCGTCCCAAGCGCCGTATGTATTTAAGTCTTCCCCTTCAATACCAAATTTGAGAGGAGTGGGATTCTCAAGGTTTTCATCTGGGTCGGCATCGCCGATATCACCCACACGCAGATAAACCTCATAAGTTCCACCCAAACGAATTTGTACGGAAGTTCGCAGCGGCATGGCATCATTACCGTTTTCGGGGAAGGATTCGAGGATCGGACCATAGGTTCCCAGATTTTCACGAATATTCCATTTGCCCGAACCGTCTTCGCGCGTTGTAATGGTCAGCCAATCTTCCTGAGTTGGAAATGCTGCCTCATCTTGCGGCCACGTGCTATAGGTGTTGCCACCGAGGTCGGTAAACTCTTCGAAAACACCTGGGCTGACGGTAATTTCATCGAGATCGAGGTACTCCTGTTTTATAAATTTCATGCCCATATAAACAGAACGCTGCACACCTTCAAAATCTTGAACGTCATCGATGATGAAATTCAACTGTTCGCCGTCTTCTACAGAAACACTACCGATATGGATTTCGTAATCGTTATATCCCGGTGTGCCCTTGAATTCACCATCACCGGCCACATAGGTCTGTAAATCCTCTCCCTCGAAAGCAAAATTCAAGGGGTTGGGATTCTCAATATTATCTTCTGGATCGGCATCCCCTGTATCTCCGACATTGAGATAGACATCATAGGTTCCGCCTTCCGCAAAAATGACCGAAGTTTGCAGCGGCATGGCATCGTTTCCGTTTTCAGGGAACGATTCCAGAATTGGTCCATAGGGCCCCAATCCATCGCGGATATTCCACAAGCCCGAGCCGTCTTCACGGGTGGTAACAGTTCGCCAGTCGTCCGCCGTGGGATACGCGGCTTCGTCGACTGGCCAGGTGCGGAATTGATTACCGCTTACATCGGTTGTCCATTCAAATGCACCGGGACTCACCTGAATTTCCTTCAAAGCAGCGTCGAGTTCGATGACTCTGAGCGTAATCCCGTGAAATGTCGAGCCGACTTCCAATGACGCAAAGATATCAAATTGATCCCCCGGAACATCATCTACCCGCACTTGGATCGTTTCGCCGGCTTCTACCTCCACTTCCCCAAGCGATACTGAATACCAAAATCCTGATCCTGCAGAACCACCGGCTACGGGATAGGCTGGAGAGGTTCCGCCAGAGCGACGTACTGAATTATCGGCGGAATAAACAACCAAATCTTCATCGCCCAGCGCTGCTTGGATCGGGCCGGTACCAGGTTCCGAGTTGGAATCAATGAAGTTAAAGATGACTTCATATTTCCCACCCATGGCTACAGTGATTTCAGAAGTAAGTTCTGGAGCATCTTCCCAAAATCCTGGAGCGTGGGAAATCAAGAAGATATCCCCAATATACGGATAAATCGCCCATAAATTGTCTTCCTCGAAGAAAACACCCTCAAGTTCAGGATCACCGATAGGGGTTTCAAGAATCGCATCGGAAGGCCCAACCGTATACACATTTCCAAACCGGTCCGGTTCTCCACTCATATCGCCCGCTTTAAAGAAATAGGTAATATCCTGTGCGTTAATGTTGACAGCAAAAAACAATACCAACACCGATGTAATTATTAATTTTTTCTTATAGACATATTTCATTTCTTCCCTTGCCTCCCTTAAAAACGTTTTTATTTACTCTTGCCAAATGATTAAAAGTGATTGCAAACACTACTCATCACAGCACTATCAAGACAAAACAATAAATGTTCTAAATTCAAATTCATCCATCACCCCCTTTTTATTTAAATTTATGGTTCGTTAGAAAGTGATTCTGTTGGGGTGAAACTTATCATATAGCGTAAGTAATGTCAAGCAATAATTCGATAAAAAAAATGGGAGAAGCCCCCAATATATTGAATTGAATCATAAAAGTATTCTATATAATGAAAATCAAAGAATAACAAAGAATTTAATTTAACCAAATTCAAATGCTTGATCTGGATTGGATGGCAAGAGCGAGCACAATAGCTCTAATCTGTAAAATTTCCAAAATTCCCCACGCAGGTGTCCAAATTTACCCACTGCGTGGTTAATTTTGGACTATAAATCCTCCTCAACACTCGGCAAAAATGATTTTAAAGGATTAAAACACCTGTCAGAACTGAGCCAAAAATTTGACCGAGGTATTGTGCTATACATGGGAGAAGAGTCTCTCCGCTTTGGAGACAGTCTTCACGCCGTACCGATGTCATCTCTGTGGGCAGGGTAGAGGAGAAAGAAATTTCCGGTTTGACCTTCTCTCGATTAAGGATGTAGTTTCCCTAAAGGATGATGTTTTAGTGGTTCTGGACAGAGAACCGGAAGCCGTTTGCCGCGCCCTGACGACACTTGCGGCCGAATAGTGCGCTGGCCGTCTCCTTCACCCATACCCCATCCTGTCCCACTTTAAAAAACAGCTATAAAATGTAACCTAATTCTTTTGTGCCGATTATTTAAAATGCTTTTTAATAAAGGAGACTCGCATGAGGGTATTGGTTACAGGTGGAGCGGGATTTATCGGGTCGTATATCGTTGACGAACTGGTTCGGCGGGGGCATCAGGTTCGCATTTTGGATAATCTCGATTCACAGGTGCATCCCAACAGTGAAAAACCCGCTTACCTCAATCCGGAAGCGGAATTCATACAAGGCGATGTTCGCGATCCGGATACCATGAAAAAAGCCCTGGAAAACCAGGAAATCGTGTTCCACAAAGCCGCCGCTGTGGGTATGGGGCAGTCGCAATATCTCATTCGCCATTATGTCGATGTGAATTCATGCGGAACCGCAAACCTGCTGGATATCCTGGTGAACACCAAACATTCCGTGCAAAAATTAATTGTCGCCGCATCGCAGTCCAGTTATGGGGAAGGATGCTGCGCTTGCCCGGAGCATGGAACCATCAAACCGGATTTCAGATCGGAAGCACAACTGCAGGCAGAACGTTGGGAACACGAATGTCCTCATTGCGGACACCCCATGGAACCGGTTCCGACTCCGGAAAACACCCCAATGGACTGCCGGGCGATCTACGCCATGACCAAACGCGATCAAGAAGAAATGGTATTGAATATAGGGCAAACTTACGGGCTGCCATCTGTGGCTTTGAGGTATTTCAATGTGTATGGCCCACGCCAGTCGTTGTCGAACCCATACACTGGAGTACTGGCTATTTTTATGAGCCGTCTGGCCAACGGCAATTCACCGGTTATTTATGAAGACGGTTTGCAAACACGGGATTTTATTTCCGTTCATGATGTCGTTCAGGCGAATATGTTGGCCATGGAAAAAGAACAGGCGAATTATCAGGGGTTCAACGTTGGCACTGGAAAACCCACCTCGATCAAAGATGTGGCCTTGCTTCTGGCCAAAGTGTACACGTCATCCATCGAACCAACCATTACCGGCAAGTACCGCAAGGGAGACACCCGCCACAGCTACGCCGATATCACCAGAATACAAACAGCGTTAGACTTCGATCCAAAAATCACATTGGAGCAAGGAATGGAAGAACTAGTGGAGTGGTCGCATACTGCCGATGCCGAAGATAAATTTGAGCAAGCAGCAAAAGAACTCGCTGCAAGGGGGTTGGCTTAAAAATGGTTGTAGTGGATAAAACCGTTCACGATTATCTGGATCAGCTTCATCCCTGTGTAGAAAGCCAAATTCTGGTATTCTTTGCCACTCTTGAACCCAATGAGCGGATTTTAGAAATCGGCTGCGGCACAGGCTTCATTTCTCTAGCATTGGCTTGTTATTATCCGGATTGTTCAGAAATTGCCGGCATAGATATCGATTCAAAACTCATCGAAAAAGCAAAACAATTCCATAAAGGTTTGGAACCCCTTTTAAATCGCTCACTACCGATTCGTTTTGTTTTACACGACGCTTCCTCCACAAAAAGAGTGGGAAAACTATTCCATGCTGTCGTATGTAATCCACCTTTTTTTAAAAAAAAGAAAACACGTCCTTCTCCCGCGCCGGAAAGGCGGCATGCACGTCAGGATGAAACCCTTTCTATTGATACCCTTTTTCATTGTGCATTGTTGAATCTGAGGAAACAAGGAAAACTCTTCATCGTGATGCCAATGGAACGGCGCGAGGAAATCATCACCAAAGCTGAAGAGAATAATTTTCAATTGGTAGAAGAATACAGACGGACAGATATACGCAAAAAAAGCGGAGGAGTCGTTTTTTTTAGTTTTCAGAAGAAAGAATCGTCTTAAAGTATTCGACGGTTTTTTGCAGCCCTTCGCGCAAGGTGACTTTGGGTTCCCATCCCAATGTCTTTTTGGCCAGTTCAATGTCCGGCTGCCTGACTTTGGGATCGTTTATGGGGAGATCCTTGAAAACCAGTTCGCTTTTCGATTCGGTCAATTCCAACACCAGTTTGCCCAGCTCCAGCACGGTCATTTCATAAGGATTTCCAATGTTGACCGGTGAAGTCATGTCCGATTTCAGTAAGCGGATGATACCCTCCACTTCATCGGAAACATAACAGAATGACCTGGTCTGGTTTCCGTCACCGAAGACCGTTAACTGCTCTCCTCTCAATGCCTGTGAGATAAACGTCGAGACCACACGGCCGTCTTTCTCCCGCATTCGTGGGCCATAGGTGTTAAAAATTCGTACAATCCGGGTCTCAACACCGTGATAACGGTTGTACGCCATGGTCATGGCCTCGGCAAAGCGTTTGGCTTCGTCATACACGCCGCGTGGGCCAATTGGATTGACATTGCCCCAATAGTCTTCCCGCTGGGGATGAACAAGGGGATCGCCGTACACTTCTGAAGTCGAAGCGAGCAGGAATCGCGCTTCTTTTTCTTTCGCCAGACCCAAGGCTTTATGAGTACCCAAAGACCCGACTTTCAAGGTTTGAATGGGGAGTTTCAAATAATCAATCGGACTGGCTGGAGACGCAAAATGGAGGATATTATCCAACTTTCCTGGAACATGAGTGAAATCCGTGACATCATATTTAATGAAATGAAAACCTTGGCGTCCAAAAAGGTGTTCAATGTTTGTCAGGCTGCCGGTTACCAGGTTATCGATACAGGTTACTTCATGGCCGCGTTCCAAAAGCGCATCGGCCAAATGCGAACCTAAAAATCCCGCCCCACCGGTAATTAGTGTCCTTGGCATTCCTTACTCCATATCAATTTCAATTTTGAAAAAGAACACGATGTAAGCGTATCAACAGCAGACACAATAAACAAGCATCGCATGAGTATGGTACTGAATACTCACATCTGTATCCTCGAAAATCAATTGCCTTTCGGTTCAATCCGTAACACCCCTTCAAATTGATCAAAGTCCCGATCAAATGATGCGATCGGGATATTCTCTTCAATAGAAGAGGTGGCCAAATAGGCATCTATAAAACTTACATTGTGGTCACGATAGCGTTTAAGGGTTTCTAAAATCCGTACTTTTTCCACGACATGAATTCCACGGCTTTGAAGAAACACCATCAATTGAGTGGCTATGTCATGGGTTTTCATTTTGTAAAAAGATTGCAAAGTATAAACAGTTTCCGCAACGACCAAAGGAAGAACCACTAATGTAGTTTCTCCCCGATCCGCAGCCGCTATAAGTGAGTATGTCTTTTGAGCCTGATCGGGTGGTTTTCCCGTAAAGAAACGAACAAGGACATTAGTATCTACAAGTTGACGGCTTGTTTTCACTATTCCAGACCTTCTTTAACAGATTCGTCAGCTATAGCGCGATGTACGGCTTCTTTTTCTTCACGTATACCAGGGAAGGCGATATCCGATTTAAGACTTTCAAAGAGATCAAGCGCACTTGGCTGCGGGCGTACCAATACTGAACCATCCGGTTGAATATCCCATTGAATTTTTTGATGAGGTTTGAGATTAAGTGCTTCGCGCACTTGAGAAGGAATGGTTGTTTGCCCTTTTTCTGTAATTGTGGATTGTTGCATAATCCTTCCCTTGTTTTTATATAGTGCTTAGTATAGCAAATTTTTCTTTATTTTTCAATTTTTCCTTGTATTTAAATAATAACATTGTTATTTTATAATTTGTTTTCTTTATAATTTATAAATAGAATTTATCCGGCATTACTTGTTCATTGGTTAGGTTTTTCGTTCTTTCTTCTTAGCCGCCGGGAATAAGACATTGTTCAAAATCAGCCGGTACCCCGGTGAGTTTGGATATTGGGATAAATCCGTGTCTTGTTCTCCCACCAGATGCTGCGGATCTTCAGGATCGTGACCGCCAAGGAAAGTAAAAGTTCCTTTTCCAAAAACGCCATGTATATACTTGGCCACTTCTGCCCCGGGGAAATCCGCCAGAACGACGATATTGGGCTGGAGTTTTGATTTTCTGAAGGCTGTGGTTTGCCCTAGAAAATCTTTCACCCTCGCACGATGATCCTGTGTCAGCATCGTAGGCACAGGATCGAACTTGGCGGAAAATTCAAACAATTGAAATATATTGGCTTGATAACGTGCTCCGGGTGTTTGAGGACTCGGCCCTGTATCGATATCCGAATATTCATAGATCATGGGATCAGTCACCAGATTGAAATCTTCAAATGCAAAGCAATTGGAAAAATTCAATTTGGACTGGAAACCCGGAGTCAAACCGTCTCCATCGATCTCAGGCGCGACAATATCCAATCCAATCGAAGCCAAGGCAATATCCAATGTATCGGTTGCTGCGCACATAGCGAACAAAAATCCACCCTGCTCCACATAATCGCGAATCGATTTGGCTACAGCCCCTTTATGCTGCTGTACTTTGGCAAATCCTGCTTTTAAGGCCGCCGACTCAAACTTTCGCACTTTCTCCTGATACCACGGCGCATTGCGAAAACTGCGGTAAAATTTACCAAATTGTCCGGTGAAATCCTCATGATGGAGATGGAGCCAGTCATAATCAAATAGTCGGCCGGCCAGCACTTCGCTGTCCCATAACTTTTCATAAGGAATATCCGCATAAGTTAAAGCCAGCAACACGGCGTCGTCCCACGGATCGCTGGACGGTGGAGCATAAATTGCAACTTTGGGAGCTTTTTCCAAAGGAATTTTCTCCATGTTTTCCAGTTCGATCTCTGCGTGTATCGCTTCAATTTCAGTGTTAGAAACTGGCATGGCGGTAACACCCTTGAGGGCGGCACGATTCATGGTTTTTTGATTGTTTTCGTATACTAAAAATGAACCGCTGCGATAATTTAATAACCACTCGCATTTATAACCTTGCTGCAACGCCCAATAAGTCACTCCATAAGCCTTCAAATGGTCGGTCTGCGCACCGTCCATGGGAATTAGAAGACCTTCACTCCATGATGTAAGCGGAAATACAAATAAGAGAAAGATCAATATCCATTTATATAAAGCCATACAATCTTCCTTTCCATTGCGGTAATTTCTTATATATTTTAACCCTTTCCTGACTGATTAAATACCATAATGATTATTTTACGTATCAAAGGATGAAAAGTGTTGGTAATTTTGGTAAATTTAAATCCCTTTAATAAAGAAGAGAAGAAACTGAATCACCAGACTGATAGAATATAAAGATACAATTACACCGACAATGATGGTAAGAAAAAATAAAATCACCAAAAAGATGATGGATTGGATTTGGCTGAAATCATGCGCTTCGGTGAGCACGAAATACAGTAAAATGCAATAAATAACGGTAAAAGTGACCAAATTCGCGAAAGGGATGGGAATCAGCCAGGCAAGATAAGCAACACTGGTGTAAGCCGTACAACGGAAGAGTGTTATGTTATTTTTTTTAATTCCTGCAATCCACGCAAATAAAAGAATTAAAACAATACTCCCCAGCCAGATGCATAAATTCAGAAAAACAGATAACGTCATCAGTAAAAACGATATTCCCAAAGTAATCGGTGCAAAAAGCAGAGCGTAAAACACTTTGGGTATCAGAATATTGATTGCGGCGAATAATGCGGGTTCGGAAACATCGGTACGTCCCACCTGATCCCTGAAAAAAGAAGCAGGATCGGTTACAATTTTTTGTAGAATTTGACTATAGTGCCGTACAAAGGCAATAAAATGTTGTTTTGTTTTGCTCAAATCATTCATATTAGGGATCAAACTGTTTACTGCTTGTTTTAACTCAACTATTCGTTATCCTTCGTCATATTCAAAAAAGATATTACAAATAAATCACTTTACAATACGAGTTACATGTTATGAAAGAGCCTAAAGAAAAAGACACACTATTTCCAATCCATGAAAATCTTTCTAAAGCACAGTCTCCTCAAGAGGATATAACCAATGTGCCTCTGGCTGAACGCTGCCGCCCCATCCGGCTGGAAGATATAGTCGGACAAACAGAGATTCTGGGGGAGGATCGGCCATTACGCAAGGCCATTGAAAGAGACCGCGTACCGTCCATGATTCTCTGGGGTCCTCCCGGAAGCGGTAAAACCACGCTAGCCAGGTTGGTCGCGAAGTTGACCAAATCCCAGTTTCTGCAATTATCCGCTACACAAAGCGGAATTAAAGACCTGCGCAAGATTGTCGATCAAGCTCGCGAAGCAGTAAAAAATTCAGCACAAAAAACTATTTTGTTTATCGATGAAATACACCGATGGAATAAATCCCAACAAGATGCATTGCTTCCGCATGTCGAATCTGGATTAATTACCTTAGTCGGAGCGACGACAGAAAATCCTTCTTTCGAAGTCAACAGCGCCCTGCTTTCACGAGTTACAGTATTCACCCTATCCACTCTCGAAGCGGATGAACTGCTCAAAGTTCTTCAGCAAGGCATCGATACCCTACAAACAGAAGGGATTCAAGCCAATGCGGACAATAAGGCTTTATCGGCCATTATTTCTGTTTCTCATGGTGACGCCCGTGTCGCTTTGAATTCTCTGGAACGAATCGTTGAATATTTTCGTCCTCACGAATCCCCGGTTCAACTCACATTCGAAAAAACATCCAAAGCACTGCAGGAAAAGAAAATTTTATACGACAAAGCAGGCGAAGAACACTACAATATTATCTCCGCTTTACACAAAAGCATGCGCGGCAGTGATTCACAGGCGACATTGTACTGGCTGGCGCGAATGATGGAGGCGGGAGAAGATCCTTTATACATAGCCCGGCGAATTATACGTTTCGCTTCGGAAGATGTTGGATTGGCGGATCCCAACGCCTTATTGATCGCTATTGCCGCAAGAGACTCGTATCATTTTCTCGGATCACCGGAGGGGGATATCGCTCTGGCCCAGGCAGCAGTGTATATGGCGACCGCTCCCAAAAGCAATACACTCTATACAGCCTATGCCAAAGCAGTTTCAGCCGTAAAAGAACATGGCTATCAACCGGTACCGCTGCATATCCGAAACGCTCCCACCGATCTGATGAAATCTCTCGATTACGGAAAAAACTATAAATACGCCCATGACTATGAAAATGCGTTTGTCTCGCAGGATTATCTCCCAGATAAACTGCGCGGCACTGTTTTTTATGAACCCAGTGATCGGGGATTTGAGAAAAAAGTCAAAGAGCGGATGCAATTCTGGGAACAATTGGCGAACAAGAAAAAATAATTCCCGCTTCATTCCCTTTTTCAAGCCGCACAATTTCTTTCATAATATGAGTGGACGTCAGACTATACGGCACTATGAATAAAATAAAAATTTTGAATACACCCCTCATTTGCAATTCATCCGTCAAGACGGAATTGATGCGTTTTTTTGTCGAGAATCCCTTGCGATGTTTTCCCATCGATACGATTATTTCCAAAACGCGCCTTAGCCAGGAACTCGCTATAAAAGCCATGGTTGAGTTGAACGATGAAGGTGTGACCATCGGTTACAGACCGGATTATGGCTATTATTATGACCCCAATGAATTCCATCTTCATCCGGATTTGATCGCGTCCCATTTACCCACGCGATGGTGGGGCCGGAGAATCATCGTTGGAGACAGCGTAAGTTCAACCATTGCCTTGGCTAAAACCCTCACCAATGATCATGCGGTTCATGGAACTGTGGTTCTCGCCAATGCACAAATGAAAGGACGTGGACGGTATGGAAATGCCTGGATATCCAGTAAAGGCAAGGATATTTTGCTGACTTTTTTGGTATCCGATATTGAGTGGTATCCGCCTGCTTCTTTATTATCCCTTTATGCTGCCACTTCCGTCGTGCTGGTGTTGGATACGGCTTATTCTTTACCAGTTTCACTGAAATGGCCCAACGATATCATTTCGAATGGATTGAAAATCGGGGGCGTGTTGATTGACAGGGATAAAAACAACAACAGCCTGCTTATCAGTTTGGGGCTGAATGTCCATAGCCAGCCGAAAGATTGGCCGAATGATATTCGGAAAAAAGCTGCTTCCCTTATTTCGTTGAAAAAAGAAAGTTGGCACCGAGATATGCTAATCGCTCAATGCGGAACCACCTGGGAAACCCAATGGGAAATTATGATGCGGGATAAGGGCGAAACCATACGGGACTATTGGAATCGGTATTCCACTACACTCGGAAAAACAGTATCCATTTGTTGCAAAGGAAAAGAGATTAAAGGTTTCACAAAAAACATCGACAGGGAGGGACGTCTGATATTGGTAAAGGAAAATGGGGCTATCTTGAACCTTCTTCCGGAAGAAGTACAATGGCTCCGTATTCTTCATTGATCGAATTGATGCATTTTATTTTGAAAAAGAAGATCTCGAATTAAATGAGGAATCCTGGAAATATCGGCATATCTTAAATTCAAATTAAAGGAGCGTCGCAATGATATCAATTCTTAGGATAGGATTTATTCTTTGCATATTAATCAATGGTATAAATTCACAATCGAATGACTACACGCCGAAAGAACCCGAGTGGGGACGCGTTATTGAGAACGACCGCGCTATCAAGATTGAAACCCACAAAATCGAAGCCGTCATTCCAAAAAAGGATCCCAAGCACTGGATGACCGGCATTGAGAAGGGATCGTTTCTCGATAAGGCCACAGGTTTCCGTGAAATCGGTGATGGCCTGATGGTCGTCGATTGGCTTATGGAGCCGGGCAGCGACGAAGCCTATGCCGATCAACTTCACGCCCCAGACGGACACGGCATCGGCCGTTATCGTTGGTACACAAACGAGACCGATCCAACCCGGCGGCACTACGCCATTTTGGCCCACGGTACCAGCCATCGTAAACGGATGATCGAGGGGCCTCAGCTTTGCCACCGGTTGAAGTCCGTCCAGCCAGAGATCATTCGCGGCACAGATTTCATTGCAGTAAAGACAACCTCTAAATTCGAGTATTCCGCTCCTGGCCACAAGGCCGGATCACGATGGACACAATTGATCGTGTTTCCCAAAGGTGAGCGGTTCTTCGTCTTGATGGATAAGATCGATAGCGTCAACGATTCAAAGGAGTTGTTTCTTCGCAACGACACGCCGGGCTGCGTTCGTCATGAGAAGGGCGGCACATTCAGCGAAATCTACCTCAGCTACCTGAGCGGTCCCAAAGGGGTGCGCATCCCGTCTAGCGAGTTCTTCACCCCGTTCCCGCCCGACTTGAAGTTCGGCTACCGCCGCGATACACACAGAATACCGGAACATTTCATTCGCGCGTACCATCTACGCGATAAAGAAACCGGTAAAGACGGCCCCTGGCTGGCGGGTCTGACGCTCGAACCGTCTGTCGTCTACGAGGCGTGGTGCAGCCAGCGTCCCGGGAATATCATTGTTATGATCGAAGAGATCCACGGCAAACCTGTCAAGGCTGGCGAATCCTT
>CAZXSQ010000159.1:0-12795 GCA_964643335.1 uncultured bacterium
CACTTGGCAAACTTCCTGAACCGGAAGTTACCCATAGATTTTTTTGACGAGGCAAAATTATTTAATCCAACATCCTGGATCCGCTGTAAAAGGATTCCCAGTGACTGCGTAGGATAGACACCTCAATCCCCCTCGGCATACCTGTTTATGAATACATGGTTCACAACCTTCTATCTTTTTGTTTTTATCCCTCAATTCCAGTAAAATATTGCTTTCATAATACAAATTTTCTAAAGGCTTTTCCAATAAATTACCTATTCGAATGGGTAAGCGGCGGCATGGATATACATCTCCATTGGGTTGTATTGTTATCAAACTATCTCCTGCACTGCAAAAATATGGTGTTCCTTGACTGATTAGAAATTGTAAAGCGCGATGCATTTTGACTTCTGTACGAGTAAACCATCTTTTTTTCAAGTCATCTTGTGATTGTTTAACAATCTGGAAAAATCTTTTTGTCTCCTCTGGCGAAAGGATTTCCATGTTTTTTCCCTTACCATTAGGGATCAAACGATCCGTCCAAATACGATTCACTCCAATCTTTCTCCCTATTCGTACGGCTTCTGGAAAATCAGTATAATTGTTCCGATGGGCCGTAAATGAAATAAATGTAGTGATTTTTTCTCTTACGAGGTTCTGTAATGCGAGCAAAGTCCGATCAAAATCACCTTTTCCTCTTATCGCATCATGGGTGGGTTGACTACCTTCTAGACTCAATTGAACAAATGTGGGGTGTAGTTTTCGAATGAAACGGGCCATGGTTTGGTCAATATATGTACCATTGCAGAGGATTGCAAAACTGTAATAGGGTTTATCCGCCGATAAAAGCTGAAGTAGATCTGGGAAATCATCCCGTATAAATGGTTCCCCACCGGTAACGTTAATATGACCCCCAATTTTTTGGGGCGCAGATTTTTTTCTCCAAAGTATAAGCAGATTCTTATATTGATCTAAAATATCAACCAATGTCTGAAGTGGCAGCTCTTTCGAAAGATTGGCATCCTGATAGCAATGTTTGCAATGATTAGTGCACCGCTCAGTAATATGCCACTGTAACAAAAGATGATTCGGAATATACATTGGACATAATCCTTTTTCAAAATCTCAGCTACCCCCACAGCCACCTCCACATCCTCCACCACATCCTCCACCACAGCCTAATCCTCCACAACCTCCGCTCCCCCCTTTACCAGAACCCGTACGATTCAAATAAAATAATATTGTACCTACAGGTATGAGTACGAGAGTTACAATTATATATGTTAATACTGGACTGAACTGATAGAGTATCGTCAAAAAATAAAAATTATGGTAAGAGTCATAGATACCTACAAAAAAAGCAATGACCGCCAATATTACATACAGTTGTACTATGAGTAGTATAGATTTTTTATTTGGGATCATCATAATTCTTGTCCTTTTAATATAAGCTTCACCTGTTTTACCGATTTAATCTTTGTTGATATTCAGTAAGTTCCGGACTGATGTATTGTTTTCCTGCCATAACATTTTGGATAGCGGAAACAATTTCTGAAATAACATCGTTTTTTAGCACATAACCGTAAATACCGGCTTTTATGGTTTCTTCAACAAAATATTTCTCTGTATGTAAAGAAAGCAGAATTATTTTTACTAAGGGGGCTTGTTCAAGCAGTTTTTTTGCCGTTTGTATTCCCTTTTTTAATGGAATATCACTATCTAGAATGATGATATTTGCACTCGAATCCGGAAATAGGTCAAAAAGTTCCTGCTCGGTTTCCACTTCACCCACCACGATGAAGCCCGGCTCTTTTTCCAATATCCTGCGAATGCCTTCCCGCAAAATTGAATGGTTTTCGCCTAAAATGATTCGTATATCCATAGTCAAACTCACCTACAATAAAATGAGTAACATTACTCATAAAGACGCCAATCTGATACTGTAGAGGTCACAAGCCATTCCAATGGCACTTGCCAAATTTCAACATCAGTGTTCCAAGTCTCACTGTGATCATAATATAAAACGCTGTTGTCAAATGAGATGGATGGACCGGATTCAGCCCCACTGGTATTGATAGTTGAGCCAAGATTTACAGGAATCCTCCATGCATCGTTTGCAGTTGCCCGTGTTGTTACAAAAATGTCTGTTAATCGGCCTCCAGTTCTATAGGAAGAATAAAAGAGCATCAGATTGTCAGCAGAAATGCAAGGATTGATATCTATTTCAGAACTATTGACAATCGGACCTAAATTGACGGGATCACCCCAATCTTCATTCTCCGAAGTGCGTGCCGATACCCAAATATCTAAAAGACCATAACCACCGGGCCGGTCAGAAATAAAGTACAGTGAGAGATTATCTGAAGATATTCTTGGATCCATTTCATCATAGCGGCTGTTCACTCCTTGGTTAAAAGGTACCGGCTCTTTCCATTCTTCACGAAGCGAATCTCGTGTAGACATCCATAAATCACAATTACCACCGTTTCTATTGGATGAGAAAAAGAGAGTTAATCCATCCTTCGAAAGCGATGAATTAAACTCTTCGTATCTTGTATTGATGATTTCGCTTAATTTGATGGGTGGCCCCCATCCATCCATTTCCGTTTCACGTTCAAGCATCCACAGGTCAGGAATTGGGGGATTACAAGTGAATAAAAGAATAAGGTTATTTGCCGATATCCATGGACTGCCAGGGCTATTACCTATTGGAATTTCAATTTTTCTTGGCGTTCCAAAGCGAAAGTGTGACGATTCCATATCGGTCATTCCACCAATTTCAAGGTTATCGATATTTCCTGAGAAGCTCACTTGTTCTGTTGCAGTTATTGGAGGAGTTATATAGTAAGTCAAATACACCACCCTGGTGATGGAAGCCAGTTCCCATGTAATTACTCCATCACTGAATTGACCTCCCTTTCTAACAGTATTTACTTCCCATCCACTTGGGGGTTTTTCAATAACGGTAATCGGGCCGGAGTCCCCGGTCACCTTGATATAGACCATGAGCTTCGATCCGGGTATATAGATTTCACTCGGTAATGTACGTTCTGCAACTACATCGCTAAAAACGTATGGTGAAATGAGAGTAATAAAACATGTGAATAAAGTTGTACGCATCGTCTTGTCTCCTTTTTCTTTCAGGATTTCATCCATGATCGAGCTCAAACGTCTAACTCATGGTATACTATGCCCAATTTGATTCGCATGTTCTATTAGGGAAATCAGGTATTTTTCTCTGGAAAAGTAGGTATTGTTTCTATTGAAGGGTGAAAGAGTGATTGTGATTTTTATGATGTGATTCCATTTCGGATTGTCGAGTCTTTTCGCAGCGGCAGTTTCAAATCAATTCGAGTGCCTTCACCCAGGCGGGAGTGGCATTCAAATTTTCCACCGATATACTGAATGCGTTCCTGAATGGCAAATAGTCCAAAACTTTGTTTCTTCATTCTATTGGATTGGAGTTGATTCAAATCAAATCCTTCGCCATAATCTTCAACTTTGATATGAACGTGTTGATTCCGATAGGTTACAGAAACAAATGCCTCTTTCGTTTTTGCATGTTTGACTATATTGAATAAACATTCACGAATGGCTCGATAGAGAATACCACGTTCATCTTCCCCAATTTCATGCGGTGTGCCATTCTCCTGAAATTGGAAATTCATTTGATATTGTTCATTCATTTGATCGATCAGCCATTTCACCGCCGGAACAAGTCCAAATTCGTAAAGCGCTGGCGGGCTGATTTCCACAGTTAACGTACGGGCATCTTGGATTGTTTGTTTGATGATATCCCGGGTTTTTCTCAGTGTTGATGAGGTATCTTCACCATTGATACTTTTATTCTGCAAAATCTCGATCTGCATCTGGCATGTGGCCAATCCATGACCAATCCGGTCATGAAGGTCGGTGGCAATTTGCCGCCGTTCCCGCTGCTCCGTTAGTGAAATTTCCGATGCAAGCGAACGAAGCTGTGAAGTGCGGTCCGTCACCAGATGTTCCAAATTGATATGACGAGAGATGGCGTAACCGAGTGCGGAAAGTGTAATCAAGGTTCCAATTATAAATCCCCATTGCTGATACCAGGGTGGCATGACATAGAATTCAAACCTGGCCGGTGTGGGATCAATATTCCAATTTCGATCCATTGCCCGGACTTCAAATTGATGGGTTCCAGGAGAAAGTTCACTGAGAAAAGCAGTCGTTTTCTCATCAAAAGTTGACCATTCGTTTGAATCGATGCGATAAGAGTAAAGCAGGCGATCTTTGACGGTATACTTCCATTTATCAATCCCACTGAAGACGATTTGATTATTCCCGGCTGATGAAACCTGTTGAACATTCAGATCTTTGGAAATATACGTTTGTGGAGGATCCATGTCTGCATTAGGATTATAAAGACTGATTCCTTGGCTGGTTCCCGCCCAAATCCTACCCTGACTGTCTTCGAATGCAGTATAGATCACAGCATCGGGTAGCCCTTCCGCTTGAGTCATTAAGGAGAAGCAATCCTCATGAAAACGATATAATCCATCATAAGATGAAACCCAGATACTGTTCTTTCGGTCCTTCATGATCTTCAACACCTTATCAAAACCTGAATGAACAGTTCTCCATTGATTCCCATCATAGGCCACTATCCGGTTCCCGCTGTTGAACCACAATGTGGATTCATCTGTCGCGCAAATACTATTACATTTGTCAGGACATTCGGCATCAAAGGATTGAAACACGCCCTCCTTGTAAATTCCAACACCGAATTTGCCTGTCCAATTGCCTCCTAACCACAATCGGCCGTTGGAGTCTTCATATAGGTCACAAATCTCTCTGGCGCCTGCTTCTTTCCCAATTTCGTAGTGGACTGTAAAATCTTTCCAATTGTATATCTCCAGATAATAATCACTTGTATTATACGATCCCCTTGTAAACAGCCATACACCGCCATATTTACGGGGAAACATACTTTCCAACATTCGCCCTTCAGGATGTCTTTTCACTTCAAAGGTTTCTGCGGCTGCATCGAAGATAACCATACTCCCTCCGCATCCCGTAATGACAAGTTTCCCATCAGGTGATGAACAGAAGGAATTCGCACTATATGGGTAAAACCGGCTGCCGGCCGGCATGGGATAAAACGACCACTTTCCATCTGCATACTTGACCAATTCATCTTGACATCCAAACCAAAGGCAGTCTTGATCATCCTCATAAATTGAGCAGCAAATTTTCTCGATATGCGAAACGGGTGGAGGTGTACTCCATATCGAAGGTGCATATCTCGCCAGACCATGGGCCGATGAAATCCAAATTACACCATTTCGATCAACGGCTGTTCCATGAATATTACCGCTTAAGACTTTGCCTTTGTTAATGAATGCTTTTCGTCCATTTTCAATTAGAGAAAGTGTGGAATTACCGATCCTGTCATAAAGTGCTCCCGGTCCCTCAATCATGATAAAGGAATCATTTCCTGTAGGAATCCCGAACATATTATGATCATCAGCGAAATGAAGTAGTTCCCAGCATTTCCCACTAAAACGCAGCAAAATCGCCTTATTTGGTTTTTGGGAAATATCAACTCCCATCATGAATAGTCTTCCATAATCGTCTTCAAACGGTGACGAATAATAAGAAAGACGGCAATCTTGTGGAAGAAGATATTCCTCCCATACCGATAATGAGGGTAAATTATTCAAACTGATATCAACTTTGACAATTCCTTTTTGGGTAGTAATCCAAAAACTGCCATTTTTTGCAGTAATCAGTTCAAGAAATCGTGTTAAATCTGTATTGTCAACATTTTTGAGTATAGCAAGTGATTTATTTTCAGTATCATAGAGCATCAATCGATCAGGAGACAAACATAGTATTTGATTTTTGGCAATAGGGAAAAATGAAATATACATCCCTGCATTGATGTTCTCAACTGGATATCGGATCCATTCGTTCCCTTCTAAACGTTGAAATCCATCAACTTTTTGGACTAAATTTTCCCCATAGACAGTCCAAACGTGTCCAGATCGGTGATCGATTACTGGAAACCACGTATCGGGATTGGGATAAGCGGATATTTCATATCCATCCATGCAGCTCACTTTATTAATATGACTGATCCAAACCGTACCGCTAGAATTAATCACTGGTGAAAGACACCATGAATCGGCAAGACCATCCGAGTTTGTCCAATACCGCCATTCCCCCTTTGCGATATCAGCCGTTTCCTCTATTTTGGGGCGTAAATAATTATCCCCGATAACATTCCGATTATTTGCGCAACCTGAAATCGGCACGACCCGGCTTGCATCACTCGGTGGTATGAGATGGTAGGTTACTTCTGTATTTCCTGACTCGATTTGTGAATCCCATTCAATACTATTATTTTTCAAAGCACCATTATGACTGATGTTATCAACCGTCCACCCTATCGGAATCCATTCACTTAATTGTAATGATTCAGAGCGATCATTTGGATTTTGAATATTGAGAGTTACTTGGATAGGTATATTAGATTCATAATCAACAGCCGAAAATGTTCTCTCGGCCATCGGCGAAGCCGGACAAAATTCAACTTCGGAAAAACGGGCATGTACAAGCAAATCGTTATCTTTCTGATTGGTAGCGCATAATCCATAAGCAATGGAATCCTCCATTGCCAAATTTTCTTTATGAACGGCATTCCAATAAATGCCATCCAGAGACCATTCCGCCAAGAATATATCCGATGCGGCAAAACGGGATACACGCAAATAAAAACCATCCTGTTTTCTGGGTATATAATCATAATACAACCTATATGTAGGGCCGCCCTCTTTTCTTCTCACTCTCACTTCGATTGAGAAGCTATTATTTTCAGTGCGCCGGTACTGAATGGTATAACATTTTGAATTGGCCGAATCCCCCTTTTCCCGGATCATAATTCCTACTTGCGCTTGATTATTCTTAACAAGACTCTGGGTAGAGCAGGCGTCCTCACCTGTGTTGATTCTCTGGGTAGAGCAGACGTCCTCGCCTGTGTTGAAACTTTGGGTAGAACAGGCGTCTTCTCCTGTGTTGTTATGTTGCAAGCGTGACACTTGCTTTACCCCAATGGAATGTTGGGAACATTCAGGCAATTCGAATTTCCCCATTAGACTCCAGGAACCTGTTTTTTCCCCATATAAGAAAAAACCTTCATCGTTCGTCCCCCAAATACCATCGCCATTGGCGAAAATATTGTAGACAGTGCCTTTGGTTGAATCGCAGATAGTTACAGAACCGGGGACTTTAAAATCTCCCTTTTGCGGAGGGCTTTCTGCTGTCCCCCAATCAGCCGTTGCATTGAAGATACCCAAATTTGCGTTCGATTCCTGGGTGTAACCTGGGAGAGCAGAGAAAAAAATGGAAATGAGAAAGCAAAACTTATATACCGGCAAGCCAAACCTGAACATAATCGCACCCCCAATGGGCAACCTGTTACTGAGAAAAATTATCTCAAGAAAAAAATGAAAGTCCAGATGACCTGTACCCAATTCAAGCATTGTATCACGAAAGGAATTAATCTACTTTTCCTTTAAATCCAACCGTTGAAGAAGGTCTTCTTTCCCCCAACGTAAAATTACAGATTTAACCGTTTCTAAATCGGTATTCACCTTCGACCATGCAAATCCGCAATCTAGGCAAATTGAAAAATGCTGATCAATCAGTATGTATGGACTCTTAACCGACATCGTAAACTTTTTAATCCCATCCGGTTTGATTTGTACATCGCCTTCTTCCGAGGCACCGGTTACTATACAGAAACTCTGACACTTGATGCAATTCATTTTCACTGTCCCATCCGGTCTAATTCAATCTTTGCCAGTTCATACTCACGAAAATTCTTTACATCCGTGGCAAGACACTTCTCAAAATATTCTCTCGCTTTTTCTAAACTCGGAGGTGTGGATAGCCGCGCATGTTCCATTTTCAACAAATGCGCCATCCCAACATAATAAAATGCCTCGCATTTTTGTTCCTTGTCTTTTTGAGAATCCAAATTATCAGAAGATTTGATTAATTCGTCTTCAGCAATTTTCCCGGTATAAAAGTGAACAATCTGGGCTATCCATTGGTTATCTTTTATCGTATTTGAATATTCATTAATATATTCTTTGGCTTTCTTCGATTGGTCATTGTGATAAAGGGATAAATAATATCTCAAATGAACATATATGTCGTCAATTACAGGATTAAATTCTAATGTCTTTTGATAGAATTCTACTGCTTTATCATAATTTCGTTCTTTATAAGCTTTATACGCTTCATAGGGTATTTTGGAAATCATATTCACCCGTAACAGGTACATCATTTCCAACAACATCAAATTTCAAACCATCAATCCATGCTTGGCCTTTTCCACTCAGAATAATCCCATAATAAATACCTATACTATTTTCGGGAACATCTAAAACAATTTCATGATTTTTCCATTCTGTTGTTCCTTTTATCGGTCTGTTCCTCATGTTATCAAAACCAAGAGTGTTCATTTCACCTGGTTTTGAAGGTCCATCTACACGCATGATTAATCCAACAGAGTCTTCCACATCTTGTGTTTTTACATAAGCCGACATCTTTACACGTTTATTGATAAATTCACTTGGATTGATATAGGTTCCATAAGCATAGAAATCTTTTGGTTCATTTACTATTGACTTGATATATCCCCTTTTTTCTGAACCGTGTGGAGCGGCCGGATCGCCACCCACCAAGTAATCTTTAAAAGATCCTTCAGGCCATGTGCCAAGAGTATTCGTTGTTGCAATTTCTTGGTTTGCTATTTCTATTTTTAATCCATCAATCCAAGCTTGGCCTTTTCCAAATACCAAACATCCATATTTTATAGAAGTACTGTCTTTATCCACATCCAAAACAATTTCATATTTATTCCAATTCGTTGTATCACTTATCGGCCTATTCTTCATGGCGTCTGAGCTGAGAATAATATCTCCTTGACCTAATACATCCATAAATAAGCTTGCGAAACTATCCAACTCTTCTGTTTTTACATATCCCGAAAGTTTAATACGATTGCCCAGATATTTTTTTGAGTCTATTTTTGCAGACCAAGCTCCATATCCTAATGATGATGTTGATTTAACATTACCAACATTTTCAGAACCATGAGGAACGGTTGGATCTCCTTTCATTTCACATTCACCAGCTTGCTTACCAAAGGTATGCCAGCCTATAATTTCCGGATCTTGAGCGACAGTGACTTTCCCACTAAAGGGCAGAAGTAGGAGTGTACATAGCGTAAGAAAAACGATGGCTCCAAATAGCAATTTCGAATAGAGATGTCGATTTTTATCCAGGATTCTCATGAGTCTTCTCCTTATCATCGTCTTATAATTGATCATGCCCAGTGAACTCGGCATAAAAGTTGGCAGGCCATCCGACAGAAAAACGACTTTCAAAAATCCCTTTCCGCAATCTTCCGGTGATGATTTGGATCCAAGCAAAGCGATATCATCGCAGGCATACTCCCGTTGTTGATTGATCAAAAAGTTCGCGATCCAGACAGCGGGATGAAAGAAGAAAATAACTTGTAGAATGCTCTGTAACGAATACATGCCACATGTCAATAACAGAACCCCAAATTTTTTGATTCTCTCAAAAAAATACTTCACTTCAGAATAAGTTCTATTAGGGAAATCAGGTATTTTTTGAGGGGAAATCAGGTATTGAATGTTAAAAATGGCAGGAATCAGGAGTCCAGCGAGGTAATCCCCTCCCGAATTGCATACTTCGTCAACTCCGCAATGCTATGCAAATTCAACTTTTCCATGATTTTTTTGCGGTGTACCTCGGCTGTCTTTTCGCTGATGCTCAATAAACCGGCAATTACTTTGGTTGTTTTCCCCTCGGCCAATAGTTGCAGGACTTCCCGTTCGCGAAGCGAAAGTGGAGAGGTTGAAATCATTTCCTCAGATGAGGAATAATGGATATAATCATCGACCAGAATTCCTGTAATTTCCGGACTTAAGTATAACCGTCCATGAGAAACTGCCCGAATCGCAGTGACAACTTCAGTGATGGCACTGTTTTTCAAAATATATCCTGTTACACCGGCTTTTAGCGCGCTATCCACATAGGGATGATCGGAATACATGGACAAGATAATGATTTTGACCGCCGGTTTATCCCGAAGAATCTGCTTTGCCGCATCAATGCCGTTGAGTTCAGGCATATTGATATCCATTAAAATGATATCGATATCGGATTCCAGCGCGATTTGCACGGCTTCGCGTCCGTTTTCCGCCTCAGCAAGAACTTCGATTCCTTCTTCCTCGCTCAAAATATGCTGCAAACTCTCCCGCAAAACGGCATGGTCATCTGCTAAAAGTATTTTGATTTTCATTGTTTTTTCCCATTTATTCGCAAGGGGATTGAATTGTGATCCCAGTTCCTTTGTCACGCTCAGAAAGACTTCAAATTACCCGACGATATAATGAATCTACTGTAAACCAAAAAGGCCAAAACTTTGTTATCCCTTCCGTTGCGATTTGTGTATTGCATGTTTAAATCCAGCTCCATGATCCTCCACCGTTAAGAGTTCAAAAGTTGGCGGATTAGTTTTCTGTATGTTTCTTGATTGTGCGCCAATCCGCTTTAAGCCGAGTCCCCGCAGATTGATAACTGCCACATAATTTTAAAGAGTGTTTGCAGTATGTTGAGAGCGTATCTTATCAATGACTTTCACCGTTTCTTTCTGTCTATCCAACCAATTCGATAGATTCAATAATGAATGTTCTACCGGCCGGTTCATTATTCGTTCTTCAATATCAATGCGTTTCCGCGTAAAGGGATTGGCCTCAACAAGAGCATCACACAGGAAGAGAAACTCGTGCACATCTGGCGGCAGTTCGAATTTCATGATCTTTACTCGATTCTATCTGTATGATCTTTGTAAAATCGATCCATTATAAGTCAATAGAAAATCGATTTCAACGATCAATAGATAGAACACGTAATCCAACAATTTAGAAAAAGTAAAAAACTGAATGCCTTGTAAAAAAGAAAGACATTTCATGCAGGTGCTTACCGTCATGTTATGTTATGTTGAATGAATTCATTCTTGGGATTTTGAAAAAATAAATTTGGATAACCTCTATTTACATGCACTTACAATTTTTTTACATTTATCATATGGCATCTATCCTGCGATCCTTTATTTGCTTTCTGGCATTGGCGGGCAGATCAACTCATTCTCGTTTTAGGATGTATAACTTTGGTTGGGACTGAGTATATTATCTATATTCTGCCGGATTTTTTTCTTCGCTTGGTTCTGTGGTTGTTGACTCATACCATCTATCGCTCCCGAGTGATTGGACTGGATAATGTACCCAAAAATAGACCGGCTCTATTGGTATGCAATCATGTTTCGTACATTGATGGTTTACTGGTAGGGACTAGTTTACAACGTTTTGTGCGGTTCATGATATATCGGCCCTTTTATGAATACAAAGCGCTCAATTGGTTTTTCCGGTTAATGAAACTGATTCCAGTTTCCAATCTGAATCGTAAAGATGTCGTTCACGCGATTCGACAAGCCCTGAATGAATTACTCGATGGTCAATTGGTCTGCATTTTCGCAGAAGGAACACTTACCCGAACGGTACTATTACGGCTTTCCTTAGATATATAACTTATGGAAGTGAAACAAATATTTTTATACCTATAGCAATGTACTTTATGATTAACCAGTGGACAGAGGCAAAACAGTGGTCAAATGCACTTTTGATAGCGATATATACAATTTTTATTTACTTATCATTTGGAGTGGCGTTTCTTGGTGTTTTGTCAAATTTTGGTTGAACAATATATCGTTAAGTTAAAATGCCGGTTGACAGCTACCCCTAGTGGAATCAAAGAGGTTTGTGGTCGCTGTATTAATCCTAATGAAGTAGAAAAATGAACAGTTAGAAGAGATTATTTAAATGTATTGCTCATTATACTAAGTTCCAGGATCTGTTTTAACTGCACTTTATTCCCAAGACGCTGATTTTAACAGCCTTATGAATGAAGTCCAATCATTTTCATTGGCATCATCATTGGGGGCTGGTCACAGTCTTCGGACCGGCCATCATCAGTTCTGTGATCTGCTTTTGGACACTGTCGAAATCTCTTACATATGCATAAGCCTTGTTGCGATTTGGCGATTCGCTCCACGAGAGATAGTACTCGCCGTCAAGCGAAATGTTGCCCGGGGGCGAAGTCTCGAACAACGCCCGACTGTGGACGGACGGCAGGCATACAACACACGCAATTGATCCCACGTCGGGCGGTCCATGCTCTCCTTGCCCTCAAAGTAGGCTTTATAGCTGCGGCGGATAAGGTGGGTCGTGGATGAATCCCGGTAACAGTTGCCAATTCGCAGTTTACTACCGCTGCCGCCAGCATACACCATCGGGATCTCAATGGGCATCAGGGCTAGTTCCTTCCGGGCCGCTTTAACATCCTTCCTGTAGTTGAAACCGCATCGCCCGTCAGGCAGCTCACCATCGCCATTTCCTCCGGCGCCGTAAAATTTCACTTTCCGACTGACCAGTTCCTGACCATTCAGGGGACTGATGTCATCGGGTTTCGATTCGAGCAGCCGTGCAATATTCGTAGCCGGCCCCACCGTCACGAAAGTTACGCTGGCATCGGGCTGTGCCGCGAGGATTCTGCGAAAGAACATGGCTGCGTCCGGGGCGTCTTCATGCTTTATAACCTCCGGATCGACAGCGGCCACGCTCGATAAGTATCGATCGCTGCTGAACGGCGCATCCTTTTTCCTTACGGTGCCAACCGGTA
>CAZXSQ010000160.1:0-5133 GCA_964643335.1 uncultured bacterium
AATGTTGCCGGATATGATATGTGTAAACTTTATACCGGTTCGTTAGGCACTTTGGGAATGATTGTTGAAGTATCCCTGAAATTGGCTTCTCTGCCTGAAGCCCAATCCGCTCTCTGGGCGAAAGTGGACGGCGGTGATAGAACAGAAGAGTTGATCGACAGCATCATGGATAGTTCTGTGGATCCGATTTACCTTGAATTGATTACCGGCGAGCGTGCACAAACTATAAGTAGAGATATTCTGAACTGCGATGAATTTGCCCCCGCTATTTTGGCGTTGGGATTTGATGGTGGAAAAACCAAAGTAAAGTGGCAGTCTGAAACAGCAGGGAAAAAGATCGCTCAAGCCGGATTCGATGTGATCCGTGTACAGTACGACCAAAATGCTATGAATGATTGGCAGGTGGTGGCCGATAATTATGATGAACAACATGCCGATATGGTTCTGAAAGGAACCATATTAAGCAGTCAGGTTACTGAATTCATTAAATATGCTCATTCTTTGGCTGAGCACAGACAATGTAGAATTGGATGCTCAGCTCATGCGGGAAATGGTATAGTTTCTATCTATCTGAATGGGGAGGATTCCAACTTAGTATCGATTGCTGCTGATTCGCTGAACTATGTGGGTGAAATTGGCGGAAATTTGATTGTTCACAAAGCACCGGTTCATTTGAAACCGTATTTGTCGATTTGGGGTAATCCCTCCGATGGCTGGAAAATCATGCAGGAAATACGCAATAAATTCGATCCATCTGAAATCATAAATCCGGCCAGGTTCATAACTGCCGCATAACAACTCTAAAAGAAATTTGGAAATGCAGGAGAAATCACTATGAATGAAGCAACAGCCGTAAGCGGAGAAATAAAAAATATTTTTGAAGATATGGAAGAACAGGTACTGTCTTGTATCCATTGTGGATTGTGTCTGGCCTTTTGTCATTCATACAGCGTATTGGGATCGGAAGCGGCGAGTCCACGGGGACGGATTCATCTCATTCGCGCCGTGGCGGATGGCCGTCTGGAAATCACCGATCATGCCTTTCTCCATTTTTGTTTATGCAGTTTATGCAACCGCTGTCAAATAGGGTGTCCGGTTGGAATGAATTTAGCTGACCTGGTGCGAAATGTTCGTGATAAACTGGGCGACCGTTTACCTATAGGGCTTCGAGCCACTGTGGATGCCCATATCAATGAAGGCAATAATATGGCGGTCAGCAAAGAAGATTATTTGGATGCCATCGATTGGATGCAGGAAGAATTGCAGGAAGAATTAAATGATCCCGATTATCGGATTCCAATCGATGTGAAGGGCGCAAAATATCTTTATACTTTCAATCCACGTGAACCCCGTTTTTTCCCGCTCTCAATCAAATATGTTGCAAAAATATTCCACGCCGCCGGTGAAAGCTGGACTACCAGCAGCGAAGCATGGGATGGAACAAATTATGCTTTATTCAGTGGTAATGATGTCGAGGCAATGGAAATTAGCCGCCGCCTTTTTGACCAAGCGAAAGAACTAGGTGTCGAGGGGGTTGTATCCACTGAATGTGGACATGGTTATTATGCGATGCGGCACGGTTCGGAGGAATGGCTGGGTAGAGAAAACATGCTGCCAGTCATTAGTGTTGTCGAATTAATGGCCAAATATATAAGAGAAGGACGTATTAAAGTCGATCCTGCTCGTCAAAAAGAACCTGTAACCTATCACGATCCATGCCATCTAGGGCGTAAAGGCGGAATTATGGACGAGCCGCGTGAAATATTGCAGGCCTGTGTCCAGGATTTCCGAGAAATGTCTCCTAATCGAGACGCCAGCTGGTGCTGTGGCGGCGGTGGTGGAACGCTTGCCATGAGTGAAGTGTCTAAGAATCGTCAGCGAGTCGGTGAAATCAAAGTTGACCAGATCAGAAAGACGGAGGCTGAAGTCGTAGCGACTGCTTGCCATAACTGTTGTGATCAATTGACTGAGCTGCGTAAAGTATACAAAATGAAAATTGGTATAAAAAACTTGAGTGAAATCGTAGCGGATGCTTTGGTGTTATGATTTAATTGAGTGATTATCCTTTTTGTCTTTCCTCTTCTTTTTCCCGAATATCCGCGATTGCTTTTTGGGCGGCGTTCCGAACTTGTGATTCTGCGGGTTCCTTTGCCAGAATTTCTTCGATGGCAGGCATGGCTTCTGGTGATCCCACATTGCCGATAGCCCTAATGACCGATTCCAATTCTTTCGTATCTCCTTTATAAAGCCGGTCTAATAAACTTGGCAAAGCAATGTTGCCCATATTGCCCAACGCCAAGGCGGCATTCCGCCGAACTTCCCAACTGGGGCTTTTCAAGCATTCCAGCAGGGGGGAGAGGTTGCTGGGTTCAGGTGAGCGTCCCATGATTCGGATGGCTTCCGCTTGAACCCGGGGATCGGGATCACTCATGGCTTGTTTCGCAGTTTTGACAACCTCCGGATCAGCGGGAGCCAATTCATCCGCCGCGCGTAGTGATTCACAGCGAAGTGTTGGGTTTCCGTCGATGGTAGAGGTTTGCAGAAGAGCGGGAACCGCTTGTGGATTGCCGCATCTCGCCAAGACCTGGACGGCTCGATGTCTTACATTTTCGGAATCATTGTCAAGTTGATCGACAATAAGGTCGACATCCGGTGCTTTTCTCATTTCACGTAATACAGCCAGCGCTCCACAACGCTGCCAGCAGGAGCAACCGATTTGGGCTAATGCAGCCAGAGAAGCCTTTTGGATTGACTTTTCTTCACTTGCCGCCAATTTTTTTAAGAGGTGAACGGCACGGTGGTCGGTCACCGCCCCCAAAGCGTTGATTGCTTTGACTCGAATAGCTACAGTTGGACCATTTTCAGCAATCGATAACAAGTCTTCAACCATAGGCCATTTAATATTTTTGATGACTTGATGAACATCATCAATTACAACATCTCCATATTTCACCAATCCGGTAATAGCAGCCCGTCGGACAATAAAATAAGTGCTTCCCATATATTCAATGAGATAAGGGATTGAAGAATGGTTGCGGATCTGGGCCAGAGCATGAAGAACATTTTGCTGGATCAATTTCCGCGAAGAATAACGCAGAGTTTCATGCAGTTGTTCCAAAGCCGGCTTACCAATTTTTGCAATTGCTTCGATTGTACTGATCTGAACTTCTCTCGATGCATCACCGAAGCGTTCTATCATAGCGGTCAAGGCAGTGACATCTCTGATTTGACCTAGCGCTTCAATCGCGCTTTTTCGAATGTATTTATCTGGATTTTCCAGCAGTTCAATAAGAAGAGGGACACATTCCTGATCTTTTATTTGGCCGAGAACGTAAACCATGGCGGTTTGTATTTCCTTGCCCCCCATTCGAGCAAAATCCCGAAGCATGGGTTTGATTCGATGGCCGATTCGTATGAACGCATTGATAAGGATTTCGCGTAATTCTTCGTTACTGGTTGACAGCAGGCTTACCATTCGTTGGGCTGAATCCGTAGAGAAATCGGTGACCAATGATTCCACCTGCTTTTGAAGGACCCGCCTTGCTTCGTTTCTGACAACCCATTCCGGATCATCGATTAATCGGGCTACTTCGGTGATTATAAACGACCTGCCGATCTTTCCAATCGATTTCAAAACAGCCCACCGGATTTGAGGATTGGGATGATTTAAATATCGGGGAAGTACCATATGTTCAGCGGCTTCTTCGTCACCCACTTCTCCCAAAGCGACAATGACCGCCTGGAGCACGTCGTCATCATGATCATCCAACGCTTTGATCAAAGCTTGTTTGACCTCAGGCTCCTTCGAATGTTTCAAAGCCAGTGCCGCTTCGCGCCGTTCATTCCAATAAGGAGAAGATTGAATTTGGACGAGGGGTTGATCCTGGGTTGTCATCATGGTTATCCTCTACTTGTTACGATCGTTCAACAAATCCACGGCAGCCTTCTTCGCCTTCCACCGTTGTGACTTCATAGCTGCAGGGAATGTCCGCCAGGATTTTCACGGCAGCAGCAAAACACCCGATTCGTGCGCAAGTCAAGTCACGATGGGCAAAGCCGCGGATGATTGAATCTTTGCAGCTCCATCCATAGGGACAGACAATAATTGAGATTTCAACTTTATTTGGGTTGATTTCCTTAATTCGGAAATTGCTGGGATCTTGGAACAATCCCGCCCTGACACCGATATCGATGTAATTTTCAATCGCTTCACGAATACCATGGCTTTTTTTGATTTCAAAACCGTATTCGTCCTGGAGAATCCGGAGCCAGGCGCCGGTGGCATGTTCATAAGCGCGCGAGCAGAATGGTTTGGGATACGTTCCATGGAAATCACGGGCCGTTTCTTCAAGTGAATTAAGCCAAACCCGTGCTAAAATCCAACCACTAAGTTCTTTATCAAGAGTTTTCACAGTTTACTCCTTCATTACTACTTGTTACTTTGCTTCAGCGGTGGTTTCGAGACCAAGGGATTTAATCTCTGAACCTATCGTATCGGCTGAAAGTGACTTTCCGGTACTTTGATTGTATAGAGAAGTCAGTTCGAATAAATTCATTTTAGGATTTTGCGCCCACAGAAGAACCAATTCACGCTTTTCTTCCGCTGTTAAAGCCGGTTGTTCTGTTGATACTGTTTCTTTTTCCTTTTCCATGGATTCATATAAATTGTCTGTATCCCGAGCGATGGCTAATTCTTCATTGGTGGGTATCACCAAAGCTTTCACCGGACCGCTGCTGACCGATTCATCATTCTGGTCATTTTTTTCTTCGTCCAAGACCAATCCGAGATAGTCCAAATCCTCCAATACAATTCGGCGGACGGTTTTGGAGTTTTCACCGATTCCACCGGTGAAAACCACAGCGTCGAGACCGCCTAACGCAGCGGTATAGGAGCCGATATATTTTTTGATACGATAAGCGTATATTTCCATGGCAATTTGATGACGTTCGCTGCCGGCTTTAGCCTCGTTATCGATTTCACGCATATCATTGGAGGTTTCGGTAAGACCAAGCATTCCGCTGAACTTGTTCATCAAGGTGTCGATTTGTTTGGTATCGAGGTTTTCAACAGTCATCAGGTAGGGGATGATTGCCGGATCGATATCCCCACAGCGGGTTCCCATTACCAATCCT
>CAZXSQ010000160.1:5143-12686 GCA_964643335.1 uncultured bacterium
GCGGAGTGAAACCCATGGATGTGTCGATTGAGAATCCATTTTTGACTGCACTGATACTCGCTCCATTTCCCAAATGGCAGGTAATCAGTTTCAACTCTTCTAGAGGCTTGTTTAAAATTTCCGCCGCACGCTGGGCTACAAAACGGTGGGACGTGCCGTGAAAACCATATTTGCGTATTCCCCGCTTTTCATATAGGGCGTAGGGTAATCCATATAAATAAGCCCGCGGCGGCATGTTCTGATGGAACGCCGTGTCAAAAACTGCGACTTGGAACATGGACGGCAGTTTTTTCTTGACTGCTTCGATGCCTTTCAGGTTATGGGGATTGTGCAGTGGGGCGAATTGACAGCAATATTCGATTTCTTTGATCACCTTATCCGTTATAACAACGGATTCTGAAAACGATTGCCCGCCATGAACAACGCGGTGGCCAACAGCACCGACTTCAGAGAGTGAAGAGAGAACTCCTTGATCCGGGTGAGATAGGATGGACAAAACCAGTCCCACCGCTTCTTCGTGATCTACCACTTCACGTACTTCTCGAAAGTCGCGCTTTCCGACGGCTCGGAAAGAAAGTACACCGGACGAAGACCCGATTTTTTCTACGAGTCCTCGTAATAAGGCGGTTTCGGTTTCGGTTTCGAACAATTGAAACTTGACCGACGAACTGCCGCAATTCAAAACAAGGATTTTCATCTGTTGATTCCTTTCATCGGGTGGCGCATTTTATCGAAAAGGTTTAAATTCATTATAACCGTATTTTATAGAGCGCTGTAGAAGGAGAGTTTTTACTTTTCTTTATTTAATAATTTAATTAAATAAAAACAGATTGAGAATGAGTATCAAATTCACGTGTTGAAATGATAAACCATTTTCTATTATGAAACATATCTTGTAGAGGTGCAGTTCGCAAGGTTTATGGCAAGTACTTATTAAATTCTTATAATCTAGTTACTTATCTTTTTATACCAAGTCTAATATTCATGTTCCTGGCTTTTCAATGAATTGTGCGGTTGCCCTCCAGATAAGCGGTGTTTTCCTGGATTTCAAGTTTTCGGACCAGGTTGTTTACAATCATATTTCCTTCTCCGCCGGTGACTCGGATGCTGGGCTGGTTTTGCATGTCACTCCGGCGGTTATCGATCATGCAGTCCGATACTCGAGTGTGTGAAGTATCATTCAGCAAAAGGCCGCCATTTTCACAATCGAAAATAGTACAATTGGTGATGTTGAAATACCTGCAGTTTGACAAGTGCAATCCTGCTTTTCCTTTAAGTGCGTGATTGATGTGCAGGCCGGATAAATTGCAGTCGGATGATAGTTTGAACTCGACGATATTGGCACTATCGGGTGGTCTGTAATCTGGATTGCGGTCAAAAAGATTGGAGCCGACAATGATGTTTGAACTTCCTTCAACCAAGAGGTTATGTGAAAAACCTTTCCAAAGCGTATTACCGGTTATAGTCACTCCACGAGCGAAGATAAGGTGAATGTTGATTTGTACATCACTGAGGACGTTATCGGAAATGGTGAAGTTTCCAACTTTAAGTGGAAGGTCCTCGCTCCGGCCAATGAAACGAATATTGGCGGAATTCGGAGCATTATGTGTATGTTGAATGGTGCAGCCGACTATTGCTCCTTCGCGCACGGAGCCTGTACGGGTATCGAGCAGCACGTTGGCTGTAGGATCTCCTTCTGCATCCATATTTCCTTCAATATCGCAGGTGCCGATATGGAGATTTCTCACTTCACTTCCGGCCACAACGATTCCTCCTCTTTTGTTGTAGCTGACATGACTGTTAGTGATATTGATCTGATGTAAATTGACCTGGTCAAGATAAATACCGATGCCGTTATTTTCATAGACATGGCAGTCAGAAATGATGACATTTCTGTTACGCTTGGTCAGGTGGATTCCATGGAGTGCTTTGCGTATGGTTAATTGGGTGAAAATTGGCTGCATTGTTTCCACCGCTTGTACACCGATGGCTTCAGGATGGTTTCCGACAATTTCCAATCCTTTTATGATCGGTGAACGTTGATGCTGCCAGACATTATTCTTGACTGTCTTTGGATTGGCAGTACCTTGGTGCGTACCAATCAGTCTAAATGCAGGGCCGGCGCCATCCATTAAAATTGTGGCCGGACCGTTTCCGATGATTGAAGCAGGGCCGATGGCATCCAATTCCAGGACGATCGTTTTGGTAATTCTGTATTTTCCATGGGGAAAATACAAGTCACCGATCCCAGAATCAACTGCTTTTTGAATCGCGGCGGTGTCATCTGTTTTTCCATCCCCTTTAGCTCCGAAATCTTTTACGGTTTTCAATGATGCTCCCCAAGTGCTGAAGACCATTGAAAAAACCAGTGAGAGTGTAATCAATGTTCGCGCAAAAAACTTAATATCCATTGAATTTTCCCTTTCCTGTATGGAGTTATTCTTCATCCTGAATATACGTTTTCTCTTCAGAATTCATTGCCACAAAAATAAATACAATGGCTGTCACCAGCATAACACCGGCAAAAAACAAGAAATAATCCGCCCCTTCCAGTTTACTGGTTCCATTTTCATTTTGAATGAGGTAATTCACGGCAGCTGTAAATGCGTTGCCCATCGAGAATGAAATGAAAAAAAATCCCATAATGATTGATTTCATCTTTTTGGGTGCTTGTGTATAAGAAAATTCCAAACAAGTGATGGAAATAAAAATTTCCGCAGCGGTAATAAATGCATAGGCCAGAATCTGCCAGGCGATGTTGGGCTGGAATCCGTTGGTAAGTTGATATTCCACCCAAGCCGGAATCAGGAAAGAGGGAACCGCGACAAAAAAACCGATTGAAATTTTTCTGAGAGGAGTTAGTAAGAAGACTTTATTGATTGCTGGATAAATGACATAGGAAAACAGTGGAATGAAGAACAGAACCATGATTGGGTTGGCGGCTTGGATTTGAGAGGGCAGCCACTCAATACCGAATAGATGTAAATCCATTTTTGTGGCTTGCAGTACCCAGGACGAGCCGGTTTGGTCAAATAGCGCCCAAAACATGGCTACAAAGATATAAATGACAAACAGGTTGGTTACAGCCCTGATGCCCTCTTTGCTGAATGTTTCTTTGATAAACTCCACTCCTCCGGCTGGAATATGCACGAATTTATAGCGGCCCAGCCAGAATACGAAGGTTGCTATGAACATCAAGAGACCTGGAATTCCGAAAGCGATGTGTGGACCGAACGCTTCGAGTGTCCATGGAATCAACAAGGTCGAAGAAGTGGAACCCAGATTAATGGCGAAATAAAACCAGGCGAATATCTTTTCCAATAAATATTTATTGGTGGCTCCGAATTGATCACCCACATGAGCCGAGACACATGGCTTGATCCCTCCGGAGCCAATGGCGATCAGTGTCAGACCGATGGCCAGCCCAATCCGGGTATCATCCAATGCCAGCGCTAGATGACCCAAGCAATAAATAAGGGATAAGTTGATGATGGTTCTGTATTTACCCCAAAAAGCATCAGCGATAATCGCTCCGATGATGGGTGTGAAATAGACTCCGGATACGAAGAGATGATAATAAGTTTGTGCCTCTTCATCTCCCATGACATTCAACGATCCATTTTTTCCCATCAAATAATGGGTCATAAAGATAACCAGAATGGATCTCATTCCATAATAACTGAAACGTTCTGCGAATTCATTGCCAATAATATAAGGAATGCCTGGAGGCATTTGAGTGGATTTCAGTGGAGCGGTTCTGTATTTCGTTTTTGCCATATAATCTTTTCCCGTTGAAGTAATATGCCAGTTCAGTTTTCTTCACGATACGTTAAAAACCAGTCTAGTTTTTCTTCAAGATCGAGGTTTTTAGGGAGGCTGTCCGCTTTTGGATGAGAGCCGAATCGTTTAAGCATCTCTTTTTCGAATTCGATTACTAAATCACGATAATTCTCTCCTTCGGCAAGATTATTTAATTCTGACGGGTCGTTTTTCAGATCGTAAAGTCTAATGGTTCGTCCAGGTAAGGGAAGACCGGTTTGATAACCATCTTGCCGTCTTCGCTTGCCGGTAGAATAAATAAATTTGTAACGCCGCGTGCGAATCATGGCTTCTTCATTATCGTAATACTCGCTGAATGCATATTGTCTGCCTTCTGTTTCCTTGTTTTGAATGATGGGCAGCAAACTTTGCCCTTCCACTTGTTCAGGAATCCGTGAACCGCATACATCTGCAATGGTGGGGAAAATATCGATGAATTCCACCAGCGCGCCGGAAACTCTGGCTTCCTTTTGTGAATGTGGAAGCCTGACAATTAACGGTGCGCGGACAGATTCTTCAAAAGAGGTGTGTTTTTCGAAACGACCGTGATGTCCAAGGCTGTAGCCGTGATCCCCGATGTATATCACGAGCGTGTTTTCATCAAGTCCGGTTTCTTCCAAGGTATCCAAGACCAACCCCATATTCTTATCCATGAACATGGTTGAAGTGTAATAAGATGCTGTGATTTTTTGTTTTTCATCAACTGTTAAATCACGAAAGATTTCAGGGATTTGCCACGAATCTTCTGGACCCGGTTCAGGCACGTCAAAAATAGATGGATCGTAGCTGTTCCGGTATTCAATTGGGAAGCGGAAAGGTGAATGCGGTTCATATAAACTGACGATCAGGAAAAAAGGATTCTCCCGATGCTCGCGCAGATATTTTTGTCCCTGGCGGGCAAACCAGGTACCGGCCATGTCTTCATCATACGCTCCATATGGATAATACATACCGTTCAACCAGATATTGGCTGGATCGCGGAAAGGTCTCCAAGGAGGTAGCACATCGATGTTTTTAGGTACCGGTTTCGGCGGATGGTTTTTAAGATATTCACGGTGTTCCCTGTGATCGAGGCGTAAGTCGAAACCGTGTTTCAGATTACTGTTAAAATGCATCTTGCCAATAGCCGCCGTGTCGTATCCATATTCTTTCAATAGATCCGCAAGGCTGATCGTTTCCTCCCGAAGCGCAGTTCTTAATTGAGTGACTTCTATCGAATGGGGCAGCCGGCCCGTGAGAAAGGATTGCCTGGAGGGTGTGCACATCGGGCAATTTACAAAAGCGTTGGAAAACCGGACACCGGTTTCCGCAAAACGATCGATATTGGGAGTACGTGCTTTCTTGTTCCCATAAGCGCCGCCCACATAAGCGGCATGATCGTCACTGATTAAAAAGAGGACGTTGGGTTTTTTCTCAGAAGCAAATGCTTTGCTGAAATTACCCAATATAAAACCAGCGGAAGCAGTACCGCAAGCCAGGTGATTTAGAAAATCGCGGCGTTTTATCGATTTTTTGTTGCTCATGGTTTAGATACCTTTCTACATTATCAATACGATCGTTTGATAAAGGTGGGATTCGTAAACTTATCTACACAATTTTTGGAAAATATATCCATAAATGGCCTAAATCATCGTCTTCACCAAAGTAGATTTCACCATCCGGACCTACAACGGAATCGGAGAATAAGTACCCGTATCGTCTTCGTTCAAGGGTAGACAAAGCGATCCCTAAATCCCGTATTTCATTGCGCCTTGGGTTATAGGTAAAGAGATGAGATATTTCTTCTCCACATGCTCCAAACAGCCTACCGTCGTTGGTTACAGACATGGTCTTGACAGGAGCCAAGTCTGTTTGCCCGAGACTTGAACTGAAGCCTTCTTTTTCATTGAAGGTAAATAATCTCCCCTCATCGTCCGCGATGTAAAGCATTCCATTTCTCGCATCTCTTGCCCATTGAAGGTCTCCCTGTTTCCATGATCCTTCAGGCAGTCTTATCGATTTTCGTTCAAGTTGTTTATTTTCATAAACAAAATGCCAGAGGGAGTTTCCTTCATCCAAACCATAAAAGTGGCCGGATGAACCTGTTGCGATTTGGCCTTTTCCACTGATTTCATGCAAAATTTCAATTTTATTTGATCCAAAGTCGAAGGTAAAAAGATGCTTATCGGTGGTTCCCACGACATATTTTTTTGAAATATCCGCCAAAGCATCGTGAATCTTTTCTCCTTCAACCACAAATCCTAATTCTTTATAAGGCTGTCGGGAGAATCCCCATTCTTGAATTAAATCAAATGGCAATCCTTGGAATCGGCGGGATACAATTCGACCGCCGGAAGTGTCATTAACAAAGGCCGCAAAATTTTTTTCACCACACAAAATCGAAGCACAGTGGCTGGCTTTCTCGACTTTTCCCATATCAAAAACCGCCCCGGTTACCCCACGAAACATACCAACGAAGAAATGGCATGCTTTTCCACTGGTTCCACCATAAACATCGCCTTCAGCATTGACATCCAGTGCAGTGATATGGCTTTCATCCGCTACGATGGGGATGCTGGCGCCGGGGAAGCAGGTTGGGAAAGCGACCAGTCTCCCTTCGTCCACAAATGCGCCATGATGGATGTCCCGCCATGATAATTTTTTAACTGATTTTTTCTTTTTCATGATAATTATCCCCACATACGAATCGGCAAATGAGCGTTTTTGTGTTTTCTATCTTCCGGCATAGTCATTTTGAATATTCCCACCGGATGTGGACGTCCAACATGTCCAAAAAACATGTCGCCGTTATGATCCACAGCCCCGCGTGAAACGTACTGTGCGAAGCCATCCGGCCTTTCCAACAAAGCTACCTCTTCTTTTTCCAATGTAACCGGATTCAACCGCCAGACAACACCTTCGCGCTCTTTGTGAGAATCGGGCATTGGATTATATACCGGGTCTTTCCATCTGGCGGCCACGAAGTAAAGTTGTCCGTCCCCACCAAAGGTTAGACCGCCGCAATGATCAGTGAATGTGCTGACCGGCACGGTGGGGTCTCTCGGTTGAGTAGTGGGACCAAGGTTTTCTACCCGTCCCCATTCCCCATCATGTGGCCAGATTCGCATGAGATAAGGTTGAGCGATCCATGTAACCGCGTACATACATTCGCCATCCGGAGAGGAAACGACATCATAAAAGACACTATGCCAGCCTGTTTGAAAATTCGGATTATGCGGCAAGGTATAAGGGGATGTCTCCAACCGGTCTTTTTCGGGATCATACCGGATTAACCGGCCATAATCACTGGTCGTCCAGATCCGGTGTTTTTTGTCCATAAAGAGTGCTTGTGCGTTGATGGAACCGATTCGGCCGATATCGCGCCTTTCCCGCTTTTTCAGGTCGTAAATAATAAAATGGTCTCGCGGATAACTTAATGAATAAAGCAGCCCGCGTTCTTCGTCATGCAGAAGGCATCGGCAGCCTTCTTTTGGAATCAATGTATCCCACCAAAGTATTTCCTCTTCTTTGGTGTCATAGGCAATCAAGGCGCTGCCGCGAAAACAGCGGTCCGGATTATGCCAGAAATACCAGGGTGAATAGGCAGGAAGATCGATGGGCGGGCCTGAAAGGTGAGTGGCCATGTACATGACGTTGTCATGCATGGATGGAGCGAAACTGTAATGGATTTTGCATTGGGTTCCACGTCCTGAGTCCCGGGGGTCTTCTACGACTTTATCCACAT
>CAZXSQ010000161.1:0-9525 GCA_964643335.1 uncultured bacterium
TGAGTTTGACATTGAAAGGCGGATTGTGTTTTTTAATCAGATTGTATTCAAGCAGCAGCGCTTCCGCGCCGCTGTCGGTGATAACCGGCTCCACATTCTCCACCCATTCAACGAAGGGAGACGCAAAATGGCCGTTACTGCGCCGGAAATGAGAGCGAACCCGTTTTTGAATATTAATGGCTTTACCGACATAAACAATTTCATCCCGGGCGTCTTTCATGATATAAACACCGGGATCATTTGGCAGAAGACTTATTTGTTCACCAGTGATCATGTTGTTCTAATCAATCCCGTTATCATATTACTCATATTATACTTAGAACGGGCAAACATTGAGAATGACAACCAACTGGGCTTGTCTTAAAACATGTTAGCCACAATCGTAGGGGCAATCCTTTGTGATTGCCCCACCTCGCAGACCTCAGAGAAATGGGGTAGACACATAGGTCTCCCCCTACGCCAAATTGTAAGGACAACCTTCATGGGAGTGACCTGCGTTGATCATATTGAAGGGGCAATCCCATCCAATGTAGTAGATCAAAAGCCAAGTTGGGGGGTAAAGATTCGCCAGTATCACTCATTGTTGCTTTGTATATCCATAGAGCACCAGTAAATCAAACGTATCCAAAGGCAAACCGATCTCATCCAGATGCTTGCCGATATCCACTTTGGACAGGCTTTTGGGATTCTTGTTGGGAATAAAGGCACGAACGATTTTCGGGGTATTGTAAACCGTTTTTCTGCTTTGTTCAGAAACTATTTTAACTTTGTCAAAATCAGTAGGTACATGCTCAAGTTCTAAAATATGTATCGCTTTATTTTCAGCGAAACGCGCAACCGTACCAATGGGATAAGGTGCAATCCGATAATTCAAACACCTGACCGCTTTTTCATTATACATTTTTTTGGCTTGTTGATTGAGTGTAAAAATGGCATCAAATGGGCTTTGTGCTTTACGGAAATAACGTTTGGAAACCATACTGTGATAAGAATCCGTAACTGCGAGCAGCGGTACATATTCACCTATTTCAACACCGCGCTCTTCATTCGGATAACCTGATCCGTCCCACCGTTCATGATGTTTCAAAACGATTTTGGGAGTTATGAAATCCTTTTGCCTGAACATGGATTGCACAAACTGGGCGCTGATTTCGGGGTGCTTATAAATTTTTTCCCATTCTTCATCAGTGAGTTCGGCGTCTTTTTTCAGAATCCTTTCAGGAATTTTCATCATGCCGATATCAGCGAACATTCCAGCAACTGACACTTTATGGATTTCAGCAAGCAGCTGCTTCGAATCGCGAAAATATTCATGAGCCATAACCAGGCAAGTCAACGCCACATTTTTGGCATGCTCAAAAAGGTAATCTTCCAAAGCCCCCACGGTTCTAAGATGGATGATCGAGCGTGCATCCCGCTTGGGAGGTGTGTCATCAAAGGGTTGTTCGGTGCGTATGATCTTCTTGAAATCTTTTGCCGCCTCGGCGAGAATCTCATAAGCGTCTTTCCGGATGTCAGTCGGTTCTGTTGTGGAATTTTCTTTGAATCCAAGATGAGTACTGCGCACCAAACGGAATAAGGCACTCTCGATTTCTGCAGAAAAGGTATAAGGGAGATAAGTCGTTCTTTCAAATGGAAGGGGAAATTCAAGATATTTGATTTTATTTTGAGCAAGCAGGGCCTTAGTTCTCTCTGTCAGAGGAACTCCTTTTTTCAGCAACAATCGTTTTTTGTTCTCATCCAAATATATGTTTGCTGGATTTTCGAGATCGGGTACACATAAATCGAGAAGCACACGGACCACTTATCACACCCCCGAAAAATAATCTACTCTTCGATTCCCATTTCTTTGATGAATTCATTGGCCTCGGCAATAGATTTTTCCAGTTCTTCAACCAGCTGAGCGACTTCAGATTCTAAAGAAACCACCGTCCCTTCCAGCGAGGCAATAGCGTTGGCATTCAAATTGTGTTTCAGGAAGAGTACTTGATCGTTAAAGCGGCTTAAAACTGGTTCCATTTTTTCAGCGGCGCGTTTCATCGACCGGATAAATTCATTATACCGGTCCTTGGTCTTACGCAATTTCTCTTGGCTGGATCGTCTCAGCTTGTCGCTCTCGTATAAATCCAGTTCCTCCTCCCACTCATCAAACAATTTGGAGGATACAGTTTCAATGGCGTTGATCCGGTTTTTAAGTTTTTCCGCCTGTTCTTTTGAATAATCGTATTGACTTTTCAAGTCTTCATATTTCGCCTGTAAATCACCGCCTTCATAATCAACCAGTGAAGCAAATTCTTCCAGAGTGGATCGAAACTGTTTTTTGACGTCCTCTTGATCGTCGCGGGCACGTTCAACCTGATAAACCAGTTTTTCCCGGTATTCCTTCCCTATCATGATTAGACGTTCACAGGAAATAAGAAAAATAAGTATTCCGGCGAAAGATAAAAGATAAGCGATTCTATTGCCTGACTTCAGGTTCATTGAAATCACTCCTAAAAGTAATTAGAGATATAATTATTATAGCATAATGATAATTGAATAAGAGAACTAAGAGTAACTTAAGGGATAGCGGTGGAATGCAATCCTTGGCAAATCAATAATTCATGGTAAACTAATTATGAGCATATGATCATAAAGGATAAAGAAAATGCCAACCTACGACTATCGATGCCTGGATTGTGGAAAACAGTTTGAGTACTTTCAGAACATTAGCGACTCCCCTCTTGAGGTTTGCCCGGCTTGTGATGGCCGCCTGGAAAGAATGATCGGCACCGGTGCCGGTTTTATCATGAAGAACAGCAGAGCGGAAGCCAATGCTTCCGCCAGCCGGTGTGGACGGTCTTCTCCCTGCTGCGGCCGTGAAACTCCTTGTGACGAAAGGCCTTGTGATGTCTAATCAAAAATCAGTGCACCATATTTTCGGTCCGGTTCCGTCACGCCGCTTGGGACGTTCTCTCGGCGTGGATATCGTGCCTTATAAAACATGCAGCTACGATTGTATTTACTGTCAATTAGGGAAAACCACGAATAAGACGCTTGAAAGAAAAAACTTTGTCTCGAACGACGCTGTCTTGGTTGAGTTGAAAGAAAAATTGCAGCGTATTTCAAGTGCGGATTACATTACGCTGTCAGGTTCCGGTGAACCCACCCTCCATCTTGGTTTCGGAGAATTAATCGAGTCGATTAAAAAAATTACTCAGATTCCGGTCGCCGTTCTGACCAATGGTTCACTCTTGTATGACACCGATGTCCGCCGGGCATGTAAACAGGCGGATTTGATCGTTCCCTCACTCGATGCGGGTGATGAGCGGCGATTTCAATATATCAATCGCCCGGTACCTGGTATGACTTTGGAACAAGTTGTCAATGGCCTGATTGAGTTTCGCCAGGAATATGATGGACAAATCTGGCTGGAAGTGTTTCTCTTACATGGCGTCAACGCCATTGAAATGGATATCAAAAAAATTAAAGGCTTGGCAGAAAAGATTCAACCAGACCGCATTCAATTGAATACCGCTGTCCGCCCCTGCGCAGAAGAATATGCCTATAAAGTCCCCCCTGTGCTTATGAATAAAATGCGCGATCTTTTCGGGCCAAATGCCGAGATCATAGCGGAATTTGACCGTGCAGAAGAAAACCAAGATTTCCAACTTAATGAACGGGATATTTTGGATTTGGTCAAACGCCGCCCCTGTACGATTGACGAGATTGAGAAGGCTTTTTCAATTCATCGAAATGAAGCGTTAAAATATATCGAGCGTTTATCGGATAAAGGTTTGATTTCAGAGAATTACACTCACGGGGAACGCTATCTCCACGCCGGTTAATCCGCCCCCCTCTAACTCACTCACTGAAATGGAATAAACGTAACGCCGCTGTCTCGGCGGCATTCTAAAAAACCGGCAAGATGCCGGCATCACGGTCTTATTAATGAAAACTTTCAATTTTTCTTAAACTTTCTTGATACTTGATTTATTTCATGCGATAATGCTTTCATCAATTAAAAAAATATGAAGAGAGACTTAAATTATGAAAGCATTTACGTTGATTGAGTTATTGATTGTTGTCGCGATTATCGGTATCTTGGCCGCCATAGCCGTGCCCAATTTCTTGAACGCCCAATTAAGAGCCAAAATTGCCAATGCTGTATCCGATATGCGAAGTATCGATACGGCCCTTGAAATGTATAGGATGGATAACAACATATATCCACCCTGGAAGGATTCAAGCGGATCGAATAGAAATCCTGTTAATCGCAGACTGATTCCATTGACAACCCCCTCGTCTTATATGGCGTCTGTCCCCCAAGATCCCTTTATTTTTGGACCGCCCGGTCAACGAGTGGATGACAGTCAGCATCCGGCTTATGTCACTTATGATTATGTGGATGCCTGGGCTAGCGTGAATTATAGCGGTGCGCAAGTTTTGGGAGCCTCATTCCGTTGTTCCGAATGGCGCATCGCCAGCGCCGGCCCGGACGGCACCATGACCTACGGCTCCGTTCCTACTTTTGATTCAACCAATGGTCTATCCAGCTGGGGAGATATAGTCCGAACCGGCCCTACAGCCTCTTATCCTTGCAACGATTCGCTGGTGGGAACTTGAGGACCATATCTGGGATGACTTCCTGTATTTGTAGGGCAATCCTGCGTGATTGCCCCGGTATAGGAGTACAGATACTAATGAAGACTAATCTTTTCCCTGTTTGGCCGAGCCTGACGAGGATAAATGGAGCGCCTACGTTCCTGGTTTAGTTGAGAAAGGAGCGGCAACCTGGGGGAATAATAGAGAAGAAGAACTTTGCAATATTCAAGAGGTCACCCAAATGGTGATAGAATCTCTTCTTGCTCATGACGAGTCTCTTCCAACTGTATAAGCGTTCAATCCCCAAACTTATACACCTTCCGTATCGGCTCATAAACCACCCATGTACACTTCATACCTTTAGGAAAAGTGACCAAATCCCCTGCCTTGATTTCTGTTTCACCGTTCTCATGCTTGACGGTCACCCGGCCTTCTTGAACATAGGCGGTCTCTTTATCCGCATATTCCCAATCGAACGTGGATGGTTCGCAGGACCACGATCCCCAGGATTGAACATTGAGTTTCTCAAGCTCTTCAGGCGTCGGCTGACGGACTAAAATCTCACTCATATCTCATAGCCTCCTTGTTGGAAATTTTGTATTTTTATGTGGATATGATAGGTTTTCATTTTTGAAATGCAAAGCCAATAGTCTAAGAATTGGGAATTTGTTACCAGATAGGATAGAACACTTTAGAATATGAAAAGAATTCTCTAATATTATATTAAACAATGATTACAATGAGGTCTTAGTAAAAAATCTCAAACAAGGAATGTAAAAATGACTCAACATATGGATCGCAGGGAATTCTTGAAATACACGGGGATTGGCACAGCATCCGCCGCTTCGTTAATGAACACCTTACAGGCACAATCCGGTGAAAAGGGAAGACCGAATATTCTTTTGATTCTCGCCGATGATTTGGGTTATAACGAATTAGGATGTTACGGCCAGGAAAAAATCAACCCCCCCAATCTCGACAAATTAGCGGCGGGAGGGATGAAGTTCACTCAATTTTATGCCGGACAGGCTGTATGCGCTCCCAGCCGCTGTGTGATAATGACAGGAAAACATACCGGTCATGCGTATATTCGCACTAACCGGGAAGTGAAACCGGAAGGCCAGCTTCCAATTCCCGAAGATACATGGACGGTAGCGAAGATGCTGAAAAATGCCGGGTACTCGACTGCGGCGATTGGCAAATGGGGATTAGGCCCTCCCGGTTCAAGCGGCGACCCGAACAAGCAGGGATTCGATTTGTTCTTTGGCTACAATTGCCAGCGTCATGCGCATAATTATTATCCACGATTTCTTTATCGAAACGATGAACACATCCCCCTCTCCGGAAATGATCGTGGATTAACCGGTGAACATTACGCTCCCGACTTGATGCTGGAAGAGGCACTCGGCTTTATCCGTGAGAATAAAGACCAACCGTTTTTCTTGTATTACCCCACACCTGTCCCCCATCTGGCTTTGCAGGTTCCAGAAGACTCGCTGGAAGAATATAAAGGAAAATGGGATGATCCACCATACAATGGCAAAAGTGGGTATCTGCCGCATTCACACCCAAAAGCAGCATATGCCGCTATGATTACCCGTATGGATCGCGACATCGGCAAAATGTTGGATTTATTGGACGAATTGGAATTAAGCGATAACACGCTGGTCATTTTTACCAGCGATAATGGACCGACGTATCTCGCTGGACCGGGTACAGATTTCTTTGACAGCAACGGCCCGCTGCGCGGTATGAAAGGCTCACTTTATGAAGGCGGCATTCGAGTTCCAATGATTGCCCGCTGGCCCGGCCATATCAAACCCGGCACCACTTCTGATTTGCTCTCGGCTTTCTGGGATATCATGCCTACCCTGGCTGATGTATCCGGTTGTATCCCTGGAGCTGACATCGATGGTTTGAGCATGACTCCTACTTTAGTGGGTGAAGGTGATCAGAACATACATGACTACCTCTATTGGGAATTCCCCAGTTACGGCGGTCAACAAGCGATTCGTATGGGCAAGTGGAAAGCGATACGTCAAAATTTAATGCGTAAAAAAGGCGACCGCTCCATCCAACTCTATAATCTCGAAGAAGACATCGCAGAACAAAACAACGTAGCCGATCAACACCCAGAAATAATAAATACAATGAAGGTAATCATGGATAAAGCACATACACCATCAGAACAATTCCCCCTGCCAGCCTTAGATTAGTACTTTTTTACCCTGAAAGGGTCTTATATGAAAGACCAGGGCAATCGCCCTGGGAAAAATAGGTAACAAAAAAGTCCTGAAGGGACGTAAGAATAAATTGTTAAATTGTATCAGGACGAATCTTACATGTTTGTAGGGGCAATCCTGGGTGATTGCCCCGGAAGCGAAACTACTGGTATTTCCACAAAAATGAAAGGTTGCAGTAATGAGTTACACAGTAATGATTCAACATGAAAAGGAAGGTAAAGAGCATTTAAATAACGCTCGCTATAAAGAGGCTGAACAATCTTTTAAGGCGGCTCTTGAAGAAGCCAAAAAATACCGTTCACCTAACGCTTATCTGTCGCAGCAGCAAAAAATACTGGCGGTGTATTATTTCGCCAGAGGAGAATTTGAAGAAGCTGAAAACTTTTTCAAACAATCGCTTTCCACAGAAATCAATCTTCTCGGTTCGCAAAACCTGGAAATATGCAAAAGTTTAAACCACCTGGGTTTAGTATATCAATTGCACGATGAGTATGAAAAAGCCGAGAAGGTGTATCGGCAGGCGTTGAAAATCGCTGAAAAAACCCCCTTTTTAAAGTACCCCGAAGTGGATTCCAAATTACATTATTTAAGCCTGCACCTTCTCGCCGTCGTGCTGCTCAATTCAGGCGAGCGGGATGAGGCACTGCGGTTATGTGAAGAAGTCTCAGCCCGCATCCGCAACGTCGACCCAAAAGACCGTGAAACTCTTTTGAATCTGCACGATGTTACTGTACGCTACTGCCATCCTGATCAAAATCCTGACATCCAAAACACCTATGCTTGGCTTTTGCACGGCTTTGCTGAACAGCTGCAGCGAAAAGTGCTGGGAACGGTTATTTCCGAAGAGATAATCAGCAAGCCTGAATCCGAACCCGTACCTGAAATCATGGAATCCGTGCAGGAATTGATTTCCAGTTATGATGAAATATGGCGGCCTGCAGACATATACCGCAATGAGGATGCACAGCATCATCAGGTTACTGCGCCGCCAAAGCCTCCAAATGAAGATTCAACCATACCGGATGAAAGCATTGCAAAAACGGATGATCAACACTGGCGCCCTTAAAACGCTCATTCTTTCTTTTCGATTGGGATGTTTTCTTTATCGGCGATTAAAATCGGTGAGTTATAGCACGGGATAGCGTTAAAACGGTAAACGGTTCCTTCCCGTGACCAATTTTCATTTGGAATGTCATATACATTGCCCGTTCTTAAATCCACATAAACAGGATCGCTAAAACATCCATCATAGAAAACAAAATGGATATCGGACTTTTGATTGCTATCCGATGGTACATCACCATCCAGCCAGAAGGTGATGATTTGCTTACGATCAAACTTATTTTCATAAGCAAACAAGGAATATGATTCATCTGTATCAACGGTATAAGGATAATCACATTTTCGTTTTAAAGTGTCATCGAAAATCGAAGCGAGATTCTGTAAAGCGTAATAGACTTCTTTTGGCCGGATAACGGTTTGATCCTCACTTGATAACAATAGACCTTTCCGGTTGATTTCATCGGGATACTTCATATCCATGATGGCAAAGTAAGAAGATGGAATGTCCCTTCCCAAATCACCCAACAATCGCCGCAGTGCCCATTTTGACTGTGATGTTTCCGTCCAGTCGTGGTTTCTCAAGGCCTTGGTTTTCCTTCTTTCGGATGGAGCACCATTTTCACCTTGTCTTATCGATATACGAGTGGAATATTGAAAGATAGTCTCACGCAGTTTGGCTGCGGCTTCATAACTGTTATCCGGATTATAGGAATATGGATGATACGTAACTTCATCGATCAAAGAGAGTTTCTCATGAGAAGACACTGATTGCAAAACTTTTGAAACGAATTCACTTTTTACCCCCGCAGTTGACATTGCCAGGATTTTGGCCTCCGGTTGGATATCTCTAATGGCTCCGGCTGTTTCCAGCAAAAAATCGGCATAGTCTTCGGGTGTATTGTTTTGGTTCGGTTCGTTCCATACTTCCCACTCGTCGATCATATCTTTATAGCGCACCACAAACGCTTGCACCCACCTTATCCATGCCTGCCGTGCTTCGGGTGTTTTAGGAATACTCGCGCCCAGCCGCGTCCCACCGCCTTCAGAGTAAATGGAATTCCCATAACAGAGACAAACCCACGGTTCAATGCCTTGATCAACCATATCGAAAATAATTTCATCCAACCATGCCCAGTTGTATACTCCTTTCTGACGTTCGGTTTTCGCCCAGCCTCCTTGTATACGGGCTTTTTTGATTCCCAAAGGGCCGAGATACGATTTCCAGTTTTTATAAATGGTATAATCCCGGTCCATGGTTTCCGCCCCAACAGACCAGTTCGAAGATTTAATCTCCGAAGCATGGCGTGCAGCCACTTTCTCCAGATAAGGGAAATCATGATCCTGGTTCTCCTGTGATTGAATAAATGAAATTGGAAGCAGGAAAAAGAATAACAGAAACAATTTTTTTTTAACATGGCTTCTCCTCTGTGAAGTTAAAATGTATATGAACTATTGTTTATTGATTACAATTCTTTGATTGGCTTCCAGCGATTTCATTTCTTGCGACCGCCCATCTGGCCATCGGATGGTAATTTTTTTTACTTGTTTGTCACTGCCCAATCCGAAATGCAATGCCGCACTGCTTTGTGAAAGAAAACTGGCGCTGGAATAGAGTTCTGCCATTTGTTTTCTGGTT
>CAZXSQ010000161.1:9535-12673 GCA_964643335.1 uncultured bacterium
TTCTACAAATACCCGTGATCCGTAAGCGGGTGAGCCTGCTTCATCAAGAACATGAATTTGTATCCAATTTCCTTTTTTACTTCGATTCTCCAAAAAATAAGGCCGCCCGTCCAGATTATTGATAATAATATCCAAATCCCCATCGTGATCAAAATCGCCCGTTGCACTTCCACGAGATACTCCTTTGAGTGAACATCCCGGCCCGCTTTGTTCTGTTCTTTCGATAAAAATTCCTTGCCCTTCATTTTGATAAATTGGATTTACCTTTTCGTAACCGTGTAACGAAGGAATCTCATCAGCGACCGGATAAACATGTCCAGCGGAGATGTGCAAATCCGGCCAGGAATCATTATCGAAATCTTCCAGCAGCAACCCAAAGCATACAAGTGGTTTGGAACCTTTCTCGATTCCGCTGATAATAGAGGCATCGAGAAACATCATGGCTCCTTCATTTCTATAGAGAACGTTATATTCATCCTGGAAATTCGCCACCGCCAAGTCCAAATCCAGATCGCCGTCCACATCGCTGACGGCGAGTCCCATCCCGCTTTGTTCAAGACCGCTTTCGCTGAGTCCCGCTCCAGCAAATAAAGAGATATCCTCGAATATTCTGTCTCCCTTGTTTTCATAAAGCAAATTGCAGGACATATCGTTTGCCACATAAATATCCAAATCACCGTCATTGTCCAAGTCGGTGAATTTTACGGTGAAAGCCCGTCCGGTCTGAAATGAATTGATCCCCCGCTTATCGGTTTCATCGCGAAACGTCCCGTCACCGTTGTTAATGAAAAGATGATCGTTTGCAGGTTCAAACATGCCGGGACCAAGAAAAGTTTTCTTGCCGTAATAATTCGTTGTGGTGCCCAACCGGTCGGCGATCTCTTTGGAAAAAATGGCGTATTGGCCAAGATAGAGGTCCATAAATCCATCGTGGTTGATATCCGCAAAAGCGGTGCCGGTGCTGAATCCGTTGTCTTGGGCGTTCCCTGCATTCGGTACTTTTTTAAAACGGCAATCACCTTGATTAAGATACAACTGATTAGGTCCGTAGTTCGTCAAATAGCAATCCAGTTTTGCATCTTTATTCACATCAGCAAAATAAGCGCCGATGCCAAATCCATCATCTCCCAATCTGCTCTCTTCAGTCGCGTTCCGAAAGGTGCCATCCTGATTGTTCAGATAGAGTTGGTTTTGAGGCAATGGGCGGTTATCATTTTCGTCTAAAAATCCACCGTTGACAAAATAAATATCATCCCAGCCGTCACCGTTGACATCCGCAACAGCAACTCCGCCCCCTTTGGCCTCAACAATATAATTCTTCTCCGGCGATCCGGTGATTTGCTGAAACTGAAGCCCTCTTTCCTCCGCATTTTCAACAAAATAAAACTGCGCTTTGGTAAAGGGACATACAGCAAGCAATAAAAAAACAGGAATAAGACATTTCGTAGACATGGCTAACTATTTACTCATCCGAACGACGCAAGCGGGGACGCTTGCTTTACCCTCAAACAAAAGCGGGACGCTTGCTATACCCTCATTTGTTATCCATTTTCGACTTCTGAACAGCCAACTCAAGATTGTTATAAATCCCCGGATCATCCATCCCCAACTTGATTGCCTTTTGAAAAGCCTCTACCGCTTCTACGTATCGTTGTTCCTGCATCAGGCATATGCCTAAAGCATTGTAGCAGGAAGCATTGTCCGGCTCGAGTTGAATGGCCTGGCCGATAACCGTATGCGCTTCTTTGTAGTTTGATTTTTTTATATGAAGAAGGCTCAATGTTAAGTGTACTTTTGTATTATCGGGATCGTGTTTTAAACCCGTTTCAAAATTATCAATAGCCTCATCGAGTTGATTTCTATCCAAGTAGATTTGTCCTAAAGCGAACCATGATTTTGCATCCTCCGGTGTTCGCCGCACAGTTCGAAGCAGGCCGTGCAATCTGTTTTGTTCCTTGTTTAGTTTCTGGTAGGTTTCCATCTCTTTCTTGGCTTCTTCACGCTTGCCGATTCGGGCCAGCGCCTGGCCAAGCCAACGATGTGCATCCGGTTCATAGGGATTCAGCGAGATGGCTTTGTTCAACGATTCAATGGCTTCCTCGATCTTTGATTGCTTCAGCAAAACCTGGCCAAGGGCTTCATAGCCTTTCATCGAATCCGGAGTGATTTTGATCATCTCTTCATAAAGCGCCTGCGCTTCTTCATAACGCTGAAGCGACGTCAAAAGATTGGCTAAAAGGTAGCGCGGCCGGTTATAATCTGGCTCATGTTTGATCGCCAGCCGGAAATACTCCTCGGCCTTTTGGTGATTGTCATGTAAATCCTGAGCAAATACTCCCAAAAGATTGTAGGCTCTTGCGTAGTCCGGGTGTTTTTTAATTAAACGTTGCAGTTCCTCCTCTGCATCATCATATTTCCGCAAGCCAACCAATTGCCTCACCAGCGCGTAGTGAACGTGCGGATTGCTGTCATTTAGTTGCACCGCCTTTTTATACCACTGCAACGCCTCACCAAATTGATAACGGCTCTCTGCCTTGCGTGCTTTTGAAAGATAGGATTGGTACAAATCGGATGATCCCTCACCCGCCTGGCACGGCAGTGAACAAAGAAGAAACAAAATCACAGTGATAGAAAAATACATAACGCAATGCACAAGATAAATTCGACTTTGACAATTTATATGACCACAAACCATTTTCATTTTCTCTCCCAAAAACAACACATCCCATCCAAGTATATCATGGAAAGTGTACCGGAAAAATAGTCCACATGAACATAGCACAGTCACAGGCAGCACGGGCATTCTGCCTGCAATCTAAGCAATTATCAAAGAAGCGGATAAGGATGTCCACACACCCAATGCACCACCTGCACTGTTTTCACCAATAGCATTTCTAATCAAACACACCCTAAGCTCATTCAAATAAATCCCGCAAGGGATGACACCATGTAGCCGTGGGTGTGAACCCACGGCACCCACTGTATACCTCTACAAAAGTTCCTACATTTCATAGGAACATCTTCCTATAGAAAAATAGGAACTTTTTCTAATAGACAGTAATTGAAATATGCATTAAAATATGTGTACCCGTTCACAGCTTACATTCCATTGATTTTGTTCCCCAAATCACTTGCGAT
>CAZXSQ010000162.1:0-10261 GCA_964643335.1 uncultured bacterium
GGTGGTAAACCAGGTCAACTCGAAGGTTCTCTATCCCGCCGCTCCTTTTCTCCCACGCTATTCTGCCAAATATATTGAAGAACTGGATTTTAATCTGAGTGCCATCAAACATTATCTGGACTCTCTTGAAATGAGAGCGATGGCTCATCAAATAGCAGCATTGTTTTGTGGAAAAATACCTCACGCCTCGACGTTGGTTCCGGGCGGAGTCACCGAAAAAGTCACCGCTACAAAAATAGCGGCCTTTCAATCGCGATTAAAAAAAATCCAAACATTCATCGATGAATGTTATCTCCCCGATGTCATGGAACTGGCAAACGCTTTTCCCGAATACTTACACATCGGGAAAGGCTGTGAAAATTTCCTGGCGTATGGTGCTTTTGCCGAAAATATGGAAAGAACGGACAAATTACTCCCAGAAGGCTTAATTCTAAACGGAAAAGAAGAAACCTTGGATATTTCAAAAATCACCGAAGATGTAAGGTTTTCCTTGTTTTCTTCACGTTCGGGATTAAGTCCGGCACAAGGTCAAACTATTCCTGATCCACATAAACAAGATGCGTATTCCTGGATCAAAGCCCCCCGATACAATGGAAATCCAATGGAAGTCGGCCCTCTGGCCAGAATACTAATCGCTTACACCCAAGGCCGCAACTCAGAAATCAAAAAAATTGTGGATACGTTTTTAGCCCGTTTTTACTGCAATATGGATGCTTTAAAGTCCACACTTGGCCGGCATCTGGCCCGCGCAATTGAAACCAAGATCATTGCCCAACGATGTGCTGAATGGGTGGATCAACTCACCCCGGGCAGCCCCACTTTCCGTGATTTCGACATCCCGCCAGTAGGTATGGGGGTAGGATTGACCGAAGCTCCCCGCGGCGCCCTGGGCCATTGGCTCGCCATCAGAGATCATAAGATCAGTAATTATCAATGTGTCGTTCCGACAAGTTGGAATTGTTCACCCAGGGATGACAAAGAAGTCCCTGGTCCTATTGAACAGGCATTGGAAGGAACTCCGGTCAACGATAATGATAATCCAATTGAAGCGGCGCGCGTCGTACGGTCATTTGATCCTTGTTTGGCTTGTGCTGTGCACTAAAAGGAGACGCTGGTTATGCAACGAAGAGAATTTTTGAAACGAAGTGCCACCCTGGCTGCTTTAATGGGATTCGGGGGTTCCGCGATCCCCAAAATCGCGGAAGGTATGGAAGAACTGTCGACGGGAAATCCACCGGTTCTGTGGCTTCAAGGTCAAAGCTGCTCTGGTTGTTCCGTTTCTTTTTTAAATTCAGATGAACCCAACCCCGTTCGGATTTTAACCCACAATATCTCTTTACTCTTCCATTCCACCCTGTCCACAGCTACCGGCGAACTGGGAATGGAAATCGTCCACCGGATTTTGCAAACCGAAGGTTTTTATCTTATTGTCGAAGGCAGTATCCCAACAGCCATACCGGAAGCGTGCATGATGGGCCATCACCCCATTACCGAACTGGTATCGAATGCGGCTACAAAAGCCAGCGCCGTCATTGCCGCCGGAGCCTGCGCGGCGATGGGGGGTATTCCGGCAGCGGAAAATAATCCTACCGGCGCAATAAGTGTCCCCAACTTTTTGAAAGGGGAAGGCATTTCCAAACCGGTCATCGCCCTGCCCGGTTGTCCCTGTCATCCGGATTGGCTGGTCGGAACAATTATCCATGTCCTGAAATTCGGACTCCCGCGGTTGGATGAACTCGGACGGCCAAAAATGTTCTTTTCCAAACTTGTTCATGACCAATGCCCTCGCTTTGCGGATTATGAACGCGAAAATTTTGCAAAAACGTTCTCCGATGAAGGCTGTTTATTTAAATTGGGATGCCAAGGTCCTTTAACCCATGCGGACTGTACACTGCGGTATTGGAACTCTCGAACAAACACATGCATTAAAGCAGGCGCTCCCTGCATCGGCTGCGCCTCGGAAAATTTTGCGGCTAAGGCAAATTTCCCATTTTACACAAAAAACCGTTACACCCAGACAGAGGAAATTTGATCAATGAAGCTCCATACCAAATTAATACTTTCTCTACTAACGGGACTAATCATTGTCGTCACCATCGCCCAGTCAATTCAGTATCAAAACGCCATTCAACAAATCACTGAATTGAAAGAAGCGAATATACAAATTCTGCGTGAAAGAGAAGAGGCAAACGCCAAAAATATCTATCTTTCTGTCGAACGCTCCATAGCCGGTTCTCTTGAACGAGGCGAAATGGAAAAATTCACGAAATTGCTTCAGGCTCAAAGAGATGTGAAAGGTCTAATTGAATTCTCTCTGTTCGACATTATGGGAAAAGTTTCTCATTCCTCAAACCCTTCTTTTGTTGGCAAACAACTTCCAAAGGAATTGGAAGAACGCCTGTTCAGTGACCCTGAAATGCTGCTAAAGTACAATGATAACGCCATCGAAATCTATAAACCACAAGTTATCACACCGGACTGTATTCGCTGCCATACCAATTGGAAAAGGGATGGTATTGGTGGAATAACCTACTTTCGTTTCTCGACGAACGCCCTGCAAAATGCTCAAAATCAAGCTGCTACTACCATTTCATCAATGAAGGAGAGCAGTTACAAAAGTTCCTTGTACATGGTTTTGGGAATCATCCTGGTCATCGTAACGGTCATGTATCTGCTGATCAGGCAGTTTGTTACGAAACCACTGGGTAAATTCATGGGGTTACTACAGTTGTTCGAGAAAGACGAAGGCGACCTTACTCGCCGTATCATCATAAAAAACAAGGACGAAATCGGTAAATTAGGCAAACTCTTCAACTCATTTATCGAAAAATTAAACAATGTAATTGCCCAATCCCAGAAATCTGCGTTCATTGTGGGGAACAGTGCGACAGAACAAGCCAGTGCTGTGGAAGAAACTTCAGCCTCGATTGAGCAAATCGCCAGCATGACCAAACACAACGCAACCAAAGCTCAAGAGGCCAACAATTTAATGCAGGAAATCATTCAGGATATAGTCAAAGCGGATGATTCCATGAATGATTTAAATAGTGCAATGGAAGAACTATCAGTCGCAAGTAATGAAACCGCCAAGATTATTAAAACCATTGACGAGATCGCTTTTCAAACCAATCTGCTGGCCTTGAATGCCGCTGTTGAAGCCGCACGCGCCGGACAGGCGGGTGAAGGATTCGCTGTCGTGGCAGATGAAGTGAGAAACCTGGCGATGCGTTCAGCGGATGCGGCCAAAAATACAGCCACCTTGATCGAAGACACCGTCCACAAAATAAAATACGGCGGCAATCTGGTCAAATCCACCAACGAAGTGTTTACCAACGTTTCCGGACGTAGTAAAAAAGCGTCTGAATTGGTTGAAGAAATCGCTGCCTCTTCCAAAGAACAATCTCAAGGGATTGATCAAATCAACCGTGCTCTGGCTGAAATAGATCAATCCACTCAGCAAAACGCTATCCAGGCTACTACGCTTTCAGAAACCATGTCCATTTTCAAGACGAATTATGACGGCGAACCAGATTATTTGCAGACTCCGGAAAACCACCAACGATATCTGCCTACAAATGATTAATCCCCAGCGGCAGGAATTCCTTGTTCATGTAATGTTTTAACTCAGGAATAAGCCCCCAATAAAATGAAAATTATCGGGGATTTCCTGTCTGAATAATGAGGGATTCCCTGATAGTAAATCAAAAAAATACATGTACATTAATAAATAACAATAAAGCCAAATCAAGTACTAACTATTTCTCTCCTATATCCTCCTTTGCCCATCTGTCGGGCTTAGGTGACCCCATAAGCCCCTCCCCCAGGGGCATTTTTTTTGTCTCGTATTCCAGTCAATGAATATTTTGTGGATCGTTCAGGTCAGGATTGGGTGCATAATCACCACACCAATCATTTTCAAAAGTGACGGGCCAAGAACCTTTTTCCGCTTCACCCTGTCTCAAATTAGGTGCATATCTTCGGCAATATCCTTGCTTGTTCGAGTCTTGACTGTCAAATTCATCCCAATAAACGCAATTTTTGCAGCATTTCATATCTTTACCTAACTACTCAACTTGGTTTTGTCTCAAAACAGGTTAGAACCATAGGTGGTTAGAACCATAGGTGGTTAGACACATAGGTGGTTAGACACATAGGTGGTTAGACACATAGGTCTAACCCTACATAAAAAAGAACATTATTTTAAGACAAAAACCTCAACGTCATAATTGACTCTTCCAATACTCTATAAATTCTTTAGAGAAGCGATTGATCCAATCAATTTCTGCTTCTACCCCCATATCCTGACCATGTTTTTCAGATTCTAACCAACGATGCCGGGCAATTTCTTTCCGAGCTAGAGTTATCATCCTTTCTTCAGGAAAAATAAAAGGTCTCCAACATTCGCGAAAAATACTCGCATTCTCTTCAATCCATTCCTTTACACCTTCATTCCCAAAGCAGTTGTTTTTGCATTGGTGATGAATAATCTCCAGCATCTGCTTCCGAATAAATTCTTTAGGAGTTAAAAGCTCGATATGATCGTCTTCGAATTCAAGATCAAATGATCTTTGTTTGAAGGTTATTTCCATCTTATTCCCCTAAAAATAATAAATTATAATATAAATTATTAAGCTAAGTATTATTTATAATCTTATATAAGAATTTTCTATAAAAGGTCAAGGGGTAAGTTTGAGAAAAATATGCTATCTCTTAACAAATCGGGCATTTCCCCAGTCAGCGTGATCGGAATTGTTTCCATCTCCGGCGTCGTCTACCTTCATGACCAACTCGCTCATGTCCTGGATATTCACATGAATACGCCGCGGCGGCATATCCGCTTTTAAAACTGGGCTTTCATATAACACCGCTCCGTCTCCCAAAACAAAGAAACGCACCGAAGCCGGATTCTCTTCCGGTATTTCATCGTCAACTCCCACTTCAGCAACAAAATAGGTGTATCCTTTAGGGATTTGAACGGATAATTCTGCGTTGGCGTGAACACCAAGTCCTTTCGGATACCATTTTTCCCCTATAATTAGACTGTTGCCGTCGACTGAGAGATCCCGTTTGTAGGGCATCCATTCCTCTTTCAAAACATTCAATTCTTCGAGATCACTGACAAACACTTCCCCTGACGATACCATCCCGCAAGATTGAAATAATATCAACATGGAAAGGAGCACCAAACATAAACTCATAAAACGCAAATAGTTATTCATTTCTTCGATCCTAGATCCTTATGAATTCTGTCTTTAAGACATAAACATGATAAATCTTAAAATCATGGATTCAAGCATTCATAAAGGTAGAAAAATTACCTTTTTTGAAGAAAGTCCGGAATTCAGATATATAGGCAACAAGTTATGAGTATATTTCATATCAACGTTTTTTTACCCTGTTTCATGGGTATTTAATTATTGTTATAATGATTACATGGTTATATTATAGATATTTTATCAGAAAAGTTTGGTAATGATAAAGAAAACTTATATAGAAACAACCATTCCAAGTTTTTACTATGAGCTACGTTCCGAACCAGAGATGATAGCACGCCGTGAGTGGACCCGTAGGTGGTGGGATATTGCTATAAATAGTAATGAGTTGGTTACGAGTGCAGCGGTTATAGAAGAGCTTTACAAAGGTAATTTCCCAAGTCGAGAAGAATGCATAGAGCTCATAGAACAATTGCCTCTTCTCCCAGTGGAAAAAGCAATCACCGAAATTGTCCAAGTATACATTACACATAAGTTGATGCCACAAAATCCCATTGGTGATGCGTTTCATTTAGCAATGGCATCGCATCATCGTTGTGATTTTCTAGTTACTTGGAACTGTCGCCACCTTGCTAATGCGAATAAATTTGACCATATTAGGAGAATGAATGCAATGATGGGACTGTTTGTTCCAACGCTTGTTACACCATTAGAACTAATAGGAGGATATGATGAATAAGGAAGACGAAGGTATTAAAGTAGTGCGAGAAGTGCGTAAGCAAATCTCCGCAGAATTCAATAACGATCCAGTAAAATTCGTCGAACATTATATTAAAGAACAAGAAAAATATCGAGACCGTCTGCTCCAATCGAACTCACCCCAAATACGCGGCAAAGTTGGCAAATCTTCAGCAAATAGCAGTGACAAGTAAAAACACTTGCACAAAAGAATATACATTTACAAAAAAAGCGGGGCAAGCATTTATGGGCATCTTGCCCGTGTGTGAGCGAACAAACTCACATCAAGTATCAAAGAAGTGGACAGGAAGTCTGTCTTCCGACATTTTCACAGAGAAAAAAGTAAGGTACAATATCCGAAAATTTCAGACGAGAGTGAAACAATGAGTACAAATACACAAACACAAGGTTATGTCGCCAGACATATTAACGATGTGGAACCGGTCCCTTGCCCCTGCGGCTCCAGCACACGAATTATCACGTCGAAAGACACTTCCGAAGCCAGTTTTCATGTCACGCACATACAAGATTCCATTCGGCATTTCCATAAAAAAACCACAGAAATCTACCACATCCTTGAAGGCAAGGGATTTTTGGAAATCGGTGAAGATAAAATCTCTTTATCACCGGGACAAACGGTATTGATCGAGAAAGGCGTTCCTCATCGCGGGTACGGCGATTTCAAAACCATCGTGGTGGCCATCCCTGCATTTGATCCGGAAGACGAGTATTTTCCTGAATAAATCATCTATGCACTGATCATATAATGACTTGGGTTGACAATGGAAAAAATCAAGAAACAGTTTCGCAAGAATAATTCCGGAAAGTTTTTTGTTTATTACAATGATGACGATTATAAAGTAAGTTCACGCACATTTTTAGCGGATAGCAGCATCGATCTTTTGATCACCGATCCTCCTTATGGAATCAACGGGGACAAACTGCATGTGCATTATAACCGAAATGATTCCTTTGTGCTAAAAGATTATATTGAGATTCCACTCAAAGAATATCAAGGTTTTTCGAATGAATGGATAAGTGAAGCCAAGCGTGTTCTAAGACCAGGGGGTAGTGCATATATCTTTAGCGGTTGGACAAATTTACATCATATTCTCAATGCTGTCAACAAATCAAACTTAATTATAAGAAATCATATCATTTGGAAATATAATTTCGGAGTTTTTACCCGGCAAAAATTCACCACTTCACATTATCACATTTTGTATGTCGCTGTACCCGGCGAAAAACCCACTTTCAACACTTATTCGAGATATTCACCCTCCGAAAGAAATGAAAAGAATGGATCGGTTTTATATGCCGATATGGAGGATGTCTGGAAAATCGACCGGGAATATAAAACCAATAAACGGCGCCACAAAAATGAATTACCCACCAAACTGCTCACTAAAATCATTCAATATTCAAGCAATGAAGGTGATGTCATTGCCGATTTTTTCGCTGGCAGCTTTTCTACCGCAAAAGTGGCAAAAGGATTGAATCGAAACAGTATTTGTTTCGAAATCAGCAAAGAGGCTTGCGAATTCCAAAAGCCTCATGTCGAATCCGTCCAGTGGGGTGAATTGCTGGATAAAGTTCCCACAGGTAAAGATGACAGGCCGAAAAACCAATATAAAGCATGGGATAATCAGGACTTAGATAAACTCGTCGAACTTTATCATAAGTACAGACAAGATAATTTAACCAAACAAGATGCTATTAAATACCTCCGTACTGATTTTGATCGAGGTTATTTTTCGGTTCTTAATGCTTTGAAAAAGCGGGGATTATAACAAGATAAAGAGCAAGGAGCGCAGGCATCCCTGCCCGTACGGGTGAGCGAAAAGTTCGCTTGAAGGTTCTAAGATGGGTTTGTCTCAAAACTATGTCAGATGAGTAGGGTGCCACCACATAGGGCAAACGCATAGGTTTACCCCTACTATATGTAAGGTTATACCTATGTGTCTAACCCGATATGAGACATCCCCACCTCGTACTTTGGTTCACAAGTATTGAATTCTCATTAAAGATCAAACAAAATGCGATATACAATCCTTTTATTGGGAGTTGAACTATGAGTGTTCGAATTTTTTTATGCTTTACCCTCGTTCTTGCTTTTATGCCAAACTTGAGCATTTCATCTGAAGTGGAAGAAGGATTTACCAGCCTGTTCAACGGCAATAATCTTGACGGATGGGTGATTGAGGAGGGAAATCCCGGTTCCTTTGTTGTTCATAAGGGAGTTATATATTGTTCTAGGGATGAGAATTACCCAACCTGGCTGCGAAGCGAGAAGCAGTATGAGAATTTTGATCTTCGCTTTGAATTCCGGATGGCCGGTTGGTGCAACAGCGGCGTCTTTTTCCAAGCGCCTCTTCACGGACGCCGTTCGAGAACTGGATTCGAATTCCAGATTGATCACAAAGACAAGGAGCCGATGAGTATTAAAACATGCGGGGCTGTTTTTGCGGTTGTCCCACCCAAATCGAATCCAATTAAAGGCTCCGTCAGCTGGAACGATGGCCGAATATTAATGGATTGGCCTTACTTGAAATTCTGGATCAATGATGAAATGGTTCAGGATTTAAATGTGGAAGAAAACAAAGAGTTGAAATACCGCCTGCGTCACGGATATATCGGGCTACAGGCTCTAGGATACAACGTTTGGTTTCGCAATATCAGAATTAAAGAATTACCTTCCAAAGAAGACTGGATCACATTATTCAATGGTCAAAATCTGGATGGATGGTATATTGAAGGAAAAGGGGCGAAATGGTATGCAAATGACGGCGTCATCCGCGGAGAAAACGGGACAAGTTATTTAGTCACAGAAGACGAATTTGAAGACTTTGAACTGCATACTTATGTCAGGACGAAGAAACATGCCAATGGTGGAATTTTTGTACGTTGGAATGAGTTAAAAACCCGTGATCGCGGCAACGAAATTCAAATTGAAAACATTCCTGATTCGAATTATCCCACCGGGAGTCTTTACAATATTGTCCGGGCGGTTCAGCCGCGCTATCAGGATGAAGAATGGTTCCTCTTGCAGGTTCGTTTGCAAGGGTCTCATCTGGTCATCCGTGTCAACGGTGAAACCGTAGTCAATTACGGCGAATTCCCAACTGTGCGCTCCGGACATATTTCTCTGCAAATGCATAAAGATAATTCGTGGATTGAATTCAAAGATATAAAAATCAAGGAATTATAAACTGGAAACAGGTATCTTTTCACATTTCTTTATACCGTAGAAAATTCAAGCGCTTGTATTCGCCTTCTCACTTTTGGATTTAATGTTAAGCAGTCTATCCCGATACACTTCCTGGGCTATTCGGACGACATCACCCGTCACCTTTTTATTGATAACTCCCCCGGCGACCGCCCCAATAACAGGAACAAATTGAGATATTTTCCTTCCCCCCATTCGTATCCCGATCTTCTCGGCAATTTTGGCGGAACCTTGAATAAAAAGTCTCTGCCGGATCAAGCCCAACGGTCCTCCACCTCTCACCAGTTTCGCCGCCATCCGCATTTCTTGAATCAAAGACTCTCTCTCTTTTTTGGCGGGATGCAAATAGGCTTCTGAAAGAAGTTTGGCCGCAAAGATTTTCTCTTCCGGCTTTGTAACATCAAAGCCATAAGAATACCCGATTTGCTGGATAATCCGCAATTGCAGCGCTAAAAGTGACACCGCATCCGCTGCGAGAAGAAAAATTCCCCCCATCCCCGTCGCTGCACCTTCAGCCGCACACATCCATTCACCCTGGGAAATATAATGCTTAGCCACATCATCCACCACATCAATAGGTAATTGTTGTATTCCTTTCAATTCTTGAATCTGATATCCACGTTTATCGAAAGCCTTCAAAACCTTATCGCGGCTGGCGATCTTATCCCACAAGTGCATAGAACCTTCGATAAACGAATTAAGCGTATTGGCTATCGATGCCGTCAATTTTTGTTTTATTCCTCGAGTTGCTACAGTTTTTTCTTGCACGTCTTCGTCCTTTAGCTCTTCAATTTTTTCAATATCTTGTTTTATTTCCGGCTCCGGATGAATTATTTCAGGTTCAACTTCAGCCGCTTTCTCTTCCTCCTCTTTCTTTTCTTCAACTTCGGTCTGTTCTTCAGTTTGTTTTTCAAGCGTATCTAATTCTACATCGACATCTTCCAACTCGATTAATTTTTTAGGATCTAAATGAAGCGCAGAAGAGGAACGGTAAATCTGTATCGCTTCGTTCCCGACAATTCTGAACAGGGAACTCAGTATTTTCCTGCCGACCATCTCTGACGCCCCTCTGAAAAGCACCCGA
>CAZXSQ010000162.1:10271-12650 GCA_964643335.1 uncultured bacterium
AATAAAATTGACTGTCTGCCAGATACGCGTCGCAATGCGCCGGCCTGATTTGAACCCCTTGTGATCCATAACTCTTTTTGTATGATCGATCAGAATTTTGGCTTCCATCAGGGTGGAAACGGAAATTCGATTCAAAGTTGCATAAGGGGATAACAAAGCATGTACTTCTTTGGAAATTCGCTCATTTAATTTCAGTAAATCAAAAACGGTAACCTCAAATTCGGGATTGGGCGAATCTGGATGATAAACCTCCGCAATTTGACGCACTAACTCCAGACACTCATCCTTTGTTTCCTGCAAATCCAGCCATTTTACAGGCGAAAACGATTTCCAGACCTCTTTTAATTTCTTATCGATCACCTCTTGTGCAGCTTTATCTTCCTTTGATAGATGCTTTTTAATCCAGGCCTGGCGTTCCTCATCAGTCTTCGGTTTTCCACCTCTCAAGAGGATTGCTATGAACCGGTAAAGTTCCACAAGGTGATGCACCAGCATCACCAGGCCGTACAAAGCCATCAAAATAATACCTACAACCATCCAAAAAGGCAGTTGCATTTCCAAAACACCCATTTTTACCTCTATCCGCTTTCCAAAGACGGCTTAATTGTTTTATATTGTATATCGAAACCTTAATTTGCATTATGGTTTATGTATCAAAAGTCACTTTTATATTCGAATTATAAAGAAACAGGAGATTCAATATGGTGAATAGTCCTTGTGCTGTAGTCACCGGTTCCAGCAGGGGAATCGGACGTGGAATCGCCATCGAAATTGCGAAATCTGGTTACAATGTGATCGTGAATTATGCGGGCAATAAAGAAGCGGCTGAAAAAACCAAAATTCTCGTGGAAAAAATCGGAAAAGAGTCTGAAATTTTACAAGCAGACGTCTCCAATTCAACTGACCGAAAGAATTTGATCGATCAAACGCTGCAAATTTTCGGCCGGATTGATCTTTTGGTCAACAATGCCGGAGTCGCACCTAAAGTTCGAGCTGATTTGCTTGACATGTCAGAAGAAAGTTACCACTATGTGATGGACACGAACCTGACCGGGCCTTTTTTCTTGACACAATACGCGGCCAATAAAATGATTGAACTCCGCAAACAGGAAATCATGCGCCGTGGAAGAATTATTTTCATCACGTCCATATCCGCCTACACCAGTTCGATCAATCGCGGTGAGTATTGTCTGTCAAAAGCGTCTCTATCCATGGCGACCAAATTGTATGCCGATCGTCTGGCTTCAGAAGAAATTTTGGTCTATGAAATACAGCCGGGGATCATCGTATCGGATATGACAGCCGCTGTGACTGAAAAATATGATAAGTTGATCGCAGAAGGATTGACGCCGCAGCGGCGTTGGGGGCAGCCTGAAGATGTCGGGAAAGCGGTTAGCGCAATCGCTCAAGGCTATTTCGATTTTTCCACCGGCGCCACCATTGAAGTCGGAGGAGGGTTTGAAATCCGCCGATTGTAATCCTGCTTAGGCGGAGCGGAAAAAAAGAAAAACTAAAAATACCACGGCATTATGCAATGCATGTGAAATAGTGGTTACACGATATGCTTTAAACCAACTTTCTTTCCGGCTGTAAAGAAAACAACTGGCCAGTACCCATCCCACTCCTATACTTTGTATGACATGTGCGGGTCCATTGGGCAAATGGAGTATGCTGAACCATACGGATGCCCAAATAAGTTGAATAAGCGGCCTTTTTTTGGTCAACCGAGCAACGGTCAGTGGAAGCCACTGCCCGATTAAGGTTTCATAAATCGGACGGCCGATCATCATAAAGAAGGCACCAATTACACCAAAATTGTCAACCAGATTCGTTTGATAATCCAATGTATCCGTAAACTGAAAAGGAAATATTATCAAAGAAAGTAAGTAATTGGCGACCAATGCACAAACAGCAAACCATATGATTTGCGAGAACTCTGACCACCGTCTTAATTCAGGACATTCACCATCTCGAAAAAGGGGCATTGTTTATTTTTGCTTTCTTTTCCGTCTGGCCACACCTGTTTCGATGGCAGCTTTGGCGACGGCATTGGATACGGATTTAAAAACACGGCGGTCAAAAACACTGGGAATGATATATTCCTCATTAAGTTCTCGATTGGGGATTGTGTCCGCAATGGCCCGGGCAGCGGCAATCTTCATATCCTCGTTGATGGAAGAGGCCTGAACATTGAGCGCACCGCGGAAAATCCCTGGAAAACAAAGCACGTTATTGATTTGATTGGGATAGTCCGATCGTCCGGTCGCCATAATTCTACAGTGTCCTAAAGCGATTTCGGGAGAAATTTCAGGATCAGGATTGGCCAAAGCGAAAACCACAGGATCTCTTGCCATGGACTTCAAGGCTTCCAGTGGAAAG
>CAZXSQ010000163.1:0-12604 GCA_964643335.1 uncultured bacterium
CCTTTCAGCCCCTCGGATCACGCGGATTTGCTAGTCGAACTTCGTACTCTCCAGAAAACAAGTATGGCTTTCTTTATTCATTACTTTATGATGCAGAATCAACCATTTGCGAATGCCTGGAAGAAGAGTTACCATATAAAAAAATCGTATTCAAGGTGTTGTTATAATGGTCATGCGTCTGAATAAAGTCGTGGCGATGAGTGAAAGCGCGGAACGGCGAAAAAACGGTGTGAAAGATATCCCCTTTAAATTGGTGGCTGATTATAAACCGAAAGGTGATCAGCCCCAGGCTATTGAAAAACTTGTAACAGGTCTAGATGAAAAACAAAAATTTCAAACCTTGGTCGGCGTCACCGGCAGTGGGAAAACCTACACCATGGCAAATGTGATTGCCCAGATCAACCGCCCAACACTGGTAATCTCGCATAACAAAGTTCTCGCCGCCCAGTTGTACAGCGAATTCAAAGAGTTTTTCCCCGAAAACGCTGTGGGATATTTTGTTTCTTATTATGATTTCTACCAGCCCGAGGCTTATGTTCCCACCAAGGATTTATTCATCGAGAAAGAAGTAACCATCAACGATGAAATTGAACGCCTGCGGCTGGCGGCGACAACCAATTTGATGGAACGGCGCGATGTTATTATCGTCGCTTCTGTTTCCTGTATCTACGGCTTAGGATCACCGGAAGAATATAGAGAAATGGTTGTGCCCATCAGCACAGGAGATTCTATTCCCCGGCAAAAATTGTTGCGCCGGCTGGTCGATTTGCAATATCACCGAAACGATATTGATTTCCATCATGGCACGTTCAGAGTGCGTGGAGATGTCATTGAAGTCTTTCCCGGTTATGGAGACAATCCATTTCGCATTGAACTTTGGGGAGATGAAATTGACCGAGTTCTTGAATTCAATCCTCTGACCGGAGAGATTATTGGAGAACACGGGCATATCACTATCTACCCAGCACGGCACTACGTAACCGCACCTGACCGGCTGCAGCGAGCAATCCAAACAATTCAGGAGGAGCTCCGTGAAAGGCTGCAGCAACTCAGGCAAGAAGGCAAACTGGTCGAAGCGCAGCGTCTTGAACAGCGCACCATGTATGATATTGAAATGCTGCGGGAAACCGGCATGTGCCCCGGCATCGAAAACTACTCGCGGCATCTTGATGGACGCGCTCCTGGCACAGCGCCTAATACGCTGATCGATTATTTCCCCGATGATTTTCTCATGATTGTGGATGAATCCCACATCATGCTGCCCCAGGTTCGCGGTATGTATGGCGGTGACCAAAGCCGGAAAAAAACATTGGTGGAATACGGCTTTCGTCTTCCTTCCGCGATGGATAACCGTCCCCTTTCATTTGAGGAGTATTGGAACAGTATCAATCAGGCTATGTTTGTTTCAGCGACCCCGGGAGACCTCGAGTTATCTAAAAGCGATCAGGTGGTTGAACAATTGATACGTCCTACGGGTCTTGTTGACCCGAAAATTACCGTGCGTCCTGCAACCGGTCAGGTGGATGACTTGATTGCTAAAATCCGTGAACGCATAACTCATGGTGAACGATGTCTGGTTACTACTCTCACCAAACGCATGGCGGAGGAATTATCAGATTATTTGATGAATTTGGGCATCAAGGTCCATTATCTACATTTCCAAATCGACACGGTAGAACGGGTTGAAATCCTGGAAGCACTGCGATCAGGGGAATATGATGTCATTGTCGGGGTCAATCTTCTCCGCGAAGGGCTTGATCTTCCAGAAGTATCTCTGGTAGCGATCATGGATGCCGATAAAGAAGGCTTCCTCCGCGATGAGCGCTCACTTATCCAGACTTGCGGACGGGCGGCACGCAATGTCGCCGGTGAAGTGATCATGTATGCCGATAAACCCACCGGTTCAATGAAGCGGGCAATTGCGGAAATGGAACGCCGCCGGAAGATTCAACTTGACTTTAACGAAAAGCATGGAATCATTCCTAAAACTATTCAAAAATCACTTCGTTCGATTCTTGAAACTCGTTCAGCCAAGAAAAAGGAATCAGAAGAATTACTTTACAAGATTTCTGATGCAATCGATATAAAAGGTAAAACCCGAAAAGAAGCGATTTCAGAATTGAAACGGCGAATGGTTGAATCAGCCAAGAATCTTGAATTTGAAAAGGCAGCGGTTTATCGTGATAAAATCATTGAACTTGAGCAATCCGGTATGGAACAAAGTGATTCGACTTCCCCAGCCCCACAAAAACGCCGGGCACCGAAGACACGTAAACGCAGTTAAGTGTATTTCTTTTCTTGTCTTTTGTTTTTGGTGCGTTCTTGGTAACGGGATAGAAGTTTTTGCTCAAACCAACGAAACGCCTTATGCGACGGCAGAAACACGAGTTGTTCTCCCCATCCCGGATGCGGACCCGGAAGGGGTCACTGATACCATCACTATTTCCGGCTCAGCATTGTTGGAGAAACTTCAAGCCGCCGTGCTGATCGATCACCCTTCACTCGATCAGTTGTCAGTATCCTTAACCAGTCCAGACGGCACTTCAGTTCTCTTGCATAATAGAACGCCCTCAGAGGAAAATCCCTATCGGGCTGTTTATGAATCACAAACCGATTCCGCCGAACCGCTTTCTGTTTTTTTGAATGAAAATGCTCAAGGTACCTGGGTGCTTCATGTCATTGATTCTGTGGCAGGTGAAACAGGAACGCTTGCCGGATGGGGACTTATGGTCAAACCACCTGATCTCGTCAGCCCTCCTCCACCAACTCCAATTCCGCTCGAAGATAACCTTTTCTTTGAAGTATCCAGATTTACCTCGGAAAACCAGATTTCCAATGTACATATCGCAGATGCAAATAATGACGGACTGGATGACTTGATGGTTTTATCAGAAAGTGAAAACAAGGTAATAGTTCGCTTGTCGAATGGAACCACCCAGTTCGGTCAACCTCTAACTTTTGAAGTCGATTCACCGCAAAAAATCAAAAGCGCCGATTTGAATAACGATAACCGGCTTGATTTGATCGTCGCTTCGCAAATGGGTGATTTCAAGATTTCCAATATAACCGTTTTCAGGGGCAATGCTTCCGGAGGATTTACTCAAGTTTTCACCGCCACGGTACCAACCGCTCTGGATAATTTATTCATATTTGACGGCAATGCGGATAACATCCAAGACATCATCATCGGTGGTGTTCCCCATTTATTAGCCGGAGTAGGAGACGGATCCTTTGCACCTGCCAGAATTTTTATTCATGACGGGAGATACCTACTAACCCATACAGACCTAAACGATGATGGTAAAGAAGATTTTCTGATGCGCCTTTCACGAGGTGGCACTTCGCCGAATACAGACCCTTATGTCTTTTTTGGAGTTGGTGATCCAAATTATCCATTGAAAAATCAAGTTGAACTCGAAGGCCAAACATTACAAGCCTTGGATGCCCGAATTCAAGATCCTTCAACCAATGAATTTGTTGTGATCGCCGATACAGGTGAAGTCGATCCTACCTTGTGGTTTATAACTATAAAAGCAGAAATATTGGGCCCGGTCGAAATTGAAACGAATCGGCTGGCCGGATCTTTTTTGAATACACCCATTGAATCCTTTGATTTGAATGGAGATGGATTAGATGAATTGGTTTTTACCTCTGAAACCGGAATTATGGCTTTTCAAAAAACCTCCGATTCCTTGGGCGGACGTACCAATCTGATTTTTTCAGTTATGTCCCCTCTCGCGGCCAGGCCCGGCCATTTTTTCTCTGATGGAAGTGCCGGATTGGTGGTGCTCACCTCAACAGATGAGGTAATTCTGGCACAATCCCTCGAAGGGCCTTTACCAACCGCCACACCAGTACAGTCACCGACTCCTTCACCAACACCGTTCTTGTTTTTTACCCCAACCCCGTCCATGGTAAATCCCACCCCCACTTTCACTCCCCTGCCCTCTCCGCCCGTCTCACCGGATTTGAATGGCGACGGTGTTGTAAACCAGCTGGACTTATTGATTCTAATGGATCATTGGGGCGAAAGCGCGCAATAATCATGATTTTTCGTAATACAAGAAAACACCCCAGCAGTGCTCATGAACCTGCAACCAGATAACTCCAATTCTTTTACAATATCTCAGGAAGAAAATGTTCGAACCAATCCGCATCGCGATGAACAACTTTACAATCTGAAGCAAGACCGGCAGGAAAAGCACAACATCATCGAAAAGAAACCGGAAATCTACCGTCGAATGAGTGATTATCTTACCGAATGGGAGGAATCAGTAAGCAGGAACATGGAATCCTATGAAACCATGCCCCCCCAAAAGAGAAATGATCCGCGCGCGTATAATCAACTATTATCCTTCCAAAAAGCTTGGGCTTTCTCAAAAAAGAAATCCAACCCCGCCCGTTCTCGTTCGCGAATATCATAATAAATATTTTGTTGGAAAAAAGACTCATACTTTTCAACCGGCAAACCATCCAGTTCAGAATACTCCCTCGCTATCTTATCCAGATTGGCCAGCCCCTGCCGTTTGGCCGCCTCAAAAGGTTCAATCAATAAATCAACATCCATAACCGGACGGGTTATCCACAAGGCGTAGATAAATGGCAGTTGACAATACTCATACCAAGCCTGCCCCATATCGATAACGCGAACAGATGGATCATCCACCTCGAGATAGGGATATCCAATTGTGAGTGCCGCATCCGCATCTTCCAATCTTTTTACAAGGGGGGACATACTTGACGAAAAGGAGGGAGTATTCTTCCAATGCTCAGCAAATAATATCCGTGTCATCATCGACGATGAGAGCGAAGCGCCGTCCAAAGAAACAGTTTTCAGCTGTGATGTATTTTTTCGGGAAAACAAACGTACACTCTGAACGACTCCATCACTGCAAATACCAATTCCGGGAATAAATCCATACTCCGGATGCCTCAGCAACTCAATCGATGACAATAAGGCCACATCCAATTCACCTGAACTTAACTGTTTCGCAAGATTCGAAGGGATATCATAGCGGATGTGGGCATGGGGCAGAATTTCTGGAAGGTATGTACATAACGGCACTGTGTTCGCGTACGAAACCACTCCAATGCGGAATTGTGCCGAATGAATCAAAATAATACCCTCGACTATTCATAACCTGAGACGGTTCACAAACCGCCATATCAAAGATTATTCCCCAGGAGGGCGAGGCTCCCGGGTTTGTCTCAAAACAGGTTAGACACATAGGTCTAAGCCTACGTAGGAGCCAACCTATGTGTTTGCCCTATGTCGTGGCATCCTACTCATCTAACATAGCTTTCAGACAAAATTATCCCACCAAGCCTCTTATTCATTGTAAACATTCCATAAAGGCTCATCAAGAGATTCACCCTCCCGTTTGGAAGATATGAAGGATTAGCCCTTCCCGGCAATTAAATACTCTAATACAAATCGATGGTTTTAATTTCTCTAACCGCTTTAAAAGCACGAAGTTCATCAAGAACTTCATTAGAAACCGGAGTATCGACGTTGCAGACCGTGACTGCGTATCCTCCTCTTTCTTTTCTACCAAGAGTCATGTCGGCAATGTTGATGCCTCCCTTGGCCAAGGTGCTTCCCATGTGGCCGATAAAGCCTGGCACATCCTGATTCACGAAGAAGAGAATATGACCGTAGGGTTTCGCATCGATGTGACATCCATCCACAGTTACGATACGAGGATCTTTTTCGCCGAAATTCGTACCGCAAATTTCGGCTACATGGGAACCCGTGGTTAATTTAACTTTAATTAAATTTGTGTAGCCATCCGTTTTGGGATTCTTAGTTTCAGAATAATCAATGTTCCGTTTTTCGGCCAGCAGGGGCGCATTGACATAATTTACGGTTTCATTCATCACCGGAGTTAATAACCCTTTGAGCACAGAAAGAGTCAACAAAGATGTATCATTTTTAGATAAAGGCCCTGCGTAAGTAATTTCCACTTTGTCAGGATGTTTCCCGAAATACTGGATGCCGAACATCCCCATTTTTTCCGCCAAGTCCAAATAGGGACCGACAATAGCTCGAGCTTCAGGTGAAACCGAGGGAATATTAACCGCATTGCGGACTTCTTCGCCTGTCAAAGCGTCGAGTATATTGCGGGCGATATCAATCGCCACATTGGTCTGTGCCTCTTCGGTGGAAGCACCAAGATGCGGTGTACAGAGACAATCCTCTCGATGGATCAATGGATAGTCCGAATCCGGTGGTTCATTCTCATACACATCCAAGGCGGCTCCAGCACATTTGCCGCTTTCAAGCGCCCGCAACAACGCCTGTTCGTCAAGGATTCCACCACGAGCGCAGTTAATAACACGCACTCCCTTTTTCATTTTTGCAAAAGCCTGATCATTTAAAATATGCGTGGTTTCCTTCGTTTTCGGTGTATGAACTGTGATGTAATCCGCCTCGGCAAAAAGTTCATCCAATGTAACCGCTTGGAATCCCATCTGGCGAATACGGTCTTCCGAAGTAAACGGATCGTATCCGAGAACTTTCATCCCAAAAGCCAATGCTCGGCTTCCAACCACGCTGCCGATACGGCCCAAGCCAATGACACCAAGTTTTTTAGCGAAGATCTCGGCTCCCATATATTTTTTCTTATCCCATCGCCCTTCTCTCAATGAAATATTGGCGGGTGCGATATTTCTGGAGAGGCTCATCAATAATGTCCACGCATGTTCCGCCGTTGAAATCGTATTGCCGCCAGGTGTGTTCATGACCATGATCCCACGGCTGGTGGCGTAATCGATGTCGACATTATCTAATCCGACTCCAGCACGGCCAATGACCTTCAATCGATCTGCTTTTTCGAGTACATCCTGAGTAACCTTGGTGCCGCTTCGAATCACCAACGCATCATAATTTGGGATATTGGCAATCAATTCTTCGGGCGGCAATTTTGGTTTCACATCCACATGAAAATCAGAATGGCTTTGAAGAATATCAATACCTTCTTGTGCAAGTGGATCGCTGACTAGAACACGATAGCTCATGTAATTTACCCCTTTTCTCTATCTATTGTAAATAAAAATACCTACTGACAAATTTGTAATGGAGTTTTATTTTTTAATAAAAAAACAAAAGTCTTTTTTTAATAAAAAAACAAAAGTCTTTGCTTTGCTTTACTTAACCAATACAAACCCGATTGTTAAAACAATCTGAAATAAAAAATCATAGCCTGCGAAGTATAGCCCTTCAAGCGCCTTGGATGAAAATTAGTTCGATTTAATTATAATAGATTATCAATTTTAATTCAATTTTTCATTAGTTTACCCGTCAAACCTTAAAGAATTGGATTTATACTATTCAAGAAATTCCATGTCGTCTAAGAATGGAGGTCGCATTTTTTATGCAGTTCCAGCTGGCCTATCACATACAAAGTTTGGCAATAAATCAATGGGAATCCGCATTGGATACTCTGGCTCAATTGGATTATAAAGGGATAGAAGCAAAACAATTACCAGAGCTGGAGGGTAAAGTTCTAGAAGATATTCAGGAACTGCTACAAACCTATAACTTGAAATTGACAGCCCTCACCAGCGGCGGCGACATTGTGTTTCCCGACCAGCGTGAAGAGATTATCCGGAATGCTCTGGAAATCGCAGCGATTTTACAAAAGGTCAATGCCTCCTCTCTGGTCATTGAAACCGGCAGCCGTGATATAGTACAAAATACAAAGCTCGACTTTAAAGTTGCCTCTGAGACTTTAAACGAACTGGGGAAACGCTGCATGGATAACGATGTCTATGCCTGCATTCATCCTCATATCGGTCATCGCATTGAAAATGAGGAAGATATCGATCGCATCATGAATCTAGTTGATACCCGCGAAGTATTTCTTTGTCTTGATTCCGGCCACCTGGCTTTAGCGGGAGAAAATCCGTCATATATCTTTCAAACTTATGGCAGTTGCTTAAAACACGTGCATTTTCAGGACTTCTGCGAAATGGAGAACGAACTTGGTCCATCCCTTCAGTTATGTAATCCTGGACAAGGACAACTCGATTTTTCCACTATAAGCCGGATTCTTGATGAATTGCATTACGACAATTGGGTTACTATCGAATCCGAAGATACTGACACGCTAATCCACGATGCTCGGATTTCAATGGATTCTATGAAAAAATTTCTAAAGGAATTCAGATAGGGAGAAGTCTCCATGAAAAAGCTTCGAACCGTAGTGCTGCTTTCAGGAAGCGGCTCAACCTTACAGAATTTCATTGATTTGACAGAAGCCGGTCAATTGCCCATCGAGATAGTGCTGGTCATCAGCAGCCGTAAAAAAGCCTACGGTGTAGAAAGAGCAAAACAACATGATATACCGGCAAAGATTATCCCACGCAAAGACTTCAAATCCTGGGAAGAATTTAATGATACTCTTTCAAAAACGATCGAAGCTGTCGATCCCGATTTAATTTTATTCGCCGGTTTTATGTCTCTTTTTCGCCCTCATCCGAAATATTATGGTCGAATCATGAATGTCCATCCCGCTTTGATTCCTGCTTTTTGTGGAAAAGGACTTTATGGACATTACGTGCACGAAGCCGTTATTGAATCCGGCGTGAAAATTACCGGCGCTACAGTACACTTTGTCGATGAACATTACGATACAGGCCCAATTATTTTGCAAAAAGCGGTGGATGTTCTTGATGAGGATACACCCGATACACTAGCGGAACGAGTTCAGGCCGCTGAACGAGAGACCTATCCACAAGCCATACGTTTATTTGCCGAAAACCGCTTACGAACTGAAGGGAAAAGGGTCAAAATAATCAATAACCAGCAAAGTTAAAAACAATAAGTTCTTAAAAACAATAAGTTCTTTAACTATTTAATCAGATAGACTCTTATAAATCAAACATATTGCACAAAATTTGCTATAAAATAAGCAGAATGATAAATAAATTTATAATCCGGTTGAAATTTATGCTATTATTTGATACAATTAGCTATGAAAATTTGCATAGTAATTAGTTTCACTATGAGCAATTTTTATCAAAAAAAAAGAAAAGAAAGTTTCAAAGGGAAAGAATAGTTATATAAATTGATTTTTCCGGCATGAATTTCTTTTCCTTTTTCTCTAGAAAGCCGGTAATATGTTTCCGCTCATATTTTTGTTCATAGGCTTCGCGTTATTGTCCGTCATTGCGACAGTCGCTTTGGTGATGACTAGTTATCAAAAGCGGAATCAACTTTTGATGGATCTGGGCCTTATTCGAAAATGGACCGGAGAGGAATTAAATCCTTTTTACAAATGGGGATGGCGAAAGGCCAGTGGCGAACGAGTTTGGGGTGAACGAATCGTCCGAGAAGCATTCAATAAGGCTAAAATCTGGTTGAACCCTGAAGACCTCCTTTTCTTCAAACAGAAATGTGATGAAAACGAATCCGGCAACAAAGTCGACCCAGAAAAAGTTCGAGAACGTGTCGCAAAAATCGTCAAACGAATGGACGCGATGAACACCAGTATTAACAAACTGGTCTCGAATACCATCCACAAAATAATATCCATCGGCAATCCTGAAGCAGAAAAAATTTTACGGGAACAAGGAATAACCGCTGAAAAAGACATGGTTCGCCACCGTTTTGGCACGTGGGAAATCCGCCGAGTAATGACGGAGGCAGGAAAACAAGTTTTAGTCTCTGGATCAAAAGGGTTTCTTATGGAAAGTAACTCCGGAGAATATTCATTTCACCTTAAAGGTTTCGAGGGATGGCAACAGTGGCTGGTTATGTATAAAAAAGCACTGGATACCCAGCTTTCACGAAATGTTTTGCCAAATCACCAGCCAATTCTTCGATCACTGCGGGCCAGTGTACGAGAAGGATTACTGAAAGATTATGAAGACGATATTCATGAATCGCAATCCTTCCGGCATGCTATCGAGCAGGAAATCAACCGAAAAGAAATTTCGCTTTCCCCCAATGATGCAGAAGAGATCGAAACTGTTTTTTACACTTGGCAATTTTCCAACAGAATATCGTTCAATCTAGTCGATCATAAGAAAGCCCGTACACTCCTTACAGATAAAAAAATGATGACCCGATTTCGTCAATTAATTTTTTCGAGTTTGGAAAATGATTTCAACTCTTTAAAAGAATTTCTAAAAAAATTTCAACGGTATGTTATTTTCTATGGAAAATCGGGATACGCCCGTGCATTTGCCTCCGACCAATATCTAAAACATTTGACACGATTACTGGAAGTTTTTTCGATCCCGGCCGGGGAAAATCCAACTCCTCCAGCGCTTTTAACCATCCTTGATGAAGAAGTGGAATCGGCTCGTGAAGCGACTTCAGATCAATCTTCATTACCCGTTTTTCTTCAAAAGAAGAAAAAAAAGGAAGCTCCTCCAGAAATGTATATATCCTGGCTGATAGAAAGAAAAAAAGAAGAAAATATGAAAGAAAGAAATTTGACTTATACAGATGCAGATAAAAACGGCTGGATTATCAATCTCCCTTTAGATGATTCCAACTACCCTGAAGAATTCAGAGAGCTGGAGATTCAACCTTATCGCAGTTACAACAGGTTTCCCTGTGATGAATTCGGTCAAATCGACTATGTCAGCCAATCTTTTCACGCCAGGAATCAACGTATCCTATTCTTTAATCAAATTCTCGATACCCTGATTTCAACACCTCCTATCACGCAGCAGAATGATACTTCCTTCACCACTTCAATCCATAAAACCGAAAATAAACCCGTTGGTGCAACTGCTTAATTTCAAACCCGGAAGAAACAATTAGACACTCACAGAGGTCTTTTTTTGGTTGGATCGATACACGGCATGGATAATACGGAGTATCCTGGCCTCCTCTTCAATAGAAGTAATTGGCGGTATATTTTTACGAACAGATTCCACAAAGTTCTGAGCAACGCTAATCAAAACATTGACGTGTTCAAAGTTGGTATCTGGAGCGATAGTGACTGGTTTTCCACTGCGGTCTTCATAGATTTCAAACAAGGCATTTTTATGCCAGGTCAGTGGATCAAATGCCACCCCGGCACGGGTGCCATAAATACGTATGCTGTTACGACGGTTCATATGAGCAGCCCAGGACCGTTCCCAGAAAACCGTTAAATCATTCTTACACCTCAAAATCGCGCCCCCGTGCTCTTCCACATCAAAAACATGGCCGTTTATTTCTTGTTCATCGATTCCTTGGAAACAAAAACCATCAGCTCGATTCACTTCCAAATCGGTGATCAGGCCAAAAAGAATATTGATGTCATAGATTCCCCAATCCAATAGAGCTCCACCACCTGACTTGGATTTATCCAATGACCACTTGGCAGAAGGATGGTAGTCGATTCCAGGTCTATTCCGCCGGGATATCCCTGAGATCGTAATATGATAAATATCACCCAGCTCACCGGAGTCGATAAGTTCCTTTGTTTTTACCACTGTGGGACTGAATCGAAAACGTGAAGAACACGACCCCACAATCTTTCCGGTTTTTTTTGACCGCTTAGCCATCTTTTGTGCGGAATCCGGATTTAATCCCAGTGGTTTCTCACATAAAACATGTTTTCCAGCCGAAAGCGCGGCCATCGTCATTTCTTCATGAGCAAATGGAGGAGCGCAAATGACAACAATATCCAATTCCTCCAGATTCAGCATTTCCTGGTAATCGGTAAAACGATGGGAAATAGAGAATTCAGTACCCGCCTTTTCCAATGCCTCCTCATCAATATCGGCTGCAGCAATAACGGAACAGCGTGGAATGGACTGAAAAGCCCGGATATGCTCAATTCCAATCATTCCTACTCCAATTATACCGATATAATTTTCATGCTTCGATTTCATCGCTTAATGAACTCCTGAATTGAAAAATCATTTCAAATTGACAGCTGCTCTTTTCATCATTTTACTCTATGTCCAAAGGTCAGGGGATAGGTGTGTAACATCATTGACATAATTCAGCAAAAAACCGTCATGTTGTGAGAATTCCATCCGGCTAAAAGCCCCATTGCGTTGAGCGAAAATGATCTGAGAGTCTAAATCCATGCCCAGCAAGATATGGAGCATTGCATTCCCCATTGCAGCATGACTGACAAGGCAGACTTTATCAGCGCTAGTGCGGTGATTTTGAAAGATCAAGTCCAATGCATCCTGCACCCGTCTGCATATTTGTAATTGATTTTCCGCCTCTTTTGGCCACCATCTTCCATTGAACATGGATTCAGGCAGCTCTGCCCATGGAAAACTCTCCAAAAGGGTTTCAGCTGTCCGTGCTTTCCAATCGGTCCCCCAGATTTCGCAGAATAAAGGGGAGATAATGGGATTTAATGGCAGATGCCTTCGAAATATATCAACAGTAGCAAGAGCGCGATACAATGGACTACAATAAAAATGCGTAATTCCTTCTTCTTTTAATCTTTTTCCGGCTAGATCGATCTGCCGAACACCGGTTTCGGTCATTATAGGATCCAATCCCGCTTTTCCTAATACATTTCCCTCAGACTGACCATGACGAACTAAATACAGAATCATTCCCTATTTATCCCTCGTAGTATTTTTGATAAATAGAAATAGATAGGAGTTTTTATGGCGCGTAGCCGACATGAAAACTCTA
>CAZXSQ010000164.1:0-12572 GCA_964643335.1 uncultured bacterium
ACTTGCAGCTTGACATGTAAGTATATAAATGTTAGGTGAATTTAGCACTCTACAGATTGTGTGAGTATTTTGAATACTTTGCTGGCTTTGGATTATCCTGAATATGAAATTATATTAGTAAACGATGGATCCGTGGATTCCACTATAGAGAAATTAATAGAAGGTTTTGATTTGATCCGCTCTTATCGAGGTGCATTGAGTGAAATCCCTACTGCAGAAATTAAAAAGATTTATCGAAGCCGCAGATATCCGAATATTTGGGTACTTGATAAAGGAAACGCGGGGAAGGCTGATGCGATCAATGCAGGCATCAACCATTCCCGTACCCCACTATTTTGTACCATCGACGCCGATACTGTTCTTGATAAAAAGGCCTTACTACGAGCTGCCAGGCATTTTATGTTGAATTCAAAGACCATTGCCGTGGGGGGGTGAGGTTCGTATAGGGAATCATTTCTCTATAATGGACGGAAAGATTTTGGATGATCGTTTACCGAAGGGACTTTTATTGAAATTTCAGGCTCTTGAATATTTGAGAGCATTTCTTCACGCGAGATCCGGGTGGGATTATTTGGATGTTTCTTTTATTATTTCGGGGGCTTTCGGAGTATTTAAGAGGTCGGTGGTGGTTGCAGCAGGAGGATACGCTTCTTCGAACACGTTTTATAAAACAGTTGCGGATGATCTTGATATTGTGTTCCGGCTGCATCGATATTGTCTGGAAAATAAAATACCATACAGAATAAGTTTTGCTCCGGACGCTACTGCGTGGTCGTTTTGTCCTGAAACACTGAAAAGTTTGGGCCGGCAGAGGCAACGATGGCAGCAAGGTCTTTTAGAAGTGATGACACAACATAAAAAAATAATTTGTAATGGCAACTATGGGCTGCTTGGTCTCTATGCCGCTCCGTATGCTTTTTTTCTAGAAGGTTTAGGGCCTATTATTGAAATCCTGGGATATTTTGTTTTTTTTCTTCTGGTATTTTTGGATATGGCTCCTTTATTTTATGTTATTGGGTTTCTCACTTTTGCGATTGTGTTAGGCACTGCCTTGTCTTTTGCGACTGTCGCGATTCATGAACTGGCTTTCATAAAAAAATACCGCCGGTTCTCTGATTTTATTCAACTCATTGTTCTCTCAATATTCGAAAATCTTGGATACCGTCAATTAATTCAATACTGGCGGATGGTTGGATTGTTATTATTTACTATAGGCAAAACGGGAAGAGAAGACCTGAAGCAACGCGGTTTTTGACAGTATAAAAGTATTTCATGTTGGGGAGGAAAGGAGATAAATATGACGGCTATTTTGTTCTTCTCGATACTGGTCATCGTTTCAGCTGAAGATTTGCTTGAGGACGTTTCCAAGGCAATGGAGAAAGAAAAATATCAAACCGCTATTGAATTGTACCGGCAATATCTGGATGAACATCCGGATGAATACTCCGCGAAGTTTGGTTTGGGGAGAGCGCTGGCTTTTTCAGGAGAATACGATAAGGCTCTTGAGACTTACAATGAGATTTTGGAGGATAATTCATCCAATCCGGATGTTTTGCTTTCCCGTGGACTTGTGTATTCCTGGACGAAGCAGTTTGAGAAGGCCGAAAAAGATTTGAAACAGGTTATCGAACAAGTTCCGGATTATTCGGATGCCTGGTCTGCTTTGGGGAATGTTTATCTGTGGACTGAACAATATAATAAAGCTCAAAAAACATTCAGCCGCTGGGCTGAACTTGAGACCGAAAACCCAGCTCCGATTTTAGGCCGGGCGAAAACATTGGTGAGAAAAGGAGAATATGCACAGGCACAAGAGCAGCTGCGTCTTGCGCGGGAAAAAGGCGCTTCAGAAGAGGCCTTAGAGGAAATCTCGCCCATTATTCAAGAAAAGAGACGCGGAGACCGTAATTGGGAATTCACGATGGGATATGCTTTTAATTCGCTATCCGATGATTTTTCAGCCTGGCACCGTTATTCTACCCGTCTGCAGCGAAATTTCTCTAAAGGCTCAGTGGCGTTGGAATTGTTCCAAGCCCATCAATTTTCTGAGAAAGATGAAGGGATAGGTTTCGATGGTTACTTGGAACTGTGGAGCCGCTCATATGCGAATCTTCAATTTGAAGTGGGCAACGATATCGATTTTCTTCCTACTACGGATACACGTTTCGAATTGTTTCAAGGTTTTGGAGAAAGGTGGGAAATTTCGGGTAATTACCGCCATATGGACTTTCCTAACAATAATGTGGATTCGTATGGTTTTACTTTGGCTAAGTATCTCGGTTCCTGGTATTTGAGGGGCGGTACGAATTTCACTCCGGAAGCGGACGATGTGCTGTTATCTTATTCATTGATGGCTCGATATTATTTTCAAGAGGACAGTTTCATTGAAGTGGTTGGTGGATTAGGAGAAGAGATCGTAACGATTGGCGCCGGTCCCGTGTTGGATAGCAGAGATACAAGTTTTGCCGGTATCCGAGGCGAACACTTTTTTACTCCATGGTTTGGCCTCTATTGCGGTTATGAGTTTTTCGATATCGAAAAGACATGGAATCGTCACGGTGTAACAACGGGAGTAATGTTTCGCTGGTAAATTTTATTATCCACCTAAGTTTTGTTTTTATTCATCATAAAAAAGAGTTGTATGATGCGTATTGTTTTAGCACCGAACGCATATAAGGAATGCCTTGCTGCCCCTGCTGTCACTGAATCGATGGCCGAAGGTATTCTTCGTGTCGCGCCTGAAGCGCAAGTGATCCAGGTTCCTCTAGCCGATGGAGGCGATGGGACTGTGGATGCGCTTGTTTCTGCTCGGAAAGGAAAGTATGCCAAAATACCGGTTCATGATCCATTAATGCGTACTGTGTCTGCCCAGTATGGATTGATCGATGATGAACAAACAGCCGTTATCGAGATGGCCGCTGCCTCAGGATTGTGGCGGCTCAAAGAAAATGAAAAGAATCCATTAAAAACCACCACATTTGGTACTGGGGAAATGATTCGTGATGCCCTGGACCGGCAGGTATCAACAATCATCATTGGAATCGGCGGAAGTGCCACCACCGATGCCGGTATTGGAGTCGCCGCCGCGTTAGGATACCGATTGCTCGATGTGGATGGGAAAGAAATTGAACCGGCCGGAAAGGATATGGTAAGACTGGCCCATATCGATGATACAAGTGTTCATCCAAGATTGAAAGATACTGAGGTTCTTGTGGCTTGTGACGTAAAAAATACGCTGCTTGGTCCGGAAGGGGCGGCTCCTGTCTACGGGCCTCAAAAGGGAGCGACACCGGAAATGGTGGTTCAACTGGAAAAAGGCTTAGAGACCGTGGCGGCGCAGCTGGAAACATACCAAGGAGAGTCGATAAGTGAAATGCCTGGCGGGGGAGCGGCTGGGGGATTGGGCGCAGGATTGGTTGGCTTTTGCAATGCCCAATTGCGATCCGGATTTGATTTGATTGCGGATTATGCCCACTTGGACGAAGCTCTATCCGGCGCTGATCTGGTCATTACCGGGGAAGGAAAGATCGATGCATCCACACGGTTTGGAAAAGTACCGGCAGGGGTAGGGAAGCGGGCTAAAAAATATAGCGTCCCTGTGGTTGCCCTTGCAGGTGGGTTGTTTGGGGAAATATCTTCTCTTTATGAGGAAGGAATAAATGCATTGTTTTCGATCGTGCCAGGACCATTGATGCTAACAGAAGCAATAAGCCGCGCACGTGAATTGATCGCAAATACTGCTGAACAGGTGATTCGATTGTGGCTACTCAAGAATTGAGTGTTATTATTATGGGAGCGGGGGAAGTCGGGAAGGGTCTTGCCGGACGTTTAACCGCTGAAGGCCATGAAGTCAGAATTATTGATACAAATGAAATCTTGTTGGCGGATTTGGAAAATAAAATAGATGTTATGACTGTTGCCGGAAATGGTGCGAGTACGGCTGTGCTGCTGCAGGCCGGAATTGAAAATACGGATTTGTTTATCGGGGTCAGCGACAGTGATGAATGTAATCTATTGGCTTGTGCTGTTGCTAAAGAATTCAAGGTCTCCCATACGATAGCTCGAGTTCGAAGTGAAGATTATCTTATCCCCGATCGCACTTATTACAGCCGGTCTATGAACATTGATCTCATTATCAATCCGGACGAAGTGGCCTCCATTGAATTATTCGATGTTCTGGAAAATCCAGTGGCCAATAGTGTCGCAGATTTTGCAGGTGGAAAATTGAAACTTGTTGGATTCCGCGTCACCTCGGCTTCCCCCTTGTGCAACCGAACCTTGAACGAACTACCGGACTTGGGATTTACCGGTTCTCTTCTGATTGGTTCCCTGGTTCGGGGGAACGAAGTTATTATTCCACGTGGTGATACCCGGATTCATCTCGGCGATCAGGTGTATGTCATTGTAAATACGGATTCTTTGTACAAGGTGAATGAAATGGGGGGCATTACCGCCAGAGCGTTGCGCAAAGTTATTGCCGTTGGAGCCAGCCGCGTTTCATTCTTTCTGGCCGAAAAATTGGAAAAAAGTGCAACGCATTTGATTTTAATTGAACAGGATGAAACTCGCTGCGAGAAGTTTGCCGCTGAATTGGTCCATACAACGATACTCAACGGTGACGGCACCGATATCACCATGTTAAACGAAGCGGGTGTGCATGAAGCCGATGGTTTTGTCTCGGCTTCACAAGATGATGAAACCAATATTCTTTCCGCCTTGTTGGCTAAAGAAAGCGGAGCCAAGCGGGTAATTTCGCTCTTGAGAAAGCCTCAATACATTCCTTTATTGGCTCATATAAAACCCATCGATGTTGCCATCAATCCCCGGCTGGCCACCATCAATGCGATCATGCGTTATGTCCGGCAAGGAAAAATATTGACTATGGCCACCATGGCGGATGACCGGGCGGAGGCTATTGAAGTTGAAGTGGAACCTGAATCCTTTTTGGTTGGGAAAAAATTGAAAGATGGATTCCTGCCACGGGATGTTTTGTTGGGAGCGATCGTACGAGGTGATAAAGTTATCATTCCTAGCGGGGAGGATGAACTGCAATCCAACGACAGGGCGATTGTGATCGCCTTGAAAGAAACCATCAGCAATGTGGACAATCTTTTTACGCGTACGGGGCCATCCTTTAGTCTAAAACAATTCATTAAATCTATACGGCAAAATAAATAGAGGGCGGATTTAAGGCAATGTATTCATCCGCCCTCTACAAAAGCACTTTTGTCAGTGAAGTATAAATCCACTTGCCGCTGATGGATCAAAAGGGCCTTCTATTAGCAATAGAAGAGGGCGAGGCTCATCATCGATTGTGACGACCATGCCAAGACTGCTGTAAGATATCCCACGAATTGAGGCGGCCCCCCGTTCGGGAACCAGGCCGGCAAAGAGTGTGCCTTCATTATCAAAATCCCCAAAATTTTCTTCTTCAAAGAGTCGAATCTGCCGGGCTTTTTCAGTATCCTCTGTTGCAACCGCCAGATAAGTGTCTCCATTGGGCAGACTCAGTTGACCGGTGGTCAGGCTGGGAGGAATGTTCACGTTTTCGGGCAGACGCCCGATCACTCGTTCTGCAAAATCATCCAGCCGGATATTGAGATAATTTGTTTCTGCACTTGGAGTGGGTGTCGGTGTTGGGGTGTTCGTGGGGGTTGGAGTGGGATTGACCTGTTTTGGTTCAGCTTGAGCGAACCAATTCAACGTTCCTTGATTTTTTAACTGATGGAAGACTTGTTCTTCACCGTTGACCAAGAGAATTCTGTAGCCGCGGTCTGTGAGGGTCATATCGCTGACTTTGGCTTCCGGAGCACTGAGAGATGGAAGTACCACGGCATCGCCAAATTGCAGTAATGTACCATCGTCATAGAGGACATAATATCCCTCCTGGCCCAGTTCAAGGTCGACCGCGTGCATATTGGATGTTTGGGTAAATCCATAATTGACTGCTGTTCCAAAAATGTCGAGTGTACCGTCTTGATAGAGCACGTAGTATCCTTGGCCGTCTAGAGTCAACTCCAAGTCAATAGCGGCTTCACGATTCCGCTCACCGTAAAAAACCGCTCTGCCGGCAGTGGTGATGTGTCCATCTTCTCGTAAAAAATAAAAGCCATCGCCTAAAGGGCTTGGTTCCATGTCGACATAATCATTTTCGGAATTAAGCGGACGGTTGATAATGACGGCGTCACCGAATGAATGAACTCTGCCCTCACTGTCCAGTACGTAATATCCTTTTAAAGAGGACGTTAAATTTAAGTCCACGGCATCGATATTACCGGGCGAACCAAAAGAAACCGCTTGCCCTGCTGTTTGGATTGTTCCGTCGTCATACAAGATGTAGACACCGGATTCTCCGTTGATGATTTCCTGATCGATGGCCTGTGGCGCTGCGCCATACACCAAATTTCCCAAGAGGAATCCTAGTAGAGTTGATACATAAATAATGGGTTTCATGATTTATCCTTTTTAATATTAGAATGACATTTGCTCCATTCGTTTTGTGAGATGTATTTCCAAACCGTTTATTAACCTACGAGAATATCAGAAATTTTTTATTTCGAAGCTGTCATAGACAAATTCCATGCGTTCGAGGTAGCGTGTTGACCCTTCGACGGAAAGGGGAGGAAGTGAAAACTTGGTTGGCCAGCAATTTTCAAACCGGACTCGCAATACCCTACGATTAGAGGAGTTGTTCAAATCCAGTTCGATGTCGCGTTTGGTGACCTGACCATTGATAACGTTCGCCCTCCATTCCCGCATTTCTCTTTCAAAGACTCCATGAAAAACTAATCGGGGATAGCTTGTACTTCCGGCGGATGTGCCCCCCTGGGCAAAATTTACAGTTGTTTCATTTTCGATTCCTTCAAGCATCAATATGCGGCCGATTTGTGCGTCAGACATACCGATAATGTCGATATCAATATCCGTGGTTTGTGGATAATCGTCCGGATCATCAGCATCAAAATCCGCAGGTTCCACTTCATTGGGATTCACCTGGCTTTGAACCGCCCAAGCCCCCACAACTAAAACCATGACACAAAGAATTCCAAATATGAATACGCTTTTTTTCGATGACATCTTTAGTCTCCTTTCTGGTTCACTATCAAAAATATATAACTTGTCATTGATTGTAAGCTGATTTTGGTTCGATTGTCCACCCAACTTATATTGTTGTGCGAAACTCGCACCTGTTGATGCAAGGGCTGACCGCAAGCGGTCTTGCCCTTGCCACCCCCCCCCGACAAAATATCTTTGTCTAGTTTTTGGCGGATAAACCGAAAAGAAACATTGATCCCTTTGAATAGAAAAGTTAAAATATTTACAATATTTCATGATACATTCGTAATTAGAAATCGTTTTTTATTGAATAACCTAGTAAGATTTTGAACAATAATTGTAAACAGCTTCTGCATTGTTGGTGATGTTCAGGATTTTTTTGAGGCGATACCTTTTTTTTAGGGATCTTAACCATGTACCTAAGCCATGCCCAGGCGAGGGAAGACTGAAGGTGCATGAAGGGAGCCCACCTGTTGAGACAGGTCTCGAAAAACCTAGACACACGGCAAATGCGGACTGTTTCTAAAAGCGGTTCTTGTATTTCATTACAAGAGCCGCTTTTATTCTATCTAGATTCGTTGTAAGATGATGAAGATTAAAAAAGGATTATGCTCTGTAATATATGGAGGATTTTAAAAACAACTATGAGATATAAAACTATCCTTGTTTCAACATTCTGTGGTTTGCTCTTATTACCCGCTGTGGTACATCCCCAAGCCGTACAAAACCTTGGGAAAAACATTGAATCGCTCCTTCAGCAAATTCTTTCCAATCAGGATAAAATGCAGCAGGACATTGATCAACTGAAGGATCAAATGACTGAGCGGGAAAAAGAAATTTCCGAATTGAGGAACCAACTCAGCAAGCAAAGAGAAATGGTTGAAGAGCAGGCGAAAACGATTGCCGAACAACCCGCCCAGGCTACCGGTGGTGGTACGGACTTCTATTCTGCTCGTGTTCAGTATGAAGTAGCCAGACAGCTGCAGCATGATGTCATCTTCAATATCCGCAAAGGTGAACAAAAGCCCTGGTTTGAACGAGTTATCGCTGAGTTCCAAAAAGTAGTGGATAACCACCCGAAAGCGCCGGAAGCGCCGGAATCACTTCTTCGTATAGCCAGAATTCATCACCGCTATCTTGATAATCTAGACAAAGCAAAAGAAGCCTACCAAAAACTGATTAAGAATTATCCGGATCATCCGGATGTGAAGGAAGCTCAAAAAGCTTTGGAACGAATACAAAATCGTTAATACCTGCCAGGGAAGTTCTAACTTAGACCTTTCTCTGCTTGTTGAAAAGATTAAAGCAAGATATTGGCGCGGTATTTGTGTCCAGTCCTCAGACCGCCTGCTTAAATAATGAATTGTAGTGGAAATGACACATCTGGCAGTCGTTACTACTGAAGTTTTACCTTCCTTCAAATCTCCCTGTGCCGGTGGTGGTGTTCGAATATGGGGGCTTGCTGAACATCTTCGAAAACAGGGGATACAATGTACTTTCTTAATTGAGGAATCTGCCGCCAGTTCATTAGAGCCGTCTTTTGATCGCTCGGTCCATTTTTTTAAACCTGACCTTCTCCCGAATAAAATTCAGGAATTAAATTGTGATGTGATTTTGGTTGAACAGTGGCAGCCGTTGACTTTTTTGAGTGCTTCCTTGGAAATACCCATTATTGTGGATCTTCCAGGTCCTTTGCTGCTGGAATATTTTTGGCGGGATAAGATTAATTTCAATCAACATATTGCCGATAAAGTTCAATGTCTGGCGCGTGCGGATTATTTTCTTTGTGCGCACGAGAGGCAGCGAGGCTATTACACAGCCTGGTTGACCTGGGCTGGTATCGATCCTGGGGCTGAACGCTTGAAAATCGTTCCTTTTTCATTGCATGAAATGCCACGATCACGGCAGGGATTTACCGAAGACGAGCCCCAGTTTTTTTGGGGAGGCATGTTCTGGCCGTGGCAGGAACGCGCTGCGGTTTTCGATAGTGTGTTGAAGACACTGGCGCACTATCGAAAAGGACAGCTGGTCATCGTTGGAGCAACGGGGAGTGATTATCAAACTTCTGTATCTTATGTGAAAGAGCACGCGGATCATCCCTATGTGTCATGGCTTGGAGCGTTGCCTTTTTCTGAATACATTGCTGAGTTGAAGCGTGCTGCCGTTGCGATTGATATTTCCAAGCCGACTGAAGAGCGCCGCCTTTCTTCTGATCTGCGTACCGGTACGGCACTTTGGGCGGGAACTCCCTGTCTGGTTGCACCTGAATCCTGCTGGGCGGATTGGGTGGAAACTCACAACGCGGGCTGGGTGCTTGCTTATGGAGAAGAGGATAAATTAATCAATCTAATAAAAGACATTGCTCTTGGTCGTGTCGATATAGTTGCAAAAAGGCGGGGTGCCCTGGAGATATCACAACGAATTTCAAATGAAGAGAATATATCCGAGTTGATCTCGATTTTGGATAATCCGGTCAAGCGAGAATACAGAGCACCGTTTTTTGAATCCCGCTTTGAAGACCGGGAAATTCGATTGAAGCAGATTCGGGAAGAACTAAACCAATTGAAGCATGAGAACGCATCACTGCGTCATGATCTCGATTCGATCCGGTCTAAATTTTTGTTCCGATTATACAAAAGAATTTCGTCCTTTAGAAAACGGTAAAGCCTATTGTGGAGCCATGGATCGTGAAACTATCGTACAAGATAAATAACGACACGCTCAATATCGATTTTACGAATAAAAGAAGCGTTCATTCATTTAAAGTTGCTCCATTTGTCTTTCTTTATTTTGATGAGGATGGAGACCTTATCGGCATCGATATCGATCGTGCCAGCAAACTGATCGATCTTACTCATCTTGAAGTGGAATCCTTACCTGTAAATAAACTGTCGGTTGCTCAAAAGAATCCTACACTCTAAATCCAGAATTCCTTAACCTATTGAATTGTTTCATCATCCCTTTTTACAGGTTCTTTTTTTTCTGCATCATCCGGTTTGAATAGAGTCAGTAACAACGGAGCAATGTAGAAACCGATATAAGTGCCTCCACCGTGTGATAAAACCAATTGGGTTCCAATTAAGATTGTGGCTGTCAACGAGATAAGGTGTTTCAATCTTACCTTTTTGAGGATAAAGGCTGTACCCACACAGATACCGATATAGAAAAGTGTTACAATTGTTTTTAGAGTTTCTCTCAATGATGGATATTGGCCCCAGAAACTGAATTCACTTTTCCCGTAACCTTCACTGAATTGCTGCTGGTGAATTGTGTCTTGGATAAACGCTTGTAAAGGTGATAATCCTGTATGGCTTTCATCAGGGACAGTCAAGTAGATAATAAGTATGAGACATATAATTCCAACAAACGTGAATGAAGTCAAAAACTTAATCGAGTAATATACAGAGTTTTTACGAAGGTAAAATCCTAACCATAGGGGAAATAAAAATATCGGATAATACAATATCCCTGCGCCAATTCCTAACAATACTCCTGCGGTTACAGGAAACGAAAGAAAAACTAGCGCGAACACTATAAACGGAATTCCGGTAATATGGCTTGTTTGCTGCAATCCGAAAGCTCCCCCCATACCAAGAATGTAGGGATTTAATGCGTAAAGCAGAGCAAAAACCAGCCCAACCGTGGAATTCCAATATTTCGCACCAATGAAATACATTCCCAGTACCGCCAATAAATCCATCAATACAACCATGGTTTGAGCACCGCGCATCTCTATCTTTTCATAATGGGGTAATTCAACCTGGTTATTTTCCAAGTCGATCGTGATGTTGGGCGGGAAAATTAAATTGACAGGAATGTGGAATATATACATTAGTGGGCCGTATACACAATTCGTACCGAATTCCGTTCCATATGGAAGATGGCCGCTTTTCAACAAATATTCTGAACCAATCACTGACCACAGGCCGCTGTCGTCGATTCCACTCTCATAGGTTTTATTTATATGGTAGAGAGATAGAAGAATTAAAAGAAAAACCAGAATTCTTTTTTGTGTGATATTGGAAAGATTGGCTTCTCTATTGTGAATCCAAATTCCACCAATTGAGCGTAAGAAGAGTAAGCAGGTAATCAAAAAAATACCGGTGAATGCAATTTTGGGAGTTGCCCAGATGACATTCATGAATGGGCACAAAAGGAAGATCAAAATAATATCGCAATTGCGCCATGAAACAATCTTTTGAAAATTTCCGATCAGAAGAAAGGTCAAGATGAAGGTAAACCAGGCCAGTGCTGGTCCTTCAAGAATCGGTCTGAATTCAGAAAAAACAAACAGCCAGTTTGGCCGTTTATCAGTCCAGGTGTCATCATCAGTGGAGATATCATCTCTTTTTTCTTCACTGCGCAATTCTTTTACTCGATTGACGTTGAAGTCAAATTCCACCACCGATTTTTCTTTTGGTGAAACAGAGACGAAACCCACTTCGCCCGCATCACTGTAAAGCAGTTCGATAATCCAGACATGGAAGGCTTCGTTGTAGGATGGGATTAAATGAACCCTAGGAAAATCAGTTAAAATATCTTTGACGCGAGGATCATCCTTGGCGATATCCATGGCTTGTTCAGCGGAAATCTCTTGACTTTCCGATGTGTTGGCGAAAGGGAGGAAACTGATCACGCAACATAGAATTAATAATAATAAGTTATAACATATGGTGTCTATGAGCATGACAGTTCATTTTTATTGAATATCGGAAATGTGTTGCAAGAATTTATCCGGACCGATAAAACCGGTGATCCGTTTATCCGGTAAACGATTTTGCTTTGAGTCATAAAAGACAATCACGGGCAAACCGACAATATTGTACTTTTCCTGGATAGCGTCATTTTTCTCCGAATCGGCGGTAAGGTCAACCTTTATATTGACAAAACGCTCCAATGCGTCACCTACTTGTTCATTGGAATAGGTTTTGGCGTCGATTTCTTTGCAGACGACACACCAATCGGCATAAAAATCAATCATCACCGGTTTTCCTTCCAAACGGGCGAGTGTCAAACCTTTCTCCAGATCATGATGCCAGTCCACTTCGCTGGCTTCAACAGCCGTAAAACTGCCGAATCCAAGATACAACGCAAAAACGCAGAAAATGATTCCTGTTGTTTTCCGGACAATTTTGGAAAGACTTTTTGTGTGATAGGAAAGATGGACAGCGCCTAAAGCGACACCGATAACGAGTAAAACAATAGCAATTGCATAGGTGGTTACTGAAAAAGATAAAGGCGCTCTCAGGAAAGTGAACACATCTTTTAGAAAATATAAAGCACAGACAAATAGGATAATTCCGAATACACTTTTCACGTTTTCCATCCAGCCGCCAGACTTGGGCAGATGGGAAAGCAGACCTGAGAATGTCCCAATCAGCAAAAACAACATGCCCAACCCCAGTGAGTAGATGAACAGCAACGATGCACCGAAAAATGTATTTCCTTCAGCCGCCACATAGGCGAGGATTCCCGCCAAGATTGGACCGGTGCATGGAGCGGCTACCACACCTGCAACA
>CAZXSQ010000165.1:0-12567 GCA_964643335.1 uncultured bacterium
CCCCTACATATTACCCGATGCGAACCGCCCCTATGTTTTGGGATTTATTTATCGTCTTCCTCCGGGCATATGTTTTACAATCAGTCTTTTGACTTTTAAAGGATTGATCATGCCCATTTGCTTATAAACCACTTCTCCTCCCGGTTTAACCAGAAGTGTATAAGGAATCGCGCCTTCCCACCCTTTGTCGACAGTGTCTACCAGTTCATAGATGTTGCCGGAATCAAATATATAATTTTGGTTGGAGGCTTCTTTCTCTTTTAAAAAGGACAGCACTTCCTTTTTGGAGTCCAGATCATCAGCGCTGATGGTTATGAGTTCAAATGCGCGATGGCGGTACATTCGATTGATAGTAACGAGTTCAGGGAATTCGGCTACACAAGGGCCGCAAAACGTCGCCCAAATATTGATTAGACGTAGTTTGTCCGAATCGTTTTGAATCAATTCTTTGACCTTGTTTTTACCGATGGATTCAAGTGTCACTTCCTCTTTCGACCATCGTTCGAAAGCCTGTTTCACTGAATCTCTTTTGGATGCCCATTTGATCGAACAGCCAAAAACCTTGGTTTTCTTGACTGGAACCTCTTCTCCGGCCAATAGGGCGTTCAATGCATTTCTAGTATCGTGGGTTGTGACCCGATCTTTATGCTCGGAATTGTCAATGCGGCCCACAAAACGAAGTTTGCGGTCTTGATCGAAGATAAAAACATGAGGAGTGGCAACTGGGCCGTATTTTTTTGAGACTTTTTGGTTTTCCCCATCATAAAGATAAGGGAAATTGAAATTTTTATGTTCTGCGCGAATTTTCATTTCTTCAAACGAGTCACTCAGGTCCGTATAACCCAGTTCATCTAATCGCACCGCTTCGGGATCATTCGGTGATATGGCGACCAATTGGACTCCCTTGTCTTTGTAATCTTTAACCAATTGTTTTAGCCGTCCTTCGTAAGCCTGGGCGGTTGGACAATGGTTGCAGGTGAAAACAATAACAAGAATCTTGGCGTCAGAGAAATCTTCTAAACTGTATTTTTTGCCATCCACACCGGGAAGAGTGAAATCCGGCGCTTTAGCCCCGAGTTCCAAGGTTTGGATATCTTCTTTTTGTGCAGCATAACATATTGCTCCAAAAGCAAACAGAATAACAAAAAACCTTATGGCGAATCGCTTCATTAGTACCTCCAATTATTGGCTTAGTTCATATAGGTAAGAATATGATACATTTTATCAATTACTTTGGAACCCAACGGATTATTTTTGCCCATGAAATTTTTTCTTTATTCAATATTGTTTGATGGGATGGCATTATCGAGTTTTGTTCTGAATTCTTCGGGGATGACGTATCCATATTGTTCTGCTTGTTCCAAATGATGTTTGGCTTTGGGTAATTGGTTGGCTGCATGATACACTACCGCCAAATTGAAATGAGCGAGGGCAAACTCCGGTTGTTCTTCCAATGCTTTTTGGTAATGGTATATGGCTTTGGAATAGTCATGTTGGATTTGCCAAAACATTCCCAAGCCGCAATGTGCTTTAAAGTTATCTGGATCGATTTCGATTGCGTCTTCAAAAAGTTGTTTAGCTTGTGAAAATTTCTGTTGCTGAAAGAGTATTGTGGCCATACCGGTAAAGGCTTCAGTGAACCTTGGATTTTCTCTTAACGACTGCATGAATTGATAAAAGGCATGATTTGTTTTTTTCATCTTGGAAAAAAGGACACCGAGTTTGTAGTGAGCAATGGAATAAGAAGGCCTGATTTTAAGGGCTTGCTTGTAACACGCTTCAGCTTTTTGGAATTCTGCAGACATTTCATGCAATGTGCCGCGATGGATCCAGGGATCGGCGTTCATAGCATTGATGGCAAGTGCTCTCTCAACGTGGATTACAGCGTTTTCAATATTGCCTTGATCCGCGAGCAGCATAGCCAGTTCACTATGCGCACGGGCGTTTGAAGGATACATATCAAGGGCTTTGGTAAAGTACTCTTTGGCTTTATCCACGTCATTGCTGTGCATATAAGACAACGCACAATTCAATGAATAATTGCTCAAGAGATGTTTAGTTTTTCGGTAGTCAGGTAATCTTCCTAGAAGAGTTTCAAGTTCGCCGATTATCTCCGGCTGGCATTTTGGTATAGGACTTGGAGCCGCCGTAATACTCATGAGTTCATGTATGAGCAATTTATACTCAACTTGCTGATATGCATTCCAACGTTGTTTGAATGATTCGTTGTCATATGTTTGGGGGATATTTTCAACAGTATGAAGCGGACTGACACGAAACTGACTAAGCGTATAAAGATTGGTTAAAGTAGATTTACCCCCGAGATTATATGGACTGGAAAATTCCAAATACAAATTATCATCTGTATTGACTACTCCACCCGCACTAAAAGTCTTCATCCCGTCTGACTCAGTTACAAAAAGAGCGAGCAATGAAAAAACATCCGTGATGTCAATCTGTAATAAATCTTCGGATAAATTTGTGCTGTTTAGACGATTCATCAAAAGTTCGATATCCAACGGTAGTGGAGAATCGCTCCCTACCATGATTGTGTCCAGATTTGTTTGCCACAGTTGGCAAGTCTTGAAAACTTCAGTGAATGTGCGCATTATCGATTTCACGTTATCCAATGAGAGCTCATAAAGAGGAAGCCATTGACACATTATTCCACCGGAATTGAGCCGTGATTTGGCAATTTGGTAGTATTCAGTGGTATACAAATAAGTCGATCCTGCGGCCCAGGGGTGAATGGGATCCGCCGTAATGACATCGAATTTTTGTGTCGTTGTTTTGAGATAATTTCTACCGTCCTGAATTTGAATTTCCAATTTAGGGGTTTCCAAGGCCTGATTGTTCACATGATTGAACAATTCAGCCGCGTCCAGCACTACCGGTTCAATTTCAACCAGTTGCACTTTTTCCATGGTGGGATAAATGTTAACTGCTCCCAATGTTACGCCAGCCCCAAGTCCTATCACCAATGCGGATTTGGGATTCGGATGAAGAAGGCATGGAATGTGCCCCATCAGTTTTTCCAGACCAATGTCTCTGAAACCATCAGTCGCCACACTTTTTCCATTAATAAGTAATGACCGTTGTTTTTTGCTTTGAGTTACAGATACAGTTGATCCTTGACCCTCACGGTAAAAAATCAAACTGCTGTAGCTTAGTTTATTTTTTACATTGGCAACATCGTTGCTGTTAACAAAGGCATCACCGGCATTGTTCCTGAATGTTCCTAGTAAGTGATAATCCCAAGCCGCTAAGTTTTGAGGTATTGTTGCCAATCCTATCCATCCGATAAAGCATGCGGCCCAGGCCAGCCATACATGTTGAATTTTATGGCTCAGGAAATCGCAAACTATAAGTATCCCGTAACCTCCTAAGAGAATGGAAATCCATAACATGCTCCGATGAAGCCCCAATGTGGGGATCAAGACAAAACCCGCCAGAAGTGAACCGATAATGGCTCCCGCCGTATTGAGTCCAACGCAATCACCGACAGATTGTCCCCATCTATTTTTTAATTCCATTCTTGCTTGCGCGGCCATTGGAAAAGCCATACCGAAGAGTATGGTGGGAACGAGCATAATCAGAAAACCTATTGACAGCAGTGTCAAGGGCCGGACACCTTCCAAATGACCATAAATGAGTTGGTTGATTTCGAGTGAAATTTGAGGGATAGAAGGAATTAATTGTGTTACAACCATTGAAGAAATGCACAATAAAATGAGAACAAAGCTAAATTGGATGGATAAAGAATATTTTTTAAGTGGGATGATTGCTCTTAAAAAACCGCCCAATGCAATTCCGGTGAGAAAGGTGATCAGCATGATTGAAAAACAATAGGTTGTGGTTCCCAAAGAAATAGAAAGGCTGCGTGTCCACAGCACTTCAAACGCTAATGCGCACATGCCACACACAGCCGTGCCCCAAAAAATTAAATTGTATGAACGATCAGGTGGAGATGGATCCTCTGACGATATTTCTAAACGGGAAATGTTGGAAGGAACTGGTTTTTCCGGAACCAGAGATGCTTTCCATTTCAAGTCGATATACCAGGCTATCCCTGCGATAATTAAATTGATTACAACGGCGATTAATTGAGTGTTGCGAACTCCGAAAGCGGGCAGCAATATGAAACCTGAAAGGAAGGTTCCCAAAACCGCCCCAAAGGTATTGATCCCATAAAGCAACGAGACACGATTTGAAAAATCCTCATTCCGCCGGACCATATACCGAGTCAAAATGGGTAGAGTCCCCCCCATAAACACTGTCGGCAGCAGTATCACCCCAAAAGATAAAAAAATCCTGAAAAAGGTTAAAGTCGGGGTGACACCATCAATACGCCTTGCAAGATCGATATAAATCGAATCAATCCCATCCAAGGCGAAAGGTAGAGCCAATGCAAAAACAGCGACTGAACATTCAAGAAGCGAATAGATTTTTAACGGACGGCTGAATCGATCACACAGCAAACCGAAGGTAATTCCACCCAACGCCAGACCTGCCATAAAAGCGGCCAGCACGATACTGATCGCCTGGTAACTTGCACCAAATATCAATGTCAAATCACGTGTCCACGTGACCTGATAGATAAGCGCCGTCCCCCCGGTACAAAGAAATAAAAAATAAACAAGAACGAGATTTCTCTTGGACATAATCATTCATTTGAGAGAGACATGTGTGGAGTGCCCTTCATTTTTTTCATTTCAAATGGTTATGATATTTCAAATGGTTATGATGATATAGTTGTGTATTTAAACCATTTTGTCTGTTGTTGGAAGTATATTTTCAATTCAGTAATTATACGAGAGATAAAATACAAAGTTATTGTGAACGTTTAACCGAAAACAATACACAAAAAACACGAGTGAGTGAAATCGATGAATACTTATTTTCATTTTACACAATGTGCTCAGGCCGATTGTACACACTTAGCGCTTACGGGTGATGAATATTGCTGGCATCATTTGGACGATCAAGCGAAATATAAACAAGGTGTGTTGGAAAGGGGGCGTTCCGGTCAATCTCTTGCCGGCTGGGTGTTGGCTTACGTGGATTTTTCAAACGAAAATTTGAGTGGTTTTGATCTTACTTGCGCGTGCCTGGTTGGATGCAATTTTACCCAGGCCGGCCTTTCACAATGTTTCCTGCACCGGGCGAATCTTGAAAAGGCAAATCTTCAAGGCGCGAATTTAACAGAAAGCGATCTCGAATTCGCTATACTTGGGCAGTCTGATTTAAGTGAAGCCGATCTTAGAAAATCCAACCTGCAACGGGCAAATCTCGTTGGAACAATCGCGCGAAGGGCCAACTGCGCTCATGTCCGGTTTTATTATTCCCGGCCCGGCAATGCGGATTTTTCCGAAGCCAATTTTGAAGGCGCGGATTTAACGCGGGCAATTTTTCGTAAGGCCAAGCTGACCAATGCCAATTTAAATGAGACAACCGGGCGTGCCAATTTTGAAAACGCCGATCTCGAAGGGACGAAACTATGATTCATTTTCGGCCATTTTTTCTGCGTGAAGTGAACGAGGCGAATACGTATATTATTGGCTGTGGGGATACAAACCGAGCTATTCTGGTCGATGCGGGAGGAGATACTCCTGAGTACGATAAATTTTTGAGAGAAACCGGCGCGCAATTGACCGGGATATTCTTGACCCATCTTCATTGGGACCATGATGCCGCTGTGGATGTCATTCTTAGCCGATATGATGTGCCTGTCTATTCACTAACGGCAGGTACCCGGAATGGTAAAAAAGTATCGCACGGCGATTCCATCCCGCTAGGGAATCTTGAGACGCAGGTTTTGGAGACCACCGGCCATACTTCCAATTCCATCACGCTGGTGGTGGAAAATCGATTCGCTTTTGTAGGGGATTTACTGTTTGCTGGTTCCATAGGAGGCACGACGAGCCAATCGGCTCAGCAAGAGGAAAAAGAGAATATTCAAACTAAAATATTCTCTTTGCCGGATGAAACCCTAATTTGCCCTGGACATGGCCCAATGACAACCGTCGCTATTGAAAAAAACGCGAATCCGTTTTTCGTGTAATTATTTTTTCTTTTTGCTTTCTTCTTTGGTTTTGTCTTGTCCTGGAAGTCCTTTGATAAGACGCTCGACGATTAAATCCTCGAATTTATCCAAATTTTTCCAATCCATGGCACAATGGATCACATTTCCTTTTGGATCCCGTACCGTATATCCTTTGTAGTCCACAGAAAGACGAATATCCTGCATCACGCATAGAGATTGATCGAAAGCCAGGTAAACGGCCACTGTATCAAACAACGTGGAACTGCGTATTTGTGGATCGATGCGGTGATTTCCCTTTTCCGCCCATACTTTGTAGTTTTCCATGAGTGTATTGATAATTGGGTTTTCAGTTCTGACAAGGTTTTGATATTTTTCGCCTTCGATGTGGACTAAGCCAGCCGTATCCAAGGGAGCGATTGTCAAATCCCAATCTGCGTTGTACATGGCCTGTGAAGCGGAGATTGCGTCACGGACGTTGTATTCAGCATCGGGAGAAGGCGAGTTACCATATCCTTTATCCACACTCCCGCTCATGGCGATAACCCGTGTTTTTTGAACAATTTCCGGAGAACGATCGAGAGCGATTTCAATATTTGGACAGGGACCAACTACGATAAGTGTCATCGGTTTATTGGCGGCATTGATCATATCTATCATCGCTTGAATTCCGTCTTCATGAATTGTGCTTGAATAATTTTCCAATTCATAATTTTTAGCCCAGGCGGCTTGACCTCCCGGATTGTCGTCCATTTTTTTGCCTATTCCGATGGGGATATCTGTGCGCCCAACTTTTTCGAGGAATTTGGCCACGATTTTGGCTTTTTCAACGGTATCGTGCGAGTCCGTGACTACCAGTTTTAAATCAAGTTCAGGGCTGCATAAAATCAATGCGAGTGCCCAGGTATCATCGATATCGGAACCAATATCCGAATCATAGATGACGGGAATAGGCGTTTCAGCGGCTGAGACCATCATGGAAAATCCTTCTATAAGAGCGATAACCAAAAGAAATACAATTAATTTTTTCATCATATACCTCCGGAGTTCATAGCCGATAGAACGTAATTTGAATTCTAAATAATCGTAAAGATTCATCTATACATCCTTTTTAGATGAAAAACAAGCGCTTTTGATTTTTATAATTTAGGTCAATCCATGTATTTCTATCCCTTCACGTGATGTGGTAATTATGTAATATAATTCGTATTGTTGTGCAATGAGTTATGAGATAGGGATTATGACAAGTCTTAAAGAAACATGTCCTGAAAAAATTGATGAAATCCTGCAACGGTTTCCTCATAAAAAATCGGCCTCGATTCCTTTGCTTTATCTTGCTTGGGAGGTTCACGGTTATATTACGCCGGAGGCGATGATTGAGGTGGCAGAGTTCATAGGAACCACTCCTGCGCACATCCAAGGGATCGCATCTTTTTACACGATGTTTCCCCTTGAAACGAGAGGAAAATATCATATTGAAGTGTGTACCAACATTTCGTGTCATTTGCGGGGGTCGCAGGAGGTTTTGAAAACCATTGAAAAAAAACTTGGTATAGGCTGCGGAGAGCGCACTGATGACGAGCGGTTCTCTCTTGAAGAGGTGGAATGTCTGGCTGGATGTTCATGGGCCCCGTGTTTGCACATAAACGGTGAAGAATATACAGATGTTACCCCCGAAAAAGTCGATTCAATTCTTGATTCATTGCCTTAAATGTGGATAGCCATGCGTTTATCCCGATTGTAAGATAAAAAACTTATGATGGTGTCCTTTATAGTTGAGTTGATTGATCAGAATTCATGCATAGTTTACCTAATACATTCATTGACGCTTGGTAATTGAAAATGGTATCTGAAACTAGACGGTTATTGGAACATCTTGGTGCTCCGAACTTATTGACAGTTGACGGTTACAAACAAAGGGGTGGATACCAAACGCTTGAAAAAGCATTGAAAACAATAAAACCGGTGCAAATTGTTGAAGAAGTAAAAAAATCCAATTTGCGCGGCCGCGGCGGAGCATTGTTTCCAACTGGAATGAAGTGGTCATTCATTCCCAAGGGCACTAATAAGCCGATATATCTGTGCTGTAACGCGGATGAAAGTGAACCAGGAACCTGCAAAGACCGGATCATCATCGAGAATGATCCTCATTTGCTGCTGGAAGGAATTCTTATCACTTGTTTCGCTATTGGGTCAAAGCAGGCGTTTATTTATATTCGAGGTGAATTTCATCGGGGAGCGCATATACTTCAAATGGCCATTGAAGATGCCCGAAATAAAGGCTTGATCGGTGAAAATATCCTCGAAACGGATTTTTATTGCGATATACAAGTATATCGTGGAGCCGGAGCCTATATTTGCGGCGAAGAGACCGGACTGCTTTCATCGTTGGAAGGTGAACGAGGATATCCCCGAAACAAGCCTCCTTTCCCGGCAGTCACTGGATTATACGGTTGTCCCACAATCATCAATAATGTGGAAACGTTGGCCGCTGTTCCTTCCATCGTGGAAAAAGGAGGCGATTGGTATGCCTCCATGGGGACAGAAAAAAGTTCGGGAACGAAATTGTTGTGTATAAGCGGCCATGTCAATAAACCGGGTGTGTATGAAGTGGTTCTTGGAACCATGACATTGCGGGAATTTATCGAAAATTTCGGAGGTGGGGTACCGGAAGGACGCAAAATCAAAGGAGTCATTCCCGGTGGTTCTTCCATGCCTGTTCTGCGTGAAGACCAGCTCGATGTCAAACTCACATTCGAGGATATTCAGGATGCCGGGTCTTCACTTGGTTCCGGGGCGATTGTTGTTATGGATGAAACGGTAGATATTGTGGAAATGGCACTCATTACCGCCAAATTTTACGCCCATGAATCTTGTGGCCAGTGTACTCCCTGCCGTGAGGGCACGAAATGGTTTTTGCAGATACTTCAGTCGATTTATAAAGGTGAAGGTCATCCTGGAGACGTGGATTTGATACTGGATATTTGCCGTTCCGAGTTTACCTCGATCTGTCCTCTTTGGGTTGCTGCTGTTTGGCCGATTCGTGCTTTTGTGCAGCAATTCCGGGAGGAATTTGAAAGGCGAATAAGTACGGCCAAACCAGCCAATCAGCAGTTTGATTTACCAGCGGCTTCGTAAGAAATGAAGGAGACGATGCATGTCTGAGGGAACCAATGAAATGGTAACCGTGACAATCGACGGTCAAAAAATATCCGTCGAAAAGGGTACAACCATTTTTGAAGCGGCGCATCAAATTGGAATTGAAATCCCACACTATTGTTATGATAAAGATTTGAGTATAGCCGCCAGTTGCCGTTTATGCCTGGTGGAAATAGAAAAAGTACCTAAACTCCAGCCCTCCTGTTCTACGCCAGTGGCCGATGGTCAAATTATTTATACAAACAATGAAAAAGTGTTGGATGCCAGAAGAATGCAAATGGAGTTTCTTCTGGTTCAGCATCCATTGGATTGTCCGGTTTGTGACCAGGGTGGTGAATGCAAATTACAGGATTACAGTTTGAATCACGGAAGCGGTGCTTCCCGGTTTCGATTCCCGAAAAGAACCTTTCCCAAACCGGATATTGGGCCGTTTGTCGATTTGGAGCGCAACCGCTGCATTTTGTGTACACGCTGTGTGCGGTTTATGAAGGAAATTGCCGGCAATGCCGAGTTGGCTGTGGTTCAACGCGGCAATAGTTCCTTTATCTCAACCTTTATGGATCAACCGTTGAAAAACGAGTTTGCGGGTAACACCATCGATCTTTGTCCTGTCGGAGCGTTGACCAGCAAAATTACCCGTTTCCGGACACGAGTATGGGAGTTGAAACAGGTTCCTTCTATCTGCTCCCTTTGTTCAATTGGATGCAATGTCTATTTACAGTATCGCAATCGAACGCATGAAATTTTGCGTGTGCTCCCTCGTCAAAACAATGATGTGAATTATCGATGGATTTGTGACATTGGCCGCTTTGTATTTGATCATTTGAACAGCGGTGAAAGACAACGAATGCCGTTTCAAAAAAATGAATCCGGCGAGATAGAACCGTCTTCTTGGGCTAAATCCATTCGTCATACCATCTCAACCTTAAAGAAAACAATAGCGGAGCATGGTTCACAATCCATCGCCGGACTTATCGGGCTACGGCAAACCAACGAAACACTGTTTATGTTCCAGCAATTTTTCCGTGAGGTGTTGAAATCGAACAACATCGATCATCGAACAGAACAGAGCATTGAAAAAAATGATGACAGTTATCTTCTCTCATTGGCTTTGAATGCCGTAAATCAGCCTTTTAGTGAAATAAAAGAAGCATCAACAATACTTCTGATTGGAACCGGTCTTCCGAACGAATTGCCGATCTTGTCACTGCAGGTTCGAGAGCAGGCTGTTTCCGGTAAACAAGTGATTATCACTCATTCCAGACCGACACGTTTGGATAAAGACGTCTCAGGAGTTTATCTCTACCGTCCGGGCAGTGAAACCGCTTTTATCGCGGCCCTTGTACACGCTATCTGGGAAATTATCAAAGTTGATCTGCCAAAAGAAATTCATGAACTCTGCGAACATTTAGATATAAAGCAGATGGTCCAATTGACTGGTGTGAAGGAAGAACAGTATAACGAACTGGCGAAGTTACTTCTTGACTCTGACCGAGTAACCATACTGACGGGAGAATCTGTGTATGCAACACAGAAAGGTTCTCAAAAAGTTAGTTTGATCGCCGCCCTCGCGCGAATCTTCCAGAAAGAAAATAACTCACGGCTTCCATTCAGTCTCTTGCCTTTACACAACAATTCTCGCGGTGCGGCTGATATGGGTTGTTATCCTCATCGAGGCCCGGGGTATGAAGAAATAGAAAAACCTGGTCACAATACAACTCAAATTTTAAAGGGATGCATGGACGGTTCTATCAAAGCATTGATTCTATTCAATACAGATATATTAAATGAATATCCGGACCGTGATTTAGTTGAAAAAGCATTACAATCTGTTCCTTTCACAGTGGTTGCCGATGCTTATCTTTTTGAAACAAGTGATTATGCTTCCGTGTTTTTCCCTCTATCGGTTTATTCCGAGGAAGATGGAACATTTACCAATGTGGCAGGAAGAGTACAACCGATCAGAAAAACCTTATCTCAATTGGAAGGCTCTTTAACAGGTTACCAGGTACTCCTGGCTCTGGGTGAACAATGGGGAGCAGGTTGGCGGCAAGTGCGCCCAAATCAAATTTACGCCAATATATCGAAAGCGGTTCCACACTATGAGGAACTTAACTGGGAGAAATTGGGTAATACAGGACAACAACCGAAAGCGATTGATCTATCTCTATTCAAGGATGTTGAAACCGGCATTCCATCCAAAATTGAGTTTGCTGAACAGCCGCCGGAAGAATATCCGTTCCGGTTAGTCTGGGGAGCAAATTTGTTTGATATACGCGGTGAGAAAAGATTCTCTCCCGCCATGCTGGAACGCAGCGAATCCTGCATTGCTGAAATTAATCCTCATGATGCAGAAAAGTTAGGTTTAAAAGAAGGAAATAACGTCACAATTATCGGAGAAAAAGGTTCATTGGAGTTGCCCTTTGTTGCTTCTCTTGCTAATTTTGGAGGATGTGTAACTATTCTGGGAAGATATCCTGGTATGTCGATCAATAATCTTGTTGCGGAGGAATCTCCCTGGGTTAGAATTCAACCATGACTGTTACTGAAATAATTTTATATTCCATTGTCAAGATACTGATTATCTTCCCAATTGTGATGGGATGCGTTGCCTATCTTACCTGGCTGGAAAGAAAATTACTCGGTCACTTTCAACAGCGGTATGGGCCGTATCGGGTTGGCTATCATGGGCTACTTCAACCGATTGCCGACGGAATAAAACTTTTTTTTAAGGAAGATATAATTCCAACCAATGCAGACCGGGTGCTGTTTATTCTCGCTCCGCTGCTTTCCATGTCGACGGCTTTAATGGCTGTCGCTGTTATTCCATTCGGTCCTGAATTTGAACTGTTTGGCGTTGATCTTGGACGCATTCAGATTGCTGATATTAATGTGGGATTGCTTTACATTTTTGGTTTGGCGGCTTTGGGAGTGTATGGACTTTTCCTGGCGGGATGGAGTTCGAGTAATAAATATTCTCTACTCGGAGCCTTACGTTCTTCCGCCCAGATCTTCAGTTATGAATTGACTCTAGGGCTTGCTGTTATTGCACCTTTGATGGCGGCTGGTTCATTGAAACTGAGTGTGATTGTGGAATCTCAAGCGGCTGGTTTCTGGAATTGGTGGTTTATCAGTTCTCAATGGTATGTTATTCCGGGCTTAATCAGTTTTGTTCTTTACCTGTTATCTGCGTTCGCGGAAACCAACCGGCTTCCTTTCGATCTGCCCGAAGCTGAAACGGAATTGGTGGCTGGATACCATGTGGAATACAGCAGTATGAAGTTCGCGATGTTCTTTATGGCGGAATATGTCAATATGATTATTGTTTCGTCGATTGCGACAACTTTATTTCTTGGAGGTTGGCATTC
>CAZXSQ010000166.1:0-6135 GCA_964643335.1 uncultured bacterium
CTTCTACCTCTTGAAACTAGGGTATCCTATTCTTCATGAAAATCGGTGATCATTAGAATGTTTACATGATTAAATAAAATAGCGAATTTGTCAATAGGGGATCGAAAAAAAAATGAAAAAAATGTTGCTCCCGGTTAAAAGGGGTAAGGTGTGTCTTAAATTTGGAATTGGGTAGGCTTGGTAAAATTTATGCAGGATTAAATAATAAATGGGATTTGGGCATCATTGCACCTGATGACGCCACAAATCTTCATAAGTTTCCCGTTTACGGATCAAGCGGTCCTGGTCATTCTCCACCATGACCTCAGCGGGACGAAGGCGGCCGTTGTAATGAGAGGACATCGCGAAACCGTAGGCACCGGCTGAACAGACAGACAGAATATCACCGGGCTTGCAGGGAGGGAGAGAGACCTGTTTCCCAAATACATCACTGCTTTCGCAAATCGGCCCGACGACATCCACCGTTTCGGTATGATTTTCAGATGGGGTGACCGGAACAATCCGATGGTAGGCTCCATAAATAGCAGGACGCGCCAGGTCATTCATTCCCGCATCAACAACAACCCACGTTCGGTGGGCCGACTTTTTGACATACAGCACCTTGCATAAAAGAATCCCGGCGTTCCCCACAATCGAACGTCCCGGTTCAACAATAAGGGTGCATTTGGCCGCTTGCATAACCCGCGCCAATTTTTTTCCATATTCTTCAGGAGTCTCAGGGCTTTCCTGATTGTATTTAATCCCCAGTCCGCCGCCGATATCGATATAGGAAATGTCGACTCGTATATCTTGCAGCTGCTGCCTGAGATCCAACAGGCATTGAAGCGCTTCAAGCAGCGGCATGGTATCTGAAAGAGAGGAGCCGATATGCGCGGCAATCCCTTGAATGGTTAAATGGGGGGAAGACGACGCTTGTTGGTATAAAAGCAAAGATTGCTCGAGCGGCACCCCGAATTTATGTTCTCTAAGCCCAGTTGTGATTTTAGGATGCGTCTTCGCATCGATATTAGGATTGACGCGAACGGCGATAGGTGCTTTTTTACCTGAATCTTGAGCAATCTTTTCGATCATTTCCAATTCCGGCTGGGATTCAACATTGAACATCAGAATTCCGGCTTCTAGCGCATCCCGAATTTCTTCTTTAGTTTTACCCACACCGGAAAATACCATACGATCGGGAGAGATTCCGCTTCGTAAAGCCAATTGCATTTCTCCGCCGGAAGTCAAATCCGCCCCGGCGTTCCTCTGAGCGAATAAATTTAAAATAGCAAGATTGCCGTTGGCTTTTACTGCAAACGCAAGCAGGTGAGGAACCTCGTTAAGTCCTTTCTCATAGGAATCAAATGAATCGAGGATTTCGGATTTCGAGTAGACATATAAAGGAGTACCGTAAGTTTCGGCGAGTTCTTTTAAATCAGTGGATTCAGCAAATAGCTGTTCATTCCGATATTGAAAGAATCGGGAATTCGTATCGAAATTCATATTCATAGATTTTATCCTTCTTCTATCAAGCCATCAGTTGGTTCTTCTTCACCTTGAACAACACGTTGAATCCGTTTCAAGCGGGCTTTATTCTTTTGAACGTTCATCATATTCGCCGCTTTAGCCAAGGTCGAGCCGTCACGCAGGCTGCAATGGAATATGGTGTCATCGTTCAGTGACATACCAAGTTTGATCTTGAAATTGAGATAATGGTTCAGAATCTTTGCTCTTTCCAGTGAAATATAGGACCTTTCCATATTGCCGCTTATACCTTCTGTCATGAAGCATGACTTAATATAACGGCTGAAGGCGTTATGTCCCTTCGTATATTCATAAAGTTGGAGCGAGAACGACGCCGGCAGCACAGTAATAAACTGCCCAATTTTCTGGCGGTACCAGATCATTTTGTCCAAGGCGTTTTCGGGAGTCCAATTGTCGATAAAGAGAGTTGCGATTTGATCCGTGACGATTAATCCATTGGGGGTGGGAACATTCGGATCGATTTTTAAATTCACCACCCGGGCGCGGTCAAAATATTGGGCCAGCTCAGAAATTAAGTCAAAAAGGATGCAAAGTCCTTCGCGAAGCGTCCACATCAGCATCCGGTAACGTTCAATTCCCATCTCGAACCAGCGGTCACACATGGTGTAAACCGTTTCCATGTAAGTATCCCACCGCGGCGTGTTTTCTTTCCGCAGAATTACTTTGGCCAAATCGACCAGACGGCGGAGGCGTTTCAACTTCCACAAGGCTTCACGGGTATTGATTTCCCGCTCCGCTTCCCACAAAAAGAAATCCCGCAAAAAACCGCTGCAAAGCAAATCCAAGACTCTGGAAATATTGAAAAACCTGATTTCACCCGCACTGGGGTGGGAAATGTTCAATTTTTTCCCCATCACCCATTGGGGTTGTAGCAGACAATCGAATTTGGGAATATTTTCAAGCAGTTTCTGGTCAAGAGAGAGGATGTCCTCATCAACAATGTTACGGGTTCCGATTGTTTTTAGAACCTGATCGAATTTGATGTTATTTTCATCACAGGTTTCGGCATTGTATACCACGATTAATTTAATCTGTGAAATGGAATGACCAAAGGTGATTTCATCCATATAAATGGAGAGCAGACCCGCCAGGCGTTTTGCCTCCCGTATCATATCCTCCATCAGGTATTTAAATCCTTCTTCACTTACCCGAACAGGCTCATTGGAAAATGAATAACTATCTTTCCCGACTTTAGAAACAATCTCCGCACAAATGTTTTGATCCATGATGTTTTTTGAACTAAAAAAAATGTATTATTTATAGCGAAACTTAGAGATTTTATACCGGATATTGCGTTGATTTGCAAGGTTTTGTTGCTTTAAATTGGTCTAAGAGGGAAAAAAGAATTCATAATTGTTCATGGAAAATAAGTTCAAAATACTATCGGATCTCATAAATCCCACTGGATTCCCTTTGTTTTATAGACAATATGGAATATAAAAGGTAACTTTATTTTTCTAATACGACCCCATAATAAAGAGGAATTACAAATTCAAAAAAAAAGTTTACAAATCAAGATCATCGTGTATAGACTTCTAATACTCCTTAAAAAAATATGATAAAAAAAATTTGTTGTATATAACTATACACTCAGTTTACTTTCAATCAAAGAAGTATATATAATGTTTAATCTCCAGATAGATAAAAAACCTGAGAAAAATGGTAAACCTTTAAAGTTTCACATAAAAAAATACACAAAAATTATTGAGGTTAGGATATGGATATCCGTTCATTTTACGTCGCCCCAAAATTGCCCGATGCGTTGAGGCCTCTTCAGGAAATAGCCATGAACCTGTGGTTCTCATGGACTTGGGATGCTGTAAGACTATTCATTCGTATTGATGCAGAAAAGTGGGAGGAGTCCTACCAAAATCCTGTTGCGATGCTGGGCCGCGTTTCTCAGGAGCGGCTGAAAGAATTAGCGTTAGACGATAGTTTTGTGGCGAATGTGGATCGTATTCATCAAGAGTTGAAGGACTATTTAAGAAGAAAAAAATGGTTCGATATTTCTTACAAAGATATTAATGACATGTTAATCGCTTATTTTTCATGTGAATTCGGTTTAGACGAAGGGCTTCCTGTTTATTCCGGAGGTTTGGGGGTTCTATCCGGGGATCATTTAAAAACAGCTTCTGATTTAGGTATTCCATTGGTGGGAATAGGTCTGCTTTATCGCCAAGGTTATTTTCGCCAGCGATTGAATTCAGATGGGTGGCAGCTGGAAGAGTATCCTGAAAACGACTGGTTTAATATGCCGGTCACTCTGGAAAAAGATGAATCTGGCAAACCAGTGGTCATTTCTGTAGAGATGGCAGACAAAGTGGTGTATGCCCGTATCTGGCGGGTTCAGGTTGGAAATGTCAAATTACTTTTGCTGGATACGAATTTCGATATGAATATTCCGTGGGGGAGAGAGATTACCACCCAATTATATGGCGGTGATAGGGATATGCGCCTCCGCCAGGAACTGCTTTTGGGAATTGGGGGTGTTCGAGCGTTGAATGCTTTGGGACTGGAACCCAAGGTATATCACCTGAATGAGGGGCATTCCGCCTTTTTGATCTTAGAACGAATCAGGATTTTAGTCGAAAAAGAGAAAATTTCGTTTGATGAAGCCCGCGAGATCGTCTGGTCTTCGAATGTGTTTACCACGCATACACCTGTTCCTGCGGGGAATGAACAATTCGATCCGGAATTAATGAGACCTTATCTGGAAAAATATGTGATTCGAATGGGGAGTTCATGGGATAATTTTCTAAAGTTGGGAAGGGCGAAACCGTCTGATAAAAATGAATTCTTTGGCATGACGGTTTGGGCACTGCGGCTGGCAGCGAACTGCAACGGCGTCAGTAAGTTACATGGTGAAGTTTCAAGAAATATGTGGAGTAAAATCTGGCCGAACCTACCGGCGCACGAAGTCCCCATTGGGCACATCACTAACGGAATGCATTCACTTACCTGGCTGAGCCACGACATGGCAACCCTTTTTGACTCTTATTTAGGGCCTCGTTTCGTTCAAAAACCTTGGGAATTGGATGTTTGGGATCGTGTTGACCGCATTCCAGATATAGAATTCTGGAGAACCCATCAACGGCGGCGCGAACGTTTGGTCTTTTTCGTTCGAAAGCGATTGAAAAAGCAAATGCAGCGTAGAAATGCAACCCAATCAGAGTTGGCCGCTACAGATGAAGTCTTGAATCCGCATGCGCTAACTATTGGTTTTGCCCGCCGTTTTGCAACATACAAACGTGCCACCTTACTATTCTCTGATCCTGAAAGATTGAAGCGATTGATTTCGGATCCAGATAGACCTGTACAGTTTATTTTCGCTGGGAAAGCACATCCGCAGGATGAACCCGGTAAACAGATGATTAAATCCATCTGCCATTTTGTCAGGGAAGAACCTTTCCGCAGACATTTTGTTTTTGTCGAAGATTACGATATCAATGTGGCACGCTACCTCGTGCAGGGAGTGGATGTCTGGTTAAATACGCCCCGCCGTCCCTTGGAAGCATCCGGTACCAGCGGGATGAAAGTAGCCGCTAATGGAGGGCTGAATTTGAGTGTTCTTGACGGGTGGTGGTGTGAAGGCTTCAGTCCTGAAGTTGGCTGGTCCATTGGACGGGGGGAAGAATATCAAGACCGTGAACATCAAGACCGGGTTGAAAGCCAGGCTTTATATAATTGTTTGGAAAATGAAGTCATTCCACTGTTTTTTAATCGGGATTCAACTGATTTGCCTCGTGAATGGATTTCCAAGATGAAAAACTCCATCAAAAAACTGGGGCGGTTTTTCAATACCCATCGAATGCTGGAAGAATATACGGAAAAACTTTACATCCCCGCTTATGAAAATGGGAAATCGATGTTGATGAATGGTTGTGAAAAAGCCAAAGCGTTGGCTGCTTGGAGACACAGAATCCGAGAGGTCTGGGATCAGGTCAAGATTCTGGAAGTCGAAGCCAATGCTCAGGAACTTCATGTAGGAGAAGAACTTTCTGTCTTGGTCGGCGTGCAGTTAGGCAGTTTGAAACCGGAAGATGTTGCCGTGGAAGTCCTTTGCGGACGTTTGGATTCGACCGGGAATTTTTATGACGGCACGAGACATTTGACTTATTATGCCGGGAAGAGGAGTGAAAAAGCCCATAACTTCTCGGTTCAAATCCCCTGTAAAGAAAGCGGACAGCATGGATTTGTTGTACGGGTGCGCGCCTATCATGAAAGTCATGTACGGAAGTATTCTTCGGAGTTCGTTACATTGGGATAAAACCAAAAATTTATTCATTTTGATACAAAAGGGCCGTTTTTTGGACGGTCTTTTTGTTTTTTAGATATTTCTCTTACACAAAAAATGACAAAAAACTGTTGCCATTCATGGATGTCTGATATATATAATGGATAGTTGTCTTTTATTTGGTGGGATACAACAGATTGTCTAAAAACAGGTTAGGCACAAAGGTCTTATCCTCCATGTTGGAAAGGCAATCTCAATGTCATTGATTTATCTAAGTTAATGGTGTTTCTCACCCGCCGCGGCGGGTAAGATATGATAGCTATTTACCCTGAAAGGGGAGATATGATAGCTTTTTACCCTGAAAGGGGAGATATGAT
>CAZXSQ010000166.1:6235-12503 GCA_964643335.1 uncultured bacterium
TACCCTGAAAGGGGAGATATGATAGCTTTTTACCCTGAAAGGGGAGATATGATAGCTTTTTACCCTGAAAGGGGAGATATGATAGATTTTTACCCTGAAAGGGGAGATATGATAGATTTTTACCCTGAAAGGGTTAGATATGATAGCCCAGGGCAATCGCCCTGGGAACAAATTGCAATAACCATCAAGCCCTGAAGGGGCGTAAGAATCCTTTAATTGACATAAAGGAAAGTGCTAATCCTGATGAAATATCGAATTTCTTTGACGGTTCTATTGATATTGGTTTTTGTGCTGAATGGGCAAAGTGCGCAACATAATCTCTCAATTGATACATCCCCGTATGAGAAGTATTTAAATACCGTCACAAAAAATGAAAAACTGTCATCGGAGAGCCGTGAATTGGCCGGTCAGATTGTAACCGGTCTGAAGGAAAAGAATTACCCTCGGGCTGTCAACCGGTTGGAACGTCTTGTCAGGCTTGAAAGAGATACATCTGTGGCATATCAATCACGGCTTATGATCTGTGAACTTGCCTTAAAAACTCTTCTGGATTTAAATTTAGCCGCCTTGCAATTCCGCTCTTTTTCGAATGAGAATAAAGAAAAAGCCATCGAACACTGGATGAAAAAAACGTCTTTCTTCACCAAAGAAAAACACCCAGCGAGAAAACGGCTGCTGGTACAATTTCTGAATCAGGCAGCCAATTGGGCTGAACGGCGGCGAAGCAGCCAAGCCGAAAAAATTCGTTTTTTCATCGCTTCCCTGGTTAAGGACGACTCGAAAAAGTCGGCCTCGGTTTATGAGCAAGTGGCGCGTACCAGCCGGAACGGCAGCGAACGCAGCCGCGCGCTGTATGAATTAGCAAAATCTCATCTCAAGTCGGATCGGTTTTCAGATGCGTTGGATTCCCTTCGTCAAATAAGTGAGGGAGAATGGCTTAAGCGGCGTTTCGAGATGGCTATCCAAGTTTGCTTGCAGACACCGGATTCGTTTGCGGCTATAGCCGAGTTGAAACGGGAAAAACGATTGTGCCGTTTCCGCCAGCTGCGCAGCCGCTTCGATGTAGCCATTGCCGGAATTTACTTGAGAGAAGAAAAATACGGCGAGGCAGAATCTTTTCTCCTGACCGCCGATGCACAATATTCCTACGCAGATGTCATGGAAGATTTGAAAAAGAGGATGGAGTCCGAAAAGAAACGGAAGAAAAAACTCCAGGAAAGAATCTGGAAACGGCTGAAAGAATTAGCCCAAGGAGTTAAACCCAAATGATCCAGTGGCATAAATACTGTTTATTAGTCAACATACTCCTTATGTTTGTTGTTCCCATCGCATCGGCCGGTGAAACATCAAAACCGTCTAAACGCCAGCTGGAACATCGATCATCACGCATCCGTTATCTGAACATGCGCCAGCAGCGTTATCAAAATGTGGTCGATACTAATATTTTTAAACTTGCTGCTCTTTATCTTGAGGATCATGAGTTCGAGAAAGCGGTTTCGGTATTAAAAACAGTCGCACAAAAAAGCCCAGATGAGGATTCACGTTGGACTGCCCATTATGTCATTGGTGATATTTATTGGATAGAGAATAACGATTCGTTAACTGCAGCGAAAGAATTCGAACAAGTGGAAGGGACGCTGGAGCCTATATGTTATACCAACTTGATGGATATTTATGGAGAAATCGGTCAAAAAACCGAATCGAAAAATTTCGCTCTCCAGCGGCTAAATCAATTTGAATTGAAAGCTAAAAAAAATAAAAGCAGGCACACCCGCGAACAGTATCTAGGGAAAATAGCTTTTGCCAAGGTCAAAATTTTTCTTGCTCACGGCGAAAAAGATAGAGCCATCAATGCGTGCCGCAACTTAATCGCAAGCGTACAAAATTCCTCATTAAAAAGAAAAGCGAAAAGCACGATTCAGAGATTAAGGTGAAACTATGCGAACCTACTGTCCTTATTTATGGATTTTCATCCTCTTACTGAACACAACTCTTGTCGGTATAACGCAGGAGAATGAAAAGACTCACACCCAGTCAGTGTTGGAGAAGGTACGGGAACAGTATGAAAACGATCTGCAGAAAGCGCAAAAAAAACACCTTGCCGATTCCATCATGGGGAAACGTTGGGGAAAGCTCAACGCCAAGGATGATATTCGTTTTCAGCTGGTTCGGGTCTATGTTGAAAAAGAATCTTATGACAAGGCTTTGAGCAAATTATCCGGGATCGTTGCTCAAAGTCCTGATCCAAAAGCCAGAATGCGCGCATTCTGCACGCGAGCCACAATTTATGAGTTGGGATTGAATCAACTCAAAGATGCACTAAAGGAATACAGAAAAGCGATTCAGGTACCCAACAATCAATATGTCGGTATCACGGCGGGCGCCTATCTCGCTATGTCCGAAATTTATCTTCAACTTGAAGACCGTCAACGGGCAAAATTGATACTGGAAGAATCCTATCATTCGCTGTCCTACACTCACGTATCACAGGTGCCGATAGCGAAAGAACTGGCCGAGATGGAACTATGATAGACCGAAGACAAGCCCTGGTATTGATCGCCTCTCTTTTTGGAAGCGGAACTGTTGTTTCGCCGGCCGAGATGAAATACAAACAAAAAGGCCCTTGCGGAAAGCCCCCGGCTCCCAAACCCAGCCGCATCAAAGGAGCGGAAACCTATCCACCGCTCCCACTGCCGGCAACCCCGCTCCGGCGGACGGAGAAAAAACGCCCGCCGCGTCCATCGGCCCTGATTGGAAAAATTGCGTACGGCAGCGAGCAGCACTGGATGACTGATCCGGGCGATTTGCGTGGATTGTTGGGATGGATCAATCCCAAGTTGAGTCTGAACTACGGCCACAGAACCTTGAAGCTAAACGACTCGCGTCTGCGAACCGTTCCCATTCTCTATATGACCGGCCATAACTATTTTCAGGTTGAAAAAGATTGGCCGATCTTGCTGCGCCGCTACCTTGAAGATGGCGGAACCGTTATCGTTGAAGCTTGCTGCGGCAGGATTCCATTCATTGAGTCTTTTCTCAAAATTTATCCGTCTATTTTCCCGGATAAACCTTTGCGCCCTCTTCCTTCCGGCCATCCCGCTTTTTGGTGTTATTACGATCTGCCAGAGGTGGAAATGATGGAAGAAGGAGAAACACTCACCACCGAGCCGGTACTGTATGGAACGGATATCGGCTGCCGGACTGCATTGTATTTTTCCAAGGCGGACTTGAGCTGCGGATGGGATCATCACACCCATCCGGAAGGAACGCGCAATATGCCTGAAGATGCAATGAAATTAGGAATGAACATGGTCACCTATGCATTAGCCTGCCGGAAGTACGCGGAAGAGTACGCCGCTCAGGATAGATTGACCAGTCAAAAAGGAGATGTGGTTATCGGCCATCTGTTTCATAACGGAGATTGGAATCCGAATCCATATGCCGTATCGAAACTCCTCAGCGAATTTATCGCTCAGTTTGGCTCAGAAATGCGTATTCAGGCACAGCCCATCCGCATTACCAAAGAGAATTTGGCGCGTTTTCCGTTTGTTTATATGACCGGGCATTACAGCTTTGAGTTTAATGAAGAAGAACGCAAAGCCCTGTCAAGCTATTTAAAAGGCGGAGGTTTCCTGCTGGCAAATAATTGCTGTGGGCGGGAAGAGTTTGATCTCAGTTTCCGGCGGGAGATTGCGAAGATCATTCCTGAAACCGGCTTGAAACCCATTTCAACTTCTTCTCCCTTATTTCGCGTGCCATTTCAAGTCGAAAGGGTGTCTTATGTTTTGGACAATGTCCAAGCTTCACGGCCGGTTGCAGAAGCGATTTCCATTCAAGACAACCTGACAGCCCTTTATTACCGCTACGGACTTGAAAATGGTAGGGCGGGGCTTGAATATCCATTCGGCCGAAGTGTAGTTCAAAATGACAGTTTGAAATTAGGCGTCAATACACTGGTTTATGCCATGTCACATTGATGAAAGGTAAATTCACATTGAGGTGGAAAGGAGTATTTCGTGGATAAACAAAAACCATCGACAAAAGATATTGAAAAACTTGCTGAGATCGACAATCGGATAAAAAAGGAAATCAGCAAAGCAATAATCGGCCAGGAAAAGGTAATTGAAGAATTGCTGATCGCCTTGTTTGTCGGAGCACATGCCCTGATAGTCGGCGTGCCTGGATTAGCTAAAACGATGTTGGTGCAGACTGCCGCCGATATTCTCGGGATCTCTTTTAAACGAATTCAATTCACTCCTGACCTGATGCCAACGGACATCATCGGAACCGACGTGATCGAAGAAGATACAGAGACAAGAAAAAGAAAGTTCACGTTTTTGAAAGGCCCTATTTTCGCCAATATTGTTCTCGCCGACGAAATCAATCGGACACCACCAAAAACACAAGCAGCGCTGCTAGAGGCGATGCAGGAAAGAAAAGTGACCGTCGGCGGGCAGGATTACCCTTTAGGACCGCCTTTCTTTGTGCTGGCGACACAGAATCCTATTGAGCAGGAAGGGACATATCCCTTGCCGGAAGCTCAACTAGACCGTTTCATGTTCAACATTTACATCGATTATCCGGAAGCAAACGAAGAAAAGGACATTATCAGGCGGACAACCCTTCCAGTTCTCGAAGGCGATTTGAATCCTATAGAAAATCTGGATTTTAAATGGATAAGCCAAACTGTACGCGGGATGCCTGTATCGGACCATGTCATCGATTTTGCCTCGAGACTGACACGTTCCACCCGTCCAAAAGATCAATTTTCTCCCGGCTTCATCAAGGAATGGGTGAGTTGGGGAGCCGGACCGCGAGCAGGTCAATATTTAATTCTAGGGGCAAAGACTCGCGCCGCGCTTAAAGGGGATTTCAATGTTTCCTGCGATGATATTCGAAAGGTCGCTCCCTCAGTTTTCCGCCACCGTATTCTTCCAAACTTCACAGCGGAAAGTGAGGGCATCGGCACAATGGATATCATCCAACGCTTGTTAGAGTCAGTCCCCGAAGCATCAGAAAAAGATTACGCCGCCTGAGGATGCGATAAAGATGCGGGTAAAGAGCAAGCGTCCCCGCTTGCAAGGCAAACGGATAGGCAGAGTTATTAAATATGAACGCAGATAAACAAACCAACTCAGCAGATTGGCGAACATTCCTCGATCCTAAAAGAGTAAGCCGGTTATCCAACCTTAAACTGGTGGCCAGACTGGTAGTCGAAGGATTTATTTCCGGCTTGCACCGCAGCCCATATAAAGGATTTAGTGTCGAATTTGCTGAGCATCGTGAATATACGAAAGGGGACGACCCCCGTTCTATTGACTGGAAAGTCTGGGGAAGGACTGACAAGTATTATATCAAAGAATATGAGGAAGAGACCAATCTCAAAGCCTGTGTGGTATTGGATGCCAGTAAATCGATGGTCTACCGCTCAGGTGAAATGCATAAATTGGATTACGCCAGAAATGTGGCGGCGGCCCTCAGTTATTTGATGATTCGCCAACTCGATTCGGTTGGATTGGCTGCTGGAGATTCAGACCTGCGCCGGTACATTCCCCCGCGCTGCAATGCCGCTCATCTTACCGTTTTGCTCAAGGAAATGGCTAAATTGCCTTATGAGAGCCACAAAGAAAGCGCGCAGGAAGGCACGCATGTCTCTTCCATCCTGCACACCTTGGCTGAACGGTTGAAACGCCGTGGACTGGTTGTGGTTTTATCGGATTTATGGGAAGAACCGGAAAACATTGTCCGCAGTCTGCATCACCTTCGTTACAAAGGACATGAAGTGATCTTGTTCCATATATTGGATGAAGACGAATGGGAATTCCCGTTTACCGGAGCCGCGACTTTTATTGATGCGGAAACCGGTGAGATGCTCCCCGCCGATGCGACATTGCTTCGCCGCGAGTATCTTCGGCTGACAGAGGACTGGCGCAAGTATTATATCCGCGAGTGTTCCAAAGCCCGAATCGATTATGTTCCGGTGAATACCAGCGTTCCGTTTGATCGATTGCTGATGGCCTATTTGATGCGCCGGGAAAGGATGGGCTGATGTTTTTCCTAAACCCAGCGCTTTTGATCGGTCTACTGGGATTGTCTGTTCCTGTTGCAATCCATCTAATCGCCAAACAAAAGCGAACAAGAATCGTTTTCAGTTCGCTTCGCTTTCTACGTGCATCTCAACAGCGTATAGGACGCACTATGAATTTACAGCAGCTGCTTTTGCTGCTGTTGAGAATGGCGGTACTGGCAGCACTGGTACTGGCTTTTT
>CAZXSQ010000167.1:0-4482 GCA_964643335.1 uncultured bacterium
CGGGCGAAAACAACTTTATATGAAAGCGGGATAGCAACTCCCCTCGTCATGCGCTGGCCGCAGAACATCAAGGCCGGGCAGACGTATAGCGGGCTGGTTAGCCTGGTTGATTTAACTGCATCCATGCTCGACGCCGTAGGATTACCTGCGCCCGATGAACTCCAAGGCCAAAGTTGGTTCAAAGCGATTGAGAATCCAGGCGAGTACAGAAGGGAATATATTTTTGCTGAACGAAACTGGCACGATATCGATGATCACAGCCGCGCGGTTCGTGATAAACGGTATAAATACATCCGTAACGCTTTCCCTGACAAGCCGCTCGAAATGGCCGCCGATATTACATCCGCCCCCTTGTTCCAAAAAATGCGTGAATTGCGAAACGCCGGGACGTTGACCCAAGAGCAGGCGTTGCTTTTCCGCAATCAACGGACGGAAGAAGAATTATACGATCTTATGTATGATCCTATGGAATTTCATAACCTGGCGCATGAACCCGCCTACCAAAGCACATTGGAACGAATGCGTAAAACCTTGGATACATGGATCGAAGAGACGGAGGATGTGCCACCGTCCAAATCCCTGCCGGATGAGTTTGATCCTGAAACGGGCAAACGGATACGTCCGCCGCATCAGAGAAAATAATCTAATTAAAATGGGATGTTATAATCGTACCAAATCAAAAAGAAGGAAAACGAGACACATAGAATGCTTTTGATAACATCCGCAGGTTGGGTTGAAAAGGAATGAAGCGTTCGTAAAGTGCCGTCATACCCTCGGCATTGCATGGCGCGGTAAATACGTTCCGTTCGTTCAAGGCTGTGAATTAAAGTCAATCCCACAACATTGGCAAGTGTTTTATAGGATCTCAACGCCGTCCGGTTTTGAAAACCGCGTGTTGTCAATGCCCATCGTATCCGGTTGAATTCCCATGTTAACGTAAAAATGTACCGGTAGGTTAACAATGCGATTTGAATTAACACTTTGGGGCAACGCAGTTGTTCCGCTGCCCTTAACAGCCGGGTCATAGGAGTTGAAAAGATAAGCGCCATAGAAGCAGCGACAATCGCCACCGCACGAAGATAGAGGGTTGAAGCTAAAATCAGTCCATCCCGGCTCATTTCCATTCCCAGGACATGAATCTGAACTCCAGGTACGGTAAACGGTAAAACAATAAAACAAGGGATTAAAAAAATATTCACCACCCCAAGACGGGCGAGAATATACCGAAGAGGGAGACTGCCGGAAAAAAGAATCAGCAAACAGAACATTAATGAAATAAACGCCGATTGAATATGCTGCAAAACCGCCGAAGTAAAGATCAAAATTGTTAAAGACACGATCTTCCAGCGGGCATCCCAGCGATGAAGTATGGAATTCAGGCGTGTGTAATGTTCAATGTCTGCTTTCACGCTGTGTTATCGCTTCCTCCAACGATTTCAAACGTTTGGAATTCCGGTAAGACAACCAGGCAGAAGCCGCGGCAAAAATGAAAACCAATCCTAAAATCACTCTTTCCGCTGTACCGAATGCGTTGGCTGACGAAAAGTATGGATTCGGTTGAACATTGGATGCGTCTTTTTCTTTTGTTGCCGATTCAACCTCTTTTGCTTGTTTTGTTGCAGATGCCTTAGTATTGTCATCGATTATTGTTTGGGATGCTTCTTCAGCAGCGGCGAATAGTTGAGTGAGTTCTTCGGAGGAGATGCCGGCAGAACCTTTATGGCCTTTGCCAGCATAGATGTCTATTGAAATGGATTGGATTTTATCGGGAGTCCAGCAAAAAATGCCTTGGTCATTTGTTTCACCGGTGGCCAGTATTGTGCCATCCTCGGCGGCAATTCTCACTTCACCTTCTTTAACGTGTTCATCCGCTCCCAGCCATCCTTGGATTAGCAAGTCTTTTCCTTCTGTTTTATAGGTTAAAACAACACGATGAGCATGAAGTGACATGGGGAAAACTGCAATAATCACTATCACAAAACATAAATGCTTCATAACTCTTTTCCTCGCAGCAGTGCCGGTTGAACCCGTTCAATAAACTCGACGGTAAATCCAGTTACAACACCTTCAATCAGCATGATAGGCAAATGAGCTATAAAAACATACTCGGCTACGAGTTTAAAACCTTCGCCCAAGGATAAAAGAATCACCGACAGAATAGTCCCTGAAAGAAACACACCAGACATACCGCCAATGACACCGGCGGCAAAGCGCCAACGTTCATTCCAAGTGCAAATCCATTCATAGGCCTTCCAGGCAATAAGGGCAGGAATGGCGAATATACACATATTCACCCCCAAAACGGACAATCCACCATGTCCCAGCAAAGCCGCTTGCAAAAATAAACCAATTGGAAAAGCCAGGCAAGCGCGCCGTCCCAAAACCACGCCGATGAGACCGTTAAAAATTAAATGGACGCTGGTAGCAGGAACTTTGAAATGAATCAATGAAGCCACAAAAAAAGCTGCCGTAAAAACCGCTATTCTTGGAATTTCTTCATCACGAACATTTTTAGCCGACCATACAAACAATCCCCCGGCTACCAAAAATCCACCGGCAAGGACAGGCAAAGAAACAACACCGTCAGAAAGATGCATAACCGTTTATTCCCCAATAAAATATTACCCTTTATAAAAACGTGTTACTTCTATTATGACGGGAGATGAAAGAAATGAAAAGGTAGGGGCGGTTCGCTGGTAGGGGCGGTTCGCGAACCGCCCCTACGTACCATAGGACACTACTATCCTTCTTTTTCAATCAGGTTGTCTTCACTTTTTAATTGGTTGATTCCGTCGATTGCTTTGAATTTCCCTGGTTCGGATTTTGAATAATCCGAAATGATATTGGAGTTTACCAGAATTCTTTTGCATTCGCCCTCGGCTTCGATTGCGCTTTGGTACATTCCTGTGAATATATTGCCAGTGATGGTGACATCGGCGGTATTATTCAAAATCACACCTCTTGCTTCGTCGTCACGTCTTGTTTCTCCACCTATATGGGCATTTGAGAAATTGTTACCGGTGATGGCGATACGTCCAGCATTCGGACCTACCTCGACACCGCGTTTGGATACGATGGTGAATGTATTCGCTGAAACGGCGCATCCCCACGCATCGATCAAATCAACACCGCCGCCGAAATTATGGGCAATCACGTTGGCGCTGACGGTGTTGCCGTAACAGTCACGATCCATGATAATTGCGGTTCCCTTGCATTCTTCGATCATGTTTCCGGAAAGTACTGAACCGTACGTGTTTTCAATTACCACGCCGTGACGCAGATGATCATCCAGGTTATTGCCGTTCATGCATAAGTTGTAACTATCGATACAACGCAGAGCGTCCTGATTCTCCTCGAACTGGTTTCCGTTCACCACAATATCGTGCCCGCGTAAAATATTGAGTCCCGTTTTTGCATTGTAGGTAATAATCGAATCGGCGATACGCGGGTCTTCGTAACAATCGATCAAAGATATACCGTTCCCGCCATTGTGATCAACAGCGAGGTTATGAATGAAAATTTCATTCACTCCTTCAGCCAGTAAACCGTCACCGCTTTTCGGGTTACCGCTGATCCGGAAATCAGTCAGCTGCACTCGCCAAACTCTGGCTCTGGAATCTTCATCGTAGTTTTCCGGCTCCGGCCGCAAGATTACGGCGGGCTTTCCTTCCTCATTCTTATTCACCAGATGAGTCGCTGCGCCTGCACCCTCGATACGAATATTTTCACTGGAACAAATCAATGGCTGAGTCAACTCGAATGTACCCGGTGGTAATTGAACCTTTCCACCTTGCTTGGGCACGGCATTGACAGCGGCTTGAAGGTCCGGATAGTCTTGAGCGTCAATGACCACCATCCATTTGTTGGGAAACTCGGCTGCATCTACTGTTGTAAATCCAACCAATAGTATGAGACATAAAAACCAAAACCTAATAGACCTATTCACTTTTTATTCTCCTTTCGATGCAAAAATTATGGTTCTTTATAATTCATCGTAACGTATTTTTTGTTATTCATTCAATGGTACTGACTGAAAAATTGTTTTACGTTCGAAGAATCTTGTTCAAAGGCTGACTGCTTCGCAGTCTTGCCTTTGCCACCCACCGGTTCAATTGCGATTGTAGAATAAATTTAATTCTAAACAATGTATCTAGATTCTTGAGATTGTAATGTGAGACAATATTCTATCTAAACGCCTGCGCCTTGGACGGAACATCTAAAAGCCGGCAAAATGCCGGCGCTACGAACAGTCTTCGGGCGGCACAGTTAAAAACGGGTTGTCTCATAACAGGTTAGACACATAGGTCTAATCCTACATAGGGTAGGGGCAAACCTACGTGTTTGCCCTTTGTTGTGACATCTTCCTCATCTAAAGTAATTTTGAGACACCCCCGTTACAACAGACTTCAAAGGAAATAATTATGATGAATTTGCTGTTCATAGGAATCTGTCTTCTGGCCGCTTCTTCGGGAATTTGCTCTG
>CAZXSQ010000167.1:4492-10265 GCA_964643335.1 uncultured bacterium
CTTCCAGTGAACCTGAACAATATGACGCCTACCATGGCACAGTCGTAGGTTGGGGAGACCGGCCGCGTTCTCGTGAAGAAGGCTCTGTTCAAAGTTTCAAAGAACGAGTTGAGGAAGCCCATAACAGAGGTATGCGTTATTGCGCGAGTGTGGATTTTCTGGTGGATTTCAGAGGATATATCGAATCTCGCCCGGATACATTCATGGAAGCAGTGTGCCGTGATCTCGAAGGAAATCCGCTTCGAGTTCCATGGTTGTGGGATCACAGCTATAAAGGCCATCCTGCCTATTGGTTTTGTACAAACAATCCTGATTACCAAGCTTATTTACGAGATCAAGCCGCACGGGCATGTCTTGCTCCTATTGATGGTCTTCACATTGATGATTACAGCGGTACTTCCGCGTGCTCCGCATATAACGGCGGCTGCTTTTGTGAATACTGCATGAAAGGTTTTCGAGACTATCTTCAGAAACATTTTTCATCTTCGCAATTAAAAGAAAAAGGAATCGAAAATATCAAAACATTCGATTACGGTGATTTTTTAAAAGCCAAAGATATCACTGCCGAGAAATACAAAAAAGAACATTATTCCATCCCATTGATAAGAGAATTCCAGAAGTACCAAAATGAGCGTATGATTGCTCGAATCACCGATATTTATGAATACGCAGAAAAACAACGTGATAAACTTTTGGTCAGGAGCATTAACTCCAGTGCCTCGTCACCCCGAACCTTAATCCCTTCGCCAGTCATCGATTATTTCTGTGGAGAAGTCCACCAACACGCAGCGTCGAAGGCTGCTCCAATCGAACCAGTTCTGATCTATAAATTGGTGGAAGCGTTGAATCGAAGACAAACAGCCACCGCCTCCGGTCAGGATTGGGCCTGGATCAAAGCCAATGAAAAACCCGGCCTGGTTCGAACATGGATAGCTCAGACGTATGCTTTTGGCAGCGTGTTCATGGTTCCACATCGGCAATGGTGTTATACCAGCGAATTGGGAACGCATTGGTGGCATGGGAAAGTCGAGGATTTCGCCTGGTTGTACCGCTTTGTGCGTGATAACTCCACCCTGTTTGATCACACAAGTTCGCTTGCCGACACGGCTTTGATCTATTCCATGGAAAATCACAGTACGATCAGAAAAGCGGCGTTCCAATTAGCCGAAAATAACATACCATATGCCATTTTGATTGCCGGTAACGATGAATTGCCTTTGCGCCTCCAGCCTGGCGTAGTGGCTGCATATAAAAATCTAATCATTGGCGATCAACCACTGCCTGACAATCAGGACGATGTATTGAAACAGTCAAATGCAACCATTTATCCATACAAAAATATCAAGTCACTGCCGAACACTATACGAAACCAGGTGAAGGTAGAAGGTTCAAAGAAAATACGTGTTTCACTGCGTTATTACTCAAAACAGAAGGATGGAGCAATCATCTGCCACCTTCTCAATCAGAACTATCAAGCCGGGAATGATAAAATCACTCCCGCTGATGTTGAAATATCCATTGATAAAGCATTGTTGGATAAAGCGGGCAACAAATCCGATTTGAAATCAGCCAATGTGCTTATGCCAAAACGGGAGAGATTTGAAACAGAAGTAAGCAAAAATGGAAATAAAATTAGTTTCATAGTTGAAAATTTAGGTTTATGGGCTGTAGTGGAGTTGGAATGATATACCTTAATTTTTATTTATTTCACACCATGCTTTTTTCTGTTTTATATCCCGGCCAATAGTCCACTCTTCGTTGTCTTTATTGACCGAGACTTCCACCGAATTATCTCCAACTTTGAAATCAGTTTTGAATTCGGCTGATACTGAAGGTGATTGGTTGCCTTCATAAGGTACAATCACTGTCAGGAAATAAGCCGGTGCGTTCTCTTTGTGGTGGAAATGAAAAGCCTGCCTTTTCTTCCGCTTTCCGTATTTCCAGGCGAACCAACCTTCCTCCTCTTTCAGCGCTATATCCTTATTTTGTCCGCTGATCAAAACATTGACATCGTTAAATAATGTATGAACAGATTTGTTTTCCGTAATGATTTTTGCATTGCCCGGAGCCAATTGAAAATGTAAATCCAGGCCGCCTTTCGCATTCCCGATTGCTTCGTCCAGTAATATAAAAAACTGTTTATTCACGAACCAAACTGTTCGGCGATGTTTCAGATTCTCATAAGATTGGTTTTCGACTACAAGCGTATCACACGCATTGGCATAATTATGGAAAAGATGTTTTGCAGCGACTTTCGTATCTTTCCCATCCAGTGTCAATGTTTGGTGCACACGGGTTCGCCGGTGCCAAGCTCTCCCTTGAGGATCGTGGCCATAGGTGTAGTAGCCGGTATCCGGCATCAGCCATCGTCCGTAAGCGTATAACTCAAACGTCCCATTATCGGGTTGATCGTGGCTGGAAATCGCCGGAGGAGAACAATGCAGGGCAAAGTAAATTTGATCCGCTCCCCATTGATCCCGAAGAACATACATCCCGGCTTGTTCAAAAGCATAACTTGTTTGTTTCGGTAAATCAGACCGATCAAGTTTTGCACGGGCGGCGTATTTTGGGTCTTCCAAAATTTCACTGGCTTCGATCAATGTAGGATAAAGCGGCCAATGTGAGCGGTCGTCGCCCAACTCGATCGCTCGGCTTGTATCTCCGAACATGGGGAAACCCAAGTCCGGTGTAGTCATGGCGAAAATGTAATCGTACATCCCCCTGATCCGTTTCAGATATTGTTCTGAAACCGAAATGCCGAATTTCTCCACCCGTTCCATAATTTCAACAGCATCACGTAATACGCCGAGATGATAGCCACCTGACCATTCCCGCTGGACACCGTCAGTGGTGGTTTGGGCGAGGAAGGTTTCCTCTGTTCTTTTAAGGGCGAACTTCATCCACCGTTTAGAATCTTTAAATTCAGGAAACGTGCTAGCGATGCTGACTACCCCGCGTTGCTCAAAAACCGCTTTATTGTGAACTTTACCCATAGGGATTTTTTCTGTCTTCAGCTGATGATCGTACATACTGGCCAAAAGTATGGCAAGAAAATCAGGTGTAAACGACTCGGCATGAATTATGACTTTAAACGCCCTGCATATATTCTGAGCACGGATACCGGTCTGGATATCCAGCCATGCATAGCCGCGCCAATGTTTATACACGGAATGCGTTTTCCGGTGTTTTTCCAAGGGATGTTTGGCTATCCAATCAGCAGTCAATTCAACAAACGCCTGAGCGTATTTTTCATTGCGTGTCGCTTTATATGCTTCGGCTAAGGGACGCGCCCAATAAAAGCGGTAAATGGCGGCCACCCATTCAATATCTCCCCGTGGGTCCCATTCCCAATTGATTTTGTCTCCATAATCCGCCGGTTCGTATGGCCCCCATTGGAAAATATGATTAGCTATATGGTTGGCTACAGGGAATTCATCCGTTTGTGAGGTTTCACTTTCCGGCGGAATCGGGTATTGCTCACGATAATAGGAGAGAAGCTCTTCAAACGCTTTTTGGCGTTCGCCCTTTTCAGCATAGGCCTTCACAGATTCGAGCCCTAGATAATCAAGGTTTAATTTTGAAAGAACCTCATCGGGTGAAAGTGATTCAAGCGCTGCACGGTCTTGTGCATGGGCCAGTGCTGCGATGCAAAAGACTACGGCAAGAATTGAAAATAAGTAAATTCTCTTCATTAATATATCACCTCTCATTTTGGAGAATGTTGAGATCGTTTCATTGCCATGTGCCGGCCGGCAAGCCCTTCTTTTCCCAGAAGGCGCACTCTATCAGGATTGGACATGATACGGTTAATCATGCATTCCACCTGATTGGTACTTTTATTCAAGATAAAAAAGTTCCCTCGTACCCAATCCTGAATGTCTTCCTCAGACAAAGGATCGCTGCCGTAAGTACTTCGCAGTGCGGCGAACGGGTCTTCGATTCCTTTGCCAAGGTTAATATTCCGCTCATAGAAAGACTGGAGAATCTCTTCATAATTTAAGGGGAATCCCCCTTTCAAAATCATCAATCTAACGCAAGCACACATCAATTCATTGTCACGTTTCATACAAGCGGGACATAAAATTTTGGTCAATTCCCCGCGATTATGAAGACGAATCAATTCATAACTCGGGGAGAATTCAGTTTGGCATCGTGAACATTTCAAATCACTGTCAATACTCAATTTTCCCAGGCGAGACAAGGTAGACCGTTTGTAATCCCCTTCTGCTGATTGATAAGAGGCATCATCCGAAAAAGAAACATCAAAAGATTTATCTTCCTTCTTTTTTGGGGACACGATCCATATGTTGCCATCCCAAAAACCGAGATCTTTCAATCCTTTTAGCCGGGTAATATGCCTGCGGGTCAGCACCGTTCCAGATGGATAAAGAATGCTCCCGTTTTTTGAACGGAGATCCCGTGAGAGCGGGTAATTTTCAGGGACATTATCATATCGGTAAAGCACTTCGTTTTCCGAGAGGGGTTCATTATGTTCGGTAACGGCGAGAAGACTGGAAGGATCATCTTCAAGCAAATTTGCCACCGTCGAATTAATATCGACGGCTTCATAATCCGAGACTTGCCGCAGCCAAGACTCATCGGTATGGTCATCTTGAAGAATAGCATGCAGCCTGGGGGTTAAAGATCCTTTATTGGCAGGCTTCAGTAAAAACGCATTGACATCGAGTTTTATCGCCAATCCCACCAGGTTCTCGTCTCCATAGCCAGTCAGCATGGCAACAGGCAAATTCCGGCGTATATTTTTCCTCCCAGTTCGAATGGCTTTGAGAAGTTGAAGGCCGTTCATCACCGGCATTTTAAAATCAGAAATGACGCAATCCACTTTTTTCTCATCATCTTCAAGAATTTCGAGTGCTTCGGCGCCATTCATAGCGGAATAATTCACTTTGCTTCCTAAATTCTTCAGTATCCCAAGCACATTGAACCGGCATAACCGAACATCGTCTACAATAAGAAAAGAACAATTAGACCAATTAATCTCATTCATCTTTACTTCACCTTCTTTTATACCTCAGTGTTGATTATGTGATTTCATGACTCGATTTCCTGTTTAAATTGATTCAATGCTGTATCCAATTCCTGAATCTCTTTTTCCAGGTTGGCCAGCGCTTCATCCACGCCGTCAAATGTCTCTTCTTTCCCCATCCGTTCAAGGGTGGAGGCAGCTGCATGGGCGCGTTTCGCTTCAAAAGCCCCCACAGCACCTTTCAAACTGTGAGCAGATTCATCCAGAGCCTGACTATCCCTTTCCTCAACAGCCTTTTGAACTTGAAAAAACATGGCGGGAATATCATTAAAATACATGTCCAATAATTCATTAAATATTTCACTGTTATCACCATAGGATTCAATCAAGGCTTCTTTATCAAATATTTCGGGATCATACGATTTTGTGGATGTAACCTCTTGTTCAGCCTTATCGCTTGCAATATCCGAATCATTTTCTTTATCCGAGTAGTTGAACAGCGAAGATAATGCCTCATTCAACTTTTCAGGCTTGATCGGTTTTGCCACATAACCATCCATACCCGCCCGCAGGCATCGTTCTTCATCACCTTTCATCGCATTGGCCGTCATGGCAATAATCGGAATGTGTGTTCCAGATTCTTTCTCCCGCTCGCGGATGGCCTCAGTGGCAGAAAATCCATCCATGACCGGCATCTGCAGGTCCATAAAAACTAAGTCGTATTTTCTTTTATCGAGCAGATCCAAAATTTCCTGGCCATTGGCGGCCACATCGACATGATGCCGC
>CAZXSQ010000167.1:10275-12433 GCA_964643335.1 uncultured bacterium
TTGTCTTCCTCCAGAAGTATGTTTAAAGGTTTATCATGTGCAAAGATATATTCTTGGGATTTTGAAGAAGCATCTACCGGGGATTGTGCCGATAACACCGGCCTTCCCATTATGGATAAAATGGCATCAAACAATTCCGATTGTTTAACCGGTTTTAGAAGCAAGGAAGAGATTCCCGCTTGTTTGCATTGATCCTCATTGAGAAACATGCTGGAAGAAGAAAGCAGCATAATTTGAGTATTGGAAAACTGAGGATTCGATTTAATTTTTTTAGCCAAACCGATGCCATCCATCCCGGGCATGTTATAATCGGTGATAACCAGAGGAAACGGCTTATTGAAGGAGTGCGCTTTTTCCATCTCCATCAGTGCATAAAAAGCATCATTGGATGCCGTTGGTTTCATGTCCCAATTGGAGACCATCTCTTCAAGAATCATGCGGTTTGTTGCATTATCATCAACGATCAACACGGGCATATCCCTTAAATCAACTTCATAATCCTTCAATTTAGAGACTGGTTCTTCCCGCAGTTTGAATCGAACGGTAAAATGAAACACGCTTCCGGGTAATTCATCAGAAGCTTTTATGTAGGGATTGGGACTTTCAACCCATAATCGTCCTCCCATTTTAGAAACCAGCTGCATCGAGATTGCCAATCCCAAGCCGGTGCCTCCATATTTGCGGGTGGTTGAACTATCGGCCTGTTCAAATTCTTTAAATATTTTTTCCTGCCGTTCCAATGGGATACCAATACCCGTATCGCATATTTTGAAATGAAGCAGTGCATCTTCCTCGGTTAATTCAGCGGGTTCAACAAAAATTGACACTTCCCCCTGTTCAGTGAATTTGATGGCATTCCCGGTCAAGTTGATGATTATTTGGCGTAAGCGGATGGAATCACCGTATAGAAAATCCGGAGTTTCAGGGCTAATATGGCATAATAATTCCAGGTCTTTTTCATGCGCCCGGACGGCCAGCGAACGAGCCGTATCATGCATCATATCCCGAAGTTCGAAATCGACGGGACAGATTTCAAACTTGCCGGCTTCAATTTTAGAGAAGTCAAGAATATCGTTGATGATTTGCAGCAGCGTATTGGCCGAATCTTTCACATAAATCAGGTTCTCCCTCTGTTTATCGGTCATTTTCGTGTTGAGCGTCAGATCAGTCAAACCGATAATCCCATTCATCGGGGTGCGTATTTCATGGCTCATGTTGGCGAGGAATTCACTTTTGGCCTGATTGGCCTGTTCAGCTCGTTGTTTCGCTTTCTGCAATTCCTCATTTGAATGAAATAATTCCTGGGTTCTTCGCTGGACTCGGTCTTCCAATTCCACAGTCAAAGCGGATAAATCCTTATTTATTCTTACAAACCGGAAACCCAGATAAATTGAAGCGGCAATAATGACCAACATCGTCAACATCGAATTCTGAAAGATAGAATCTTTCATATTGGCAATAGCGGCGGTGGTTTGATTCTGGGCCTGGATCAAGGCGTCTTTAGAGAAACGAAAATGGGTGATCCCTCCAATTTCACCCAGTGTCCATTGAACATGGCAGCGCAGGCAATCCTCACTTGTAACTTGAGGTTGATAGATTTCAATCGCATCGTCTGTGTATTGAAGGATCATTTCGTTTTCATTGAATAAAGTCTGGCGGAACTTTTCTGGAAGCGTTTTCCCCAAAAAAGACGAATCCGATGAATGCGTAACGACGCCATGTCGGTCGAACAAAGAGAATTCCATCAGCCCTTCAATATTTTTCTGAGCCTGCAAAAGTTTGGTGAATTTTTCCATTTCGCCGCGTTCAAGCGAACCGGCAGTTGCACGTTCGACAGAATGAAAAATATTCGTGGCATTTTTCTCTTCATTATGCCGAAGAACCTTCATATTCTCCTTAGCAAATTGAGTGATCTGCCATACTACGCTGTTATACAAAAGATTCTGCGCTACAGCCACAATGACAATCAATCCCAGTAGAAGAGATAAAATAAGTCCGGTGTGCCCTCTCATCTGTTTAGTCCTTTAGAATATAAAAACATGATGTATAAATGACAAAACGGCAAAAAGTATAATGTCCTTTTGAAAGCAGCTACATATTGTGGTGAACACTTACAATTTATCAATGTATATTGTGCAGACAGAATGTCCGCACCACA
>CAZXSQ010000168.1:0-12413 GCA_964643335.1 uncultured bacterium
TCGAGTGTGTTATCCTTTATCATAGAAGGAATTCATCCTCACGATATTGGCACTATCCTCGATCAGGATGGTGTAGCTATACGAACGGGGCATCATTGTGCTCAACCGGTTATGGATTATTATAATGTACCGGCTACAGCCAGGGCGTCTTTGGCATTTTACAATTCATATGAAGAAATAGACACTTTGGCCGCCAGTATTCACAAGGTTATTGATTTTCTGGGATAATAGAAAATACCCGTACATCTTAAATTTAGGAATACATGAATGTCTGAGATACGTGAACTCTATCAGGAAGTAATTCTCGACCACAATAAAAAGCCGCGCAATTTCAGAGAAATGGAAGCCCCGGATAGAAAGGCCGAAGGACATAATCCTTTGTGCGGAGACCAGGTTACCATTTATCTTCAAGTTGAAGATGACAAAGTGAAGGATGTTTCCTTTCAGGGAACTGGATGCGCAATTTCAACAGCATCTGCCTCGTTAATGACAGAAGCATTAAAGGGTAAATCCCTGCAAGAAGTGAATGAAGCATTTGAGCGGTTTCACGATTTAGTCACAAAGGATATGGATTTTACCGAGCAGCTAATGGAGATGGGTAAACTAGCTGCTTTTTCTGGAATTCGGGATTTTCCCATGCGAGTTAAATGCGCCACATTGGCTTGGCATACGCTAAAAGCGGCTTTGGAAAGCAAAGAGGCGGCCGTGGTTTCAACTGAGTAAGCAGAATCAAAAAAGGTAGTGTTATGGATTCGGAAGTCAAATCAAAAGACGAAATAGAACAAAATGTCATTGCGGCATTAAAAACCTGTTATGATCCGGAAATTCCTGTAAATATTTTTGAATTGGGATTAATTTACAATATCGATATTGAGGATGAAGGAGATGTAACTATAACGATGACATTGACATCTCCAGCCTGTCCGGTTGCGGGTACCCTGCCGCTGGAAGTAGAAACGGCGGCCAATAATGCTCCTGGTGTAAAATCTGCAAGAGTTGAATTGGCGTGGGATCCTCCCTGGAATCCGGATATGATGTCAGAAGCGGCCAAAGTTGAACTTGGATTTTTTTAAATAACAACGTGTCGTCAAAATCATTTAATTAGCACTACGAGATAAAATTTCTTTAATGTATTGTTCCCGCCAGATGGATTCGATTACCTTCGCTTTTTTGTTGGGTTTATGATCCGGAAACAAGGCTTGATAAGCGAAAAGAGCCTGTCCTTTATAGTTTCTTTCATATACTTTATCAATTTGCCGTTTACTTTCAGTTATCGAGTTGAAGGCGACATTCAAGCCCGGGATGAGCAGTTCTTTATATTCACTCCCAACAAAACTCTCAAAAGAATCCAATAATTCAATGACTTCATTTGTATTCTTTTTGTATACCATAGGAATGATTTCATCGACTAGTTTCTGCGAAAGCCAAATTTTGGGATTTTGGCCTGTTTGAGCCGTGGCATGATTAATATCGGCAACACAGGTGGTTGAAAGTGTCATATTGGGTGCCGATTTAAGTATGGATTCTCGAATACCCCGTATTGTTTCAGTTACTTGAGCACATTTGAAACTCTGCCATTCCGGCAGATTATAAAGCGGTTTTTTCCCAAATTGGTCCTTGAATGCGTTTATACTGGCTTTTTCATAAGAAAAGTCTCGAAATCTTCCTACCTCCTTATGGCCGGGATAACGTACATAATCCATATGGATCCCATCCAGTGTGGGGTAATTTTGTGCCACTTCGCCGAAAACATCAGCCAAATATGTTCGCACTTCCGGATGTCCGGGTGATAAAAAGGCGTAAAAACTTTTGGCCGGTCTTAGTAAAATCCCGCGATGATCGACCATAAACCAAGAGCGCTTCGTCAGCCAGATTTGATTTGACTTCCGATTGGGCGGTATGATCCCTCTCCAGCCCGGAAACACATTCATCCAAGCTTGAATATTGAGTTTTCGTTTTTTGGCTTCAAGAACAGCTGTGGCCAAAGGATTCCATCCGGGTGGATTTATCACCGAATGTGGCTTTTCCTCTGTAAGTTCCCAGGCCCAAGGCTCAATTTTTGAAGGGTAGAAAACCGTGGCGTTTCCTCTCACCTGAAAATAAACGGTGTTCGCTCCGAGGGTTATAGCATTTTCCATAATGCGAACCACATCGGTGGCGCTTTTAAAATCCCATCTGGAAATCCATAACGCACGGGTATGAACTTGGCTCAATGCTTTATTTGGGACGAATAAAACGAAAAAAAGTACGAAAAGGTAAAAACACTTCTTCATCTGAACTCCCTTTAATCACTACCCCAGAAGTTTTTCGGGGTTTAATACGATAAAGCTAAAGTTTATGTGAAATTTCCCGATGTTTAAACTAGTGGAAAGTGTCATTCAGTTCTGTGCATTTTAACCGGAGAATAAAATAAAGAAAAGAAATACTTATCAGGTATATTGTATGCAATTATAATTTTGCTGGTACGTCTGAATACGTAGTTCAAGCGGAATACCAGAAAGAGAGGTTATGAACATCAACGGGATTACTTTAGAGTGTAAGGTTGACTCGGGAGTGGCTATCATTGCCTGCAAAGGAGTTTTTTTATTAAGCGATCAAATCCAACTACGAGAGATCATCCAAAAGTATTTAGAAGAAGGCAAAAATTACTTCATTTTTGATTTCACAGATATTCGTTCAGTACAAAGTTTCATCATTGGAGAAATTCTTGAACTGAGCCGGGTTGTCAAAGATAAGAATGGAGGTGTGTGCCTGGTAAATCCCTCGGAACGGTTGTATTATACTTTGGAACTCATGCGGGTTTCTAAAATGGCTCCGATTTATTCTTCCGTTGATGAAGCGATGCGGATTCTCTTACCAGAAAGAGATTAGAAAGGAAATTAAGGCGGCGGGCGGATTCGAACCGCCGAATAAAGGATTTGCAGTCCTCTGCCTTACCACTTGGCTACGCCGCCATCTTACTTATTATTATACCATCAAAATAAATTTTAAGTGAGGAAGACGGACTGTCAACCTGTCATTATTTTATATAAATCTGGATAAGTCACTTCCGCACAACATTAAGACCGATTTCTACGCTTCCCTTGCTTTGATTGTCAATGGCTGCTTTTTCTTTGAAATGATTGCCCATAATGACGGCGGATTCAACATCTTTGCCTAAATAAATAGCCGGTTTAGATTGATTGAAACGGGAATTGCTTATATTTACTTCACCACTTTCTATTCTCAAAGCATGTGTTTCAGGAGAATCTTTTCCCCAATGGACGAAGTTGCACTGATTGAAAGAAACAAAACCCTGTCCCCGTATCAATGCGTTTCTAAAAGAAGGTCCCCAAAACGAGCAGTTGGAAAGCTGTATCACACCGTTGAAATTATCCGTGGTCACAATTTCTGTGGGATTTTCGCCGCTGAATGTGACGAATTCGCCATTTGTGATCAATAATCCCGGCGGCTGGGTTTCATCTACCCATAGTGCATGATGGCCGCCGTCCGCTCCGATTCCAAGAAAATTTCCGTTGCAGGCTCCTTCAGGCGTTTTGATGAATTTGTAACACTTGTCGAATCCGAAAGCAAATGTATTAAGAACATATTCCCAATCTGTTCGCCCGAAAATGAATACTTCCGTATGGGAATTCAGATAATCAATCAGGTTTCTCATGTTTTTTACCCGCTGTTTTTCGGGTAAATCAGCCCGATACCAGTAATGAGGATTGAAGTGAACATTTTCAATCCGGCCGATATCCGTACAATTATTGACATAGACACCTCGTCTCAATACGGTGCCGAAAACATTGCGAATGTAGTGCAGCTCATTGTGATGAGAACCGAAATCGATGCCTTGATAGACATTGACCAGGGTTATATTCACAACACTGCCATGCATGCCTTTTCCTTGAATAGCCCATGGATAGGGTTGAATATCGGGGAAAATCTGGTTGGGATAATAAATCGTCAATCCTTGTACAGAGGCGCTTGGTTCGAGTTGAATCAAGGGCGGCCCATCCTCTTCCCCCTCATGGCCTACTGCTAAAATTACCGTTCCCCAGGAAACATCCTGATGGTGTGGAGCCTGCCACACACCGCGAAGCACAACGCCTGATGGGATGGTTATATGATCCTCAATTTTATATCTTCCGGCCGGAAGGAATACTTCTCCGCCTCCTTTTTCAGCGGCGGCGTCCAGTGCGTTTTGGATGAGTGCTCCTTCGTCTTCCAGACCTTCACCTTTGATTCCATAATCCGCTGCATTCAGAGATGCGGCGTAGATCGGCATAAACGGAATCAACAAAAACACAAAAAGCACACAACCCCGTGTAAACAAGTCAAACCTGGTCTTTTGCATAATCGGTCTCCTTTTCTCTGTTATGTTGAAATATTTTTGGTTTTATACCGTACAATATGGAGAACAGTATGAATATTAAAGCCAAATTTATTCTACATGACAAATTATCAGTTTGAGGTTATTATCTGAGCATTGTTAATAAATAAAATTAATAACAAATTTGCTCATGGAAACCTTTTACAATTTTGACCCGGAAAGGGACTTCGAGCGTCTTCCCGATTTATTGCCGTCTTGTAACAGTGTAAATAAGTGCGATCAGTCTCGCACATATCGTATGCACTTATCAAGTGACACTCCATTGGACATGCACGATTTAGGAAGGCTACTCCTTATCAATGGTAAAAGCTGGACTCAAAAAATCATGCTTATTTTGGAATGCTCGAAGATTGTATATGATCAGTTGAATTGTTATCAGCTTGACCGGATTATTTGGATTGAACTGATTCATGAGTAATTTTTGGTTATCCATAAATTAAAAATCTACAACCGGAAATTTTATATGAAACAAGTGGCTTTTAAAAAAATATTTCGCATCACCATAGGTATTTTTTGTATATTAATAGGGATTATTGGGGGATTTATTCCGATTCTTCAGGGGTGGGTATTTATCCTTTTAGGATTGGGACTGCTCTCCAAAGATATTCCCTATTTGCAGAAAAAAAGAGAACAGCTAAAACAGTGGCTTGAGGAAAGAAAGCGGAGAAAAAGGGGAGAATCTGCCAATTCAACACCGAATGATGTCAAAAAAGACGAGGATAAAATCATATCTCCTCGTCCTTCAGATGATTCCATTCAATAATGATTTGTAAAAAAACGGATTGCGAAAATATCGTTATTGAAGATTGTATTTCCGCTTGAACCGTTCAACCCGTCCGGCGGTGTCCACAAATTTCTGCTTCCCGGTGAAGAAGGGATGACAAGCTGAACAAATTTCTACGCGGATATTATCCATTGTTGAGCCTGTTTCAAATGTATTGCCACAGGCACATGTAACCGTGGCCTTATAATAATTGGGATGTATTTCTTTTTTCATTGTACTTATTCCACCTTTGAATTTTTGCAAACTATTATTTTATAACTTCCCTCATTAGCCGTCAATGTGTTTCAGAATAAATTATTTTTCATTTCGGTCAACATAGAGAGTTATATCCCGCATGCCACAGAGCACATGTTTTGGTGGATCGGTGGGCTTGTAATGAAGCCCAGTATATAACCCCCAATCGTCTTTGTGGGCTTTTTTTGGAATAATGTCATTCGGGTTGATTTCCAGCAGTATTGCGTTCCAGCCGTTATGAAGTTGTTTAGTTAACTTTAAGTTTTTTAAATCTATATGAGACCAATTGCAGGTGCCACTGTGCCAGGTTACTGATAAACGATCGATGGATATTCCATTTGCTTCTTCCAGATAAAGCCAGAAAGACACAAAACTGGGGTGAGGTTTGTCGGTTGCAGGTAAAATGGGTTCATAGACGATAGTTCGATCTAGCCCGTCCGTGACCATGACCCGGCCGAATATTTTTTCGTCTAATCCGGTAGGAGTCGTTAATTCTTTAATGAGATGACCAGGTCCCCAAGAAGAAATATTATTTTCCCGGGTCGAAGTTTTTTTAATCCAGCGGTAATAGTCCAACCAAGGCAGTGGAAATAATTGTTTTTCAAAAACGTTTTGTATTAAAGGCAGGCGGAAAATATGGTATGGCCATATGGTTTGGATTAATGCTGGTTTAAGTTGATCTATGACAGGTGTGTCCTTTTTCAATATAAGGAAATCGGCTTCATAATCCGAGGCCAGACGTTGAATGTCAAAAGGGGTGCACTGTTTTCCGGTTAAGAATCGGAAAATATTGTTTCGATGCCGGTATTCGAAGGAAATTGGAGCATGGGCGGCTGGCAGTGAAACTGCCCATAGCGGATAATATGCGCCGAGAACATACGTTTGCCCTTCATCTCCAAGAATCGTTGGCCGATTGTTTTCGTATGCGAAAAGCTCACGGGCATTTAGCATGGATGGGTTAGTTAACGCACGATGCATGTTTTGGGCTTGCAGCCATTTTTTCAAATAGCCGTACCGGGTCCATGCATCCTGGTATACCCAAAACAGAGCTGTCATTGCAATCAATATGACTGCGGTTCTCCAAAACCATTTCTTTTTAAAAAACCACATATCGGTTAGAAAAAGAATTCCACCTGTGGCAGCGATGGTAACCGGAATTAATAAGGTTAATCGCGGGATTTTATAGGCGGTGATAGCGGAAGCGATAGTAGTAACAATGACGGGAACGGAAACTACAACCACTGTTATCAATGTGGAAATAGCCACATAGGCGGCCCACCGGTATTTGCGAACCAAAAGCAAGGCGATTATAGAAATTATAATCGCTGCCAAGACAATCCGGTCGGTTTGGTAATGACCTAAAGAGAAGAACGTTAAACGCGGATCGAGAATATAGGCGTTATCATTAAAGAATTTGAATTTCGTTGCCCAGCCGTGGGGAGATAAGAAAAAGGGGTTTTTAATTGTTGATAAAGACACTGTACGAAAAATCAACCAGGGAAAAGAAACCAGGAATGAAATCAGCGTAGGTTTTATCCATTGTTTCTTCCACACGTTAAAATTCCACAAATAAATTCCCATGGCCGTGCATAAGAAAATCAGGGAAGCAATGAACAATAGGCTATAAAATAAGTGAATTAAGGCGATTACCCATATGATCAATCCTAGGATGATGCCCGTAATCCAAGGATTATTCTTATAGTATTCGCAAGACCGTAGATATAGCCCTAGCCCGATCGGCGTAAATAAGTGGATGCAAATTCCGGAGGGGTAGTTCAATGTTTGGCCATCGGTCCAATATCTTGAGTCCGTATAGGCCAGAATTAAAAAGTGAACGACCCAGATGATCGCTGCTATAACTCCCGCAATCGAACGATTAAACAATATCGCCGCAAAGGTGTACTGGGAAAGAATGACGACTGTAATGATTACTGCGGGAATGTAGAACCAGAGGAAGGGAACCCACTTATATGCCTGATCTATATGAGACAGATTTATAGCGAGAAATGAATGCCACACACTGAAATAATAGCGATCGTCTTTCACGTTCTGTAAATAAGGATCGTTGTTGGCAAATTCTCTTTTGTTGAGCAGATTCTGTATTTTGGCTTGATGGAATGTCCCGTCGCCTCCCATGAAGCCTCCGAGATACATGCAAAGTAAGATTCCAATCAAACAAACAATAATTAATGCAGTGAATTCACTTTGTTTGATGATAAAAGAGCGTTCCCGAGGTGGGTATTCAAAAGGCCAAAAGAGAAAAGCGACTGTGGCGGGAACATAAACCACCGTAAAAGTCATGAAAGTCGATTGGCATGTGTATGCGATGATGCTGAAAATTGTGAACCAGCAAAATCCCAAAACGAATGATAAAGGGATATGGGTTGTAATATGATCAGACCAGGAACATAGAAGGCGGGTCCATTTATATCCACACCAGCCTGTTATTGCCAAAAAAAAGACAAAACCTGCCATTATACCACCGTTTCTATATTGGATTTCTTACAAGATATAACCTGTTTTATTGTAACGAACTCCGTTTTTGAATACAGCTCCAGCCTTTCAATGATCTTCCATTCTGTGCTTGTTTACGGCAATTTTTATCGATTACTTTGGTGCTTTTATAAAATGCCGGAGCGGGATTGTCTAATAACAGGTTAGACACATAGGTCTAACCCTACATATGGTAGGGGCAAACCTATGTCCGCCGCGGCGGATTGACCTATGTTGTGGCATTTTCCTCATCTAACATAGTTTTGAGACAACTCCGAAATTCGACTGTACATTATCATTACCGTGATGTCCAATTGGGCATAGGCGTCAATTTGAAATATATCAAGGGAATAATGAATGGACCAAAATTCAGTTCAATCACCAGTGAATCAATACGATTCAAATCAAGTAACACCCAATGGAAGCAAAGGTTTTGCCTGGAAATTATCCTTTTTGCCTCTGCTTGGTATTTGTCTTGGAATCGGGGCTGTCAAAGTTGCACGGACGGCGGGATTGATTTTCGAGAAAGACGATCTCCGCTTTCTCTGGTGGGCTTATGAGAATGTGTTGAATCCATGGAAAGCGTTTGTGGATCCTCCGCTTTTTGGTTTTTATTACAGGCCGTTGGTTTCTTTGGTGTGGTGGCTGCATTACGTTCTTTTTGATTTGAATCCTTTTCTTCATCAAATCGCTGTGGGGGCGTGGTGGCTTTCAATACTGGTGTTTGTGTATTACTGGTGCAAAAGATATGGGTCAGAAACGGCGGGTTTTCTTGCCGTCTTGGTTTTTTTGTGCGGTAATACCGGGCATAACTTGTTGTTATGGAAAAGTTGGTTAACGACGACGGTGAGTATTGTATTTCAATTAGCGGCGTTGACACTGCTTTTCAAATCCTTGGTTTCGCCCAGCCGTTTAAAATATCTCTTTTTTTTCGTGATGTTTATATTTGCTTGTTTTTCCAAGGAGTCGGCGTTGTTGTGTCTTCCGTTCACGTCGCTTGCCCTCATTCTTTGTTCCGAATCGGCGCCTCGAAAAAGAAAAGTTTTTTTGATAACAACCGTTGCTCTCATTGGGATCACCATATTCTTTTTAACACCTGCGTTACGGCGAATTGTGTTTCAAAGTGTGAATCTTCAGTGGAATGTGTCCAGTTTCATTGTAACCTCCTGTTTTTATGCTGAAGTGGTATGGGGGAATATCTATTTACAGATTATTGGATTTTTGCTGGTGACTGCATTCGTTTTAATCTGTGGTTTGAGGCCAGTGAGGCAGTTTATTCTGTTTGCGGTTATCGGGCTGGTATTTTATTTGGTTGCTCTTTATAACCAGGTTAATCAGGAAAGCGCAGCCGCCTGGGGGATTATAGTTTTTAGTTATGCATGTTTGTTGTCTCCTCATTGGAGATTGTTGCTGCCGTTGTTTGTTTGGTTTACCCTTGCTTTTTGGCCGCTGCCGATAATGAACATGCGGTTTATTTCCTATGCGGCCGATGCCTCTGTTGCGCTTCCTCTTATTTTGGGTACTGTATGGTATGTGACCTACAGTAATTCCACAGTTTCATCAGCAGCCATTACCCGATATGCCGTTTTATTCCGCCAAAAAGTGTTGGTTCTCATCCTGATTGTTTTGTTTCCGTTTGCGATCGTTTTTTCCATGAAAAATCTGTTTCAATGGGCGGGATTTGGCGAGGTTGCCTTTCATAACCCGGCGAAGATTGTGACCACCCAAAGCATTCATGATATCCTGGCAGTACATTCCGGCCGGCTGGTTTATATCGATGTAGGTGACCGGCTTTCCCTTGAAACCCTTATCGCGATGTATCTGCAAAATCGCTATGGAGCCGGCGTCCGGCTCCATCCGCCACCGTCTGCTGATTCCTACCGTTTGGAAGCTTACACTCTACGTAATTATCATGTTCGTCCTGAAGACGATCCATTGAATATATGGATGCATGAGTCCGTGGAAAAACCTTTGCAAGAAAGTTTTGATGATCCTTATTTTATTCCCAGGCTGTGGCAGATACATATTTTGGGAACTTGTGATTCAACGCAGGGTTGGTTTCCAACAGGACAATTTGCCAGAGGGACTTTTCCATTAGGGCAAGGGTCTGGTTATGTGAATTATAAACTGACTAAAACACAAAATATGCACGCCTTGAAATTTGTTTCTGGAGTAAATGCTTTCTTGCCGCAGGATTCAAGTAAACATGTGTTGACTTTTTGGCTGCAGGCGCAACGCTGGGATCGAATTGAATCGATCACTGCAGAACTTCATTCTCACGATGCGGTTTATCGGTGGACAAATGTCTCCCCGAATTATGTGAACTCCTTTTATAATTGGCAACGGGTGGTTTTACAGTTGTCCAATGCGGTGCGAGCGAAAAAAGAAGGCCCTAAAAGTGAGAAATTTGAGGTACATTTGATTATCAATCTCAAAGACAAAACTCGAACTCATGTTGGAACCATCAGCATTGATGAAATCCGATTGGCTGAATTAAAAACGGACGGCTAGAAAGCGTTATTATTTCATTTCGGGAAATTAAACCATACAGAATGGATTCAATTTTATTCAATAAGCGGGGTGAGTTCCGCCTCTTGTTTCTTTATATTCCTGCCGTATTGGTTCAGGGGATTCTGGCCAATGTAAATTTACCTATTGTTGATGTTTATTGGGATGTGGTGTTTTATAAAAACATGGCTTTCGGTTTTGCCGATCTTCTTGATTTCAAACTTAAAAATCATATACCCGTTCCCCCACTTTATCCCTTTGTGTTGTCTTTCGGTTGTTATGCGCCTGACTATCGGATAATCGAACTGATTCATTCATGGTTGAATCCTGCTTTATATTTTATGGGGCTTTTCCCTATATATTGGCTTGCGCGATATATGTTGGATGTCAAATCCAGTGCGGCTGTCTGTGTTTTGTATATTTTGTATCCGGCAGTGATTTATACGCAATGGACTGTCAGCGAAAATTTGGCGATTCCGCTGACAGTATTTGCGGTTTTTTATGCCGTGAAGTTACTTATAAAAGATCATCCTGAGAATAAAGAAAGTGTGATTCTGGGCATATTTTTGGCGGCTCTTGTGTTGACACGGGTGCAAGCCCTTGTGATTGCATCTGTCATTCTTATCTGGCTTGTTTACCGTTTTTGGTGGAAAGGTAAAAACTTTCGCCCGTGTATTATTTCTTTTTGTGTTTCTCTTGGAGTGGTGATTATTGTATGGTTTGGTTTGGGTTATATCAATCTAAAAGGTACAGGGATTTTTTATTCCGAGGTGAATTATGAAAAAGTGAGTGGTTTTTATTCTATTCTTTTTCACTTTCTCAATCGGTTTATGACCCATTGGACAGCGCTTTGGCTGGAAGGCGCTTTTCTTATAACGGTTTTTCCTTTTGTGTTGCTTTTGGGCATGTTGTTTTTTAGAAAAACTATGCCTGACCAGCATCGTGAAATGGTATATCTAATATTGGTAATTTCAGCCGCTGTTGTTGGTTCCATTGCTGCTTATCGAGTGTTACGCACCAATGTGGAAATCTGGTCGGTTTCTCTTCGTCATGTGTGTTATGTCAATCTTTTATGTCTTCCTCTTTGTGTAAAAACAATGGGGGCAACCAAGAGAAAATCGATTTCGCGTTTTTTAAGTTCTTGGGGAATCTTTCTTTCTGTTATTGTGGTTTTTATTCTTGGCTTTTTTTTCCCTTCTGCATGGGATGGTTTTACCCACAACAATCGTTTCTTTTCCAATTCACCTTCGCTGGATTTTTTCCGGCAATGGTCAGCTTTGGGGCCTTGGCTCGGTAGTCTGTTATTGTTTTGCTTCTCGGCGGTACTCGGTGCTATGGCTTTAGTGCGAAGAGGATTCGGCATTTTATTTCTCGCTGTTTTATTGTTGTTTAATCAATGGCATGAATATGATTTCATGTGGAAAGATCAACGGTATGCTATAAAGAAAATGGGAATTGAAGGGATTCACGACTTTTGCGAGCAACTCCGAGCCGGACGATGGAAACAGTACCCTATATATTGCCAGGAAAACTACAGGGTGAATTATTTAGTTCCCAACCTGCTCTATTGGGTAAATTGGGGAACCAAGGCTCTTCCCGAAGACGCCCCTAGACCGGAAAAACCTTATTTATATTTGACTTTTAGTGAAGAACAAAAGGGAGAGCTGGTTTTTAAATCAAGGGAATTGCGTGCATATTTATACGAAGAATGATTGTTGGGTTATATATAATTACTTGACATAGTCAACCATGTAGACTAATCTGATAAAGAATAATAATTTTTATTAAAAACTTTACTTCCAGGGTAAAAAAACCTTCCTTTTTTCGGTCCATCCGGTGATCGCGTACTTATAGGATGTATGTTTTTTACCCAAATGATGGTGACATATTTCCTTCAGCTCAGGGAAATCATGCTCACATCCAACACGACAGGAACCGATTTCATATCCTGGACTCGTTTTCCCCGAGCGGGTGGAATAGCTTCACTTGAACTTCGAATTTACATATAATAGGGCT
>CAZXSQ010000169.1:0-7954 GCA_964643335.1 uncultured bacterium
GCTGTTAAAATCAAGACGGAATAAAACTCCAGGCGGCCGACCACCATACAGAAAGCTAACCACCATTTCAGAAGAAGTGGTAGCCCTGCATAATTATCATAAGGTCCCACATCACCCAGACCCGGTCCTATATTATACATGCATGCGGCCGTGGCACTAAAAGCCGTAATAAAATCCAATCCAAATGCCGAGAGCAGCAAAACCGAAAATATATAAAGCGCCATCGCCAAAATAATTAGCCCGGTTACTCCAGCCACAACTCGTTCTGAAACCGCCACTCCATCCTGCTTGATGATAACCACTGAAGTTGGGAAAATTAGTCTCAGCATTTCCCGATAAGCTATTTTGGCGAATAAGACTACCCTGATGACTTTCAAACCGCCTGCGGTTGAACCTGCACATCCCCCGACAAACATCATGAAAAACAAAATGATACCCGCTAAAGGATACCAGGATTCAAAATCCGCGGTGCAATAACCGGTTGTTGTCAAGATTGAAACCACTTGAAAAAGGGAATGCTCGATGGATCTCCACACATCTGGCTCGTTTCCATTTAGCCATATCAATAAGGTTAACAGGAAAGTGGATAAGGCTAACAAAATGATATAAGTTTTGCATTCACCATTTTTGTTATAGCTTGAAAAATCTCTGGTAAGAAAACGATAATGTAGTGCAAAATTAGTGCCGGCCAGAATCATAAAAAAAATGATAACCAGATTGATCGATGTACTCTCATATCCTCCAATACTTAATGGATGTGTCGAAAAACCTCCGGTTGCCACAGTGCCAAATGTATGACAAAGAGCTTCATATAAATTCATCCCACAGAACATCAAAGCAATTGTTTCCGCAACAGTTAAGAGGATATAGACTTTTGAGAGAGTTTTAGCGGTGTCGGTAATGCGTGGTTTCAGCCGGTCTTTGACCGGACCGGGTACTTCTGCTTTAAATAACTGCATTCCACCCGCTCCAAGTAACGGCAAAATGGCAAGAGAGAGAACAATGATCCCCATTCCCCCCAACCAGTGGTTGGTGCTGCGCCAGAACATAATACCGTGAGGTTGTTCAAAATCCGATAAAACGCTGGCGCCGGTTGTGGTTAAACCTGAAGTGCTTTCAAATATACTGTCAGTTAATGAACAGATGATTTCGTAAGCGGAGATTGTATCGGCTTCCGGCATAAACGTTTCTGCGATAAAAAAAGGAAGCGCACCAAATCCGCTGCATAAAAACCAGCCACCTGCGACAATAATGAAACCTTCACGAGTTTGAATGTCTCTTTGAGTATCAACCGGGCGCGATCGTTGCATAACCATACCCACTATTACCGTGAATATAATGGATAACAGAATTGGTAGTGATCCACCGGTTCCATACCAAAGAGCGATTCCTATTGAAGGGATCATGGCCAAGCTGTAAAAGATGAGAATCCATCCAAGAACATAAATAACAAGGTTTAGCCGCACTTTTTGCTATCCCGAATCTATTGTTTTTAAACAAAATAATCTATCGAGGTAGAAATTATGGATATTATACACGGATGGATGAGATACTGGGGGGCTGTATCGGAGTTTTACTGAGATAAAGAGAAAGAACAGGCCTTATCCGCATTCGGGTTTGGCATTTGAATGGGTTAAGCGTTTTAATTGGCGTTTAGCCAAAAATTTAAGCGTGTGCCATGAATTTTTTGGGCGCGACAATATCCGGCGTAAGTGCCGAAAATCCTTGAGAGGACGCAACATTTTGTGCACATCCCATTCTTGATAAGCCGTGCAAAGAGCATGTTCAAGGTCTTCCCCGCTCAATGCGTCGGTACGTATCACCGAGGTTGTTCCACCATCATATTTTGACCAATCTTTGGTAAGGATTTTGTTGTCTTGTTCTAACATTTTATAAAATGTAGACCCTGGGAACGGTGTCATAATAGAAAATTGAACCGTTTCCGGATTAAGGCGTTTGGCAAAATCAATCGTTTTGCGAACCGTTTCCCATGTTTCACCGGGTAAACCAAAACTGAAGGTCAAATGTTGATTGATGCCTAGTTCGCGAGTATAACGAACCGCTTCTTCCACTCTTTCCAGGTTCAAATTTTTATTTGCCGCATCGACCAGTTCCTGTGAGCCCGATTCAACACCATATTTAATGCCGGCGAGACCGGCGTTTTTCATGGCTTCAAGTGTTTCTTTATCCGTTGTGTCGGCTCGGGCCATGGCAGCCCAGGGCAGGTTCAAGCTGCGTTTTTGGATTTCCTCGCATAAAACGAGCAGTCTCTGCTTTCCGATGTTAAATGTATCGTCGTCGAAGTAAAACGAACGGAAGCCGTATTGATGAACCATGGCTTCAATTTCATCCACAACATCGATAGGATTGCGAGTGCGGTATTTGTTGTCGCCGTACATGATTTGCGGCCAGGCACAAAAAATACACTTGAATGGGCATCCCCGGCTGGACCAAATCTGAAGACTCGGTGCGGGTATACCTCCCGGCAGGTCATGATAGCTTAACATTGGCAGATGATGGCGGGCTGGCCATGGAATTGAATCTAAATCCGGAATTGAACAACTTTTTTCAGTTTCAGATGCTGAACCTTCTTGGGGTCGATAAACCAGGTTTGGTACCTTTGTAAAACCATTGTTGGTTTCAATGGCTTTTGCGAGTTTAGGTAAAATGTGGTCATATTCACCTTTCAATACAAAGTCCACCAAAGAGTATTCATCTAAAAATTCAGGGCGATACATATCAAGATGGATACCGCAAAATACAATGACTGTATTTGGACAGGCGTTCTTTATTTTTTGAGCCTGCCGCAAATCGGTATCCAGCGAGGCGGTTGATACTTCCAAAACCGTTACATCCGGTTTGAATTGAACAGTGCGATTAATGTATTCCTCTTCTGAAATCCGCTCGGCCACCCCATCTAGTAATAGGCATGAATATCCCTCTTTTTCGAGCATGGCGGTGGCATAAGATAAGTAAAAGGGAAATGGGAGGTAGGTGTTTCCTTCTTCTTCAAAATGAGGCCAGCGTGAACCTGCGCGAACACCATAATACCCTTTTCGCAGCCAGGGGCCGTTTCCGAGAAATATTTTCATAGTCATGACAACGTATAAATCCTTCCTTTTCTCGGTTGGTGAAAGACTCGATATTCCAAATAATTACATCATAAACGGTATGGAAACCAGTGAAATCAAAGCAGGAACAGCCGCGACCAAAAGAGCACGGGGCAAAGATAACTGTTGAGTAACCTGAAATCCCCGGGTGCATAAAACAAAGGATAAAATCTCAGAAAGGAAGATTCCCAGTACCGGGATCAACCATAAACATTGCACAATCATGGAATAACAACGTATTTGCAAAGTCGCGGCATATCCTTTACTTCCCTGAAATAAGGTTACTAGTGCTTGTTGAAGTAAAGATGCCAGAATGATGTAATAGATCATATAATCCAGTGGTAAAAACAGTATATCCAAGCTCGAGAGGGATTGAAACCGTTGAAATATTTCTTGTTGCTGCATATCCAAAAAAGCAGGGAAAAAATATTTGAAGTAAAATATATTCATTGGAAACCAGAAAACAATTATACAAATGATTGCGAAGAATAATGGCGGTGCCATATCGGTTCCAGCCGGTAAACGCCGAAAAAATAGTGCAGGTTGAAAAGCCACCATTCTTGCCGTTTCGACAAATGCTTGAAGAATTCCGATTTCTTTTCTTCTTTGCCAAGGGATCGAGGAATAAATCACCTCTTCATTCTTTGCGTTGGATTGTATTTTGGAAACAAATCCATCCCAGCAAATCTGACAAAACGGTTCTCCCTCAACCTGGATGGTGCAATTTTCACAAATATTTTTCTTACAATGAGCACATGAGTGAATTGCAGGTTTACTTGAGTGGTAATAACAATTTTCCATGGTTTATGTCCATGTGAGCTAAGACAAAATGATATTCTTTACCCATTTTTTTAATGAAAGAAAAACTATTAGCTCACAAACAAGCTTTTAAATATATTCATCTTATTATAGTTTACATCAAAAAGTTCATTCTGTCTTGGAGGAATACGATACAGTGAAGCTGGTTGAGAGATGAAAGTTTATTCACTCATGGAAGTTTGCAAATTTGACCGTTTGGTTAATGTAAAATGATGATAGGCTTGATTGCAGGCTGGGCCGCCGTCTTTATCTGCTACTGCTACCCAGGCCTCCAGCGTTGAAGGGTGAAATATCGCGTTATGCAGGTTGCTTTTCATTGAAACCGGACGCTTAATCATTTCAATCAATAATTGATTATCCACTTTGCCGTAGTGTTGCAATAATCTTTCAGCAAAAGCCTTGTAGCGGTCATCTCCCGAAATGATTACACTGTCATCGGGTTGGAAATTCAACATACCTATCATTTTGCCTTCATCCGATTTAATTAAGGTTTGAACCGGGGATGAAAGAGCTTCAAAACCCGACGTCATAATTTTATTTCCGGTGCTGTCCTCCTGCGGTGGGAGTGGCATGTCGAACATTGCGTAGTTTTCACCAGGTTGAATAAATTTAATTTGTTTTGGGGTCGCGAAGACACCACGGGCATCGGGAATTTTGGCATCGGAAATGACATAATAATATTCACAGGTTCGGGGTGCTTTTTTGAATATATTCATAGCTTCTTGAAGCGTGTTGGATTCTTCCAACGCCTTCCGGATCAGAAACGACATAGGCATCCCGTCCCAATGACCTTGACCGGCGCCGCCCATCTCGCCAATGGTAATTTGCTTCTCGTTCATACCGGTGATACATCCTACAAATCCGGCAAATCCGATATTCATGAATGCGTTCCGGTTTTCAGAATTTTCCTGAAATCCAACATCGGTCATGAAATCAAGAATGCGGACATGGTATAGTGATTTATCTTTTGTTGCGTTGCCCATCAAGGCGATTCCGCTGCAATGAAATGCTTCTGGAAAGAGATTGCCTGCGAGTACATCCTCAAACTTCAACTCACATGCATCAGCCATACCTTGCATCTCGTCCATAATTCTTTTAGGAAGATGGGGTTTAAGCCTGTTGTGCATGGCACCCCGGAGCATTTTGTACATCATATATTCTGTGGTTTGGCCTTTTTCGGTTTGATTGTCGTTGATGGCTTGAAGAGTTTTCAGGACTTTTTCTTTTAAAAGTTTTCCGTGTTGGTAACCAATTTCATAGGGAGTGCCTTGGAGATGCAATACAAATTGTCCATCGATTTTTTCAAGGTAACCATTGCCTTCACGCTTGAATATTTCGCTCAAACCTGTTGGGGCGTAAATAACACATAACGCAGCCAAAAGTAAATAAAGCAATAACTTCTTCATCGTCCAAATCTCCCTGTATAAAATAATTCAAACAAATAATGAATAAATAATGAATAAGAAGGGCGGTACTAAGACCGCCCTATTTAATGCTATTTTCTAAACGTTCATTGAACCATCCAATGTTGGACTGCAGTAGCCACTCCTTTTGATCCCATATAAGTGCCATCCTGTCCAGCCGTGGCAACCGGAGAATCAGGCTGCAAGAAGTAATTCCCGTTATCGGGATCAACATATAGGGGATCGACATTCAGAATGTTGTCGGTGTTTTGAATTTCTCCATCGAATTGATTGCCGGTTACAAAAATATCGCAATATTCGACGGTGAATTCCGCGAGAACTCCTGCGTAATTAATGATGCCGTCCACATCGACGATGATTGAGTTTGTAATCGACGCTGTGATGATATCTTCTGGATTCTCTGTGGTTATAATTCCAACATTGTCGCCAGACTGATACAAATCACAATGATCAATGTTTACGATGGTTTCGTGTCCTTGTGTTGTGTTTAAAAGCACATTGGCCATAGTACTTTTCGCAATAATAGTTCCGGTTATCGTGATAGTGCCTATTTCGATATTCATACCAGGATCTGTTCCGACTTCACCGTTGCCGGAAATGAAGCAGTTTTCAATATTAACCACTGGATTTTCTGGTGCTTCATCGTCTTCAAGTTCTTGATCGTCGATATCGAAAGCTGGCCCTCCATTGTTTTCAATTGTGCAATTTGTGATGGTCGTGACATCATCACTGAGATGGAATCCGGCGTCCAAATTATCATGCATGTAACAATCAACTACAGTTGTGATGCCATCATCAATTTCAATTCCATTTCCATTCCCGAAAAATTCGCAATTAGAAACAGTCACTTCGGGTGGAACGCCGGTCGTGAGGAAATCCGCATTGGCAAACGCGTATGGAGCATTTGTAAATTGGCAATTTTCAATGGTTACATTGGTGGCGAAATGCGGATTATCTGTTGAGAGGCTGTAAACATCCATAGTAGCAACTGCCATCCCCACAATATCGCCATCCGCATCAGGAGCCGGTCCGACAATTTCGCAATTTCTTATGGTGACGTTGGCTCCGCCTACCGTGACAGCTACATTGATATTCAAATTATTAGGTTGAGGCGAATTTTGTACAAAGCGGATGCCTTCCACAGTTACATTATCACCATTGATCACAAATCCCATTCTATCCGCTGGGCCTGGATCAAATCCTACAGCGGCTAATCCACCCAACCGCTGTTCAGTATTGGTGGTAATAATTTCCACTTCTTCTCCTTCAGCTGCTTGAAGGGTAATGTTGTCTTTTTGCAGGGAGGGCATGTTGAAATGGCCTATGCCAATATCCTCATTGTACGTTCCGGCGGATACAATAACCGTATCACCTGATTCGGCTGCGTCCAAAGCGGCCTGTACGCTGGTATGATCGCCGGAACCATCTGGTATGACCGTTAAGGTTGCTCCAAATACGTTGGCTGATCCAAAAATCGATACCATGAAACTGCAAATCGTCAGGTTAAGTAAAATCTTGTTGATAAAAATCACTTTTCATGTCCTTTCTTTCCATTTTATATTTGTTATAGTGAAATTGTCATAAATTGGTGAGCAATGTCAATAGGTGTAGACTATTTTGCAAGCTAAATAATGACATATTACCAATTTAGATTTTATATCCTAATAAAAATAAATATGGAGATTGAAAACATGTCTCACTTATCTCGCCGAAATTTCATAAAATGTGTCAGCGGCGGTGTCTTTTCTCTTGCTCTTTCTAATGCATATGCTCCTTTATCGTATGCAGATGATGCAAAATCCAAGAGACCCAATTTTATCTTCATCTTGACCGACGATCAGCGTTATGATGCATTGAGCTGTACTGGAAACGATTTAATACGCACACCGGTGCTCGATTCATTAGCTGCGCGTGGAATGCGTTTTGACCGGGCCTTTGTGACATGTTCAGTTTGCAGCCCCAGCCGGGCGGCATGCTTAACTGGCCGTTATGGCAGTGCGAACGGTGTTATGAGAGTGGGTGGGGGATTGGATGAGGATGAAAAAACCTTTGCGCATTATTTAAAAGAAGCCGGTTACCGCACAGGTGTTGTAGGGAAGTGGCATTTGACGAATTCACCGGAATGGTGTGGATTTGATTTCATTTCATATTTTCGATCCAACGGTCCATATTATGGGAGACAGGTTATTGAATCGGGCGAAAAAAAGACGGTCGAAGGATATATCGAGGAATACAACGCCGCCCAATCATGCATGTTTATAGAAGAATCTGTAGCTGAAAACGATCCATTCATTCTCTTCCACTGTACCCAGGTTCCCCATATGAACCATGATATGGATTGGAACGCGCGCCCAGAAACGTTGTCAACTTATGATCAAGATAATATGCCTGTCCCACAAACCTGGCAGGATGATCTATCAGGAAAACCTCCCTATTTAAAAGACAACCGCAGCCGCAATCAGGCTTTAAAATATGGGTATGACAAAAAAGAGGCGATTCAACGGCACTTCCAGCGGTATTTTGCCGCCGTTACAGAGATGGACGACTCCCTTCAAAAACTACTAGATGCAGTCGACCGCTTAGAACTGCGGGATAATACGT
>CAZXSQ010000169.1:7964-12408 GCA_964643335.1 uncultured bacterium
GTATATTATCTTCATTAGTGATAACGGTTGGTTTATGGGAGAGCATGGTTTTACCAGCAAAGTCCTGCCTTATGAAGAATCTATCCGTGTACCGATGATCATAACCGGCCCTGGAATCAAACAAGGTGTCAGTTCAGAACTCGTGCTGAATATCGATATATTTCCGACGATTTTTGAACTGGCGGGTTTAAAAATTCCTGAAAATATACATGGTTCAAGCCTTGTGTCTCTTTTGAGGAAGGATTCAGGCGAGACGCCTAGTCTACCCGGGATTCTGAAAAATAATCCAGAATGGAGACAAAGTATTCTCTATGAGGCTTTAGAAACACAACTTGGAAGTTGGCCTTTATTAGCCGTACGAACTGACCGTTGGAAATATATCCAAACTTATGATTTGGAGGATCCCTCGAAACTTATGTTCGAAGAACTGTATGATTTGAAAAAGGATAAAAATGAAATGAATAATCTGGCTGGAAAGGAGGAATTTTCAGATACACAACAAGAACTAATCAGCGAGTTGAAACGTTTGAAAAATCAAATAAGATGAAATTTTGAATCATTCTTACAATGAGGAAAACAACAATGAGAAAAATAGTCATGAAAATGATCCTATGTACAGTGGTTTTATTGAGCTCGATATTTATTTCTAATGCACAAGAAACCCAACTGCCAATTCGAGGGCTTCATTGCAGCGCCCCTTCAAGTGATGATATACCTCTTGCTGTTCGGTTTATTCGAGAGGATTTACCCAAAGAAGGAGTGAATGTTCTGGTTTTGGAGTTCAATTACCGGTATCAATACACTTCACACCCAGAACTTGTGGATTCTAATGCGCTTACGAATGAAGAGGTTAAACAACTGGTATCAGCCTGCAAAGAGGCGAATGTCCAATTGATTCCACAGTTTAACTGCCTTGGGCATCAATCCTGGTCCAAACGTACAGCCCCTCTATTAAGGGAATATCCGGAATTTGACGAGACGCCAGGTAAATATCCAGATAATGAGGGCATTTACTGCCGCAGTTATTGTCCACTTCATCCCGAAGTACATGAGGTCATCTTTGCATTGATTGACGAATTAGCCGATGTGTGCGAAGCCGATGCTTTTCACGTTGGGATGGACGAAGTATTCCTGTTAGGTGAAGATGCCTGCCCACGCTGCAAGGGAAAAAACAAGGCGGAGTTGTTTGCGGGAGAAGTCAAGAGGCTTCATGATCATTTGGCTGAGGACAATCGTACGATGTGGATGTGGGGTGACCGGTTTATTAATGGCGAAGTAACAGGTCTAGGAAAATGGAGTGCAAGTTTAAATGATACCGCTCCATCGATCAACATGGTTCCAAAAGATATCGTCATTTGTGATTGGCATTATCGTTCCGCCCCACCAACTCCCGGGTACTTTTCCATAAAAGGATTTGATGTTGTGTGTTCACCTTGGCGTAAGCCTGAGGTTGCCCTTGCACAACTGCAGCATATTAACTTGATCCGTGAGCATTCAAATAAAACTTTAGCTTCAAGGGCTAAAGGTGTTCTGCAAACCACCTGGTGCGGTATGGGGCGATTTATACGGGCATATCACGATGAAGATTCTGTGAAGAGTGAATCGGCAAAAGAAAGTGCGGATTGTTTCAAACAACTCTTTCAGGCGATCCGCTCAAAGCAGTGATAGTTTAAAAATGGAAAACTAAAGACCAGTAATATTACATACTTTTAGGATTCATCTTTAGTGACATAAGAGCGGGCAGAATGTGAATCAGAATACTCGGTGTGAGACGTTAAGGGTACGAACTCAATTTGAACCTTTTTATTTAAGGCCGCCGCGATCCGTCTTAACATGGAAAGGGAGTGACCTTCATAATCCGCGTCTTCCAATCGCGTAATGGTCGAGCGGCTGGTTCCAATTAAATCAGCCAATTCTTGTTGCGTAAGACCTGCTTCTTGTCGTAAATCGTAGATTTTACATGCCACGTCTAAATTCGCTCTTTCTTCTTCGAGGATGGCTTCCGCTTCAGGATCGTTTTTTATATAATGCTGGTCTATGATTTCAAGAGCGTTGCTAGTCATATTTTTTTTGTCATCGTTGTTTCTCCTCATAAGTGTGTTTTTCCGGGTTTTTTGAAAATTTATTTTTGTTCTCTATTGCGCGTTCTATTTCCTTTGGCGGAACCTCCCTCTCTTTAATCAGCCCGTGAGAAAAAACAACAGATTTATCATCATGAAAGAAATACAAAATACGGTAATGAATTCCTTGCAGGGACGATCTCAGTTCATAAATATCATCTCTCAAATAATCACCAATCGGTCTTCGTAAATCATATCCTTGTTCTTCCAAGCAACCCATTCGTATACGGCACTTGTAAACCGCCTTTTTAGGGAGATCGTATGGCTTTTGACAAGGATGAGAAGTGAATCGACAAAAGAAAGTTCGGATTATTGGAAATATGTTAATTGGTGCGAACGTCCATCTTTTGAGGCTTAAGAAAATAACCAAGGGCATTTATTATAGTATTAACACTCTCAAATTTAGGATTTCCTTGCTCGGATAGAGTTTTTTGAATCCCATTACGTGAAAGACCTGTTTCTTCAGCAATAGCCGAAATACCTTTGACACGGGCAATCATTTGCAATTGAGAAAGTAGGGCAGGGGTACACTTATCCTTTGCATATTCTTCAAAGGCAACAGTAAGATACCCTTCAATTTCTTCTGGGTGATTGCGATAATATTCTTCTTGAGTTTCATCAAATGTCCTATATTTACGAGATTTGTTCATTTTCTTTATACTCCAGCCAATATTCTTTTGCTCTTTTTATATCTCGTTTTTGAGTACTCTTATCTCCACCACATAACAGAATCACTATATTTTTTTTACTTTCGCCAAAATAAATCCTGTAACCTGGGCCAAAAAACAATCTTAGTTCTGATACACCTTCACCTACTGGTTCACAGTCGCCGTACAGTCCGGCTTGAAGCCGGGTAATTCGTGCAGCGATACGCTTTTTCCCGTCCAGATCACTTAGATTATCAAGCCATTTAGTAAATGGTTCATTTCCGTCTTTATCTTTATAAACAATAATTTGCTTTGGTCTTATTATCTCAGCCACCATATAGCCTTTTCAGGTAATTATATCCGTGCATACTATCTTATGCAAACAAAAAAAATATATTTATGAGGTAAAATGAAATCTGTAAAACGGGGGGGATACAGTAGTTTTAAAAAAAATCCTTAGATATTATAATATTTACCTTTTTCTGTTCTATTCACGATAAAGGATCCTCAAAGCTACGCCATCTTCATATGGCGGAGTTTTTATGGTGAATGATCCACTACATTCCACATTTTCATCCTTGTGAATCTGTTCTCCGGTGAATGTGCTAATCCACTCAATATCGTATATACCTGGTGGAAGATTGAATGTGACTTCCGCCTGGTTGCCATTGCGGAGATAAGCGGCGTATGCTTTCTCTTGCCCCAGTAACCAACCTTTTACTTTCGAAGGTTTGATTGATTTGATTACATCGGGCATGGGTTGCATATGGATGAAATCAAAACTGTGGATGAATTCACGTAAAATGGAAAGTTGCTGGCGCAAAGCCGGGCTTCCACCACCGGGCGCTTTTTGGCTGGCGATGCCATTTTCGTAATTGGTGGTGAATGAGTAATCGAGATTGTTAAATATGGCTCCACCAGCCATGAGAAACGCCCAGGCGTCGCCGCGGTATTTTGTGTCGCTATTTCCGGCAAATCCGCTTTCATCATAACCTATGGGTTTATTCAAGGCATAATTTTGTGCTACTGCATTGGGCGGATATGCATAATGGAAATTGAATATCGATACATTGGGATCGGGATTTTTAATCACTTTGCTTCCGTTGGCAATGTTTTGCGCAATGAGATGTTTCTTAGGAAGGTCTTTTTCGGTTTCAACAATCGCTTGAGCGATCCGTTTTTGCCACTCCAGTATTACGCCCTTAAAATAAGGTTCGTTGCAGATTTCATAATAGAGATTGCTGTAATCGTTTAATTCGCGTACGGCTTTACGTACAAAATTGAGTTGAACTTCCGTTAATTTTTTCTCTTTTAACGCATACGCTTCTGTGCTGGATACATGCCCTACATCGTTAATATTGTTCTCTGCTTTCATCGGGTTGATGTTCCACAAGCCTTCGTTGTAATTGGGGCAAAAAAACACATATTCCACCACCACACCACACTCTTCGGCTGCCGTTAGAAAATGTTTAAGCCGCTCAAAATAGTTGGCATCCCATTTGGTGAGATCAAATTTTGGGTTCTGTTTGTAACCGCCATGATCACTCACACGCTGCCATGGGCAGATGTATCGATTGGGATACGGCGCCAGTGTATTTTTTTCAATGTTAAATTCATCTGGGTGACAGTCATCCGGCTGATCTTGCTGATATCCTTAAAGCTCTCGAAAAAGACAAA
>CAZXSQ010000170.1:0-12381 GCA_964643335.1 uncultured bacterium
AAAACAGATACTATAATCGCAGAAAATCCCCCTCCATAAAACAAAGCCAAGCCCGGTACAGTCATAAAAAGCACCAAAGCGCTTGACATGAGAATCCAGGCCGTGTCCCCTGAATCGATGGATGCTTGGGTTGCATCTTGAGCGAAAGCCGTTAAAGAACTGGCCATCACCAGCAGAGGCGTACTTAAGCCAATCACTATTCTGCTTGTAATTTTTTTGTGCATCATTCAATTTCCCTTCTGTGAAGAAAATGACTGAATTGTTTTCCAGAACGACGTGTTGAAAGTAAGAACACACGGATCAGGTGGAAAATCGTGTTATGAAAAGGTGCAATAGAAATGCCAACCTCATCAAATGTGTTGGGAATTAAAAGACACGAAAAGCAAAAATAGAGAAAATCCGAATTAAAATTTATATAACTTGTTCCATATTCTAGGTTTACTTTAATTTTTTTAATGAAACTAAACATGAATTACAGATATTTTTTTCAAAAAATACAGTCGATGTACGCAGCATGAGATGTTGATTTAAGAGCTGATTGCTCAAAATCGGACAATGACAAATATTTTAAGTTAGTTTTTAACCGGTAATGGATATAATAAAAATGCTTAGATATGGACTGGTATCAACATAAACTTGGTGGATGAATGAGAAAAACTATATCACCTATTTATTTTCTCTTTTTGATTAATTGTTTGAATGGTATCGCTTGCAATTTGAATGTAGCAGCGACATTTGATGATCCGTTGCGTTCGGCTTTCAATTATTTGACACAGACTTTTGATCAGTGTCACGAGTATTTTTACGTGTATAAAGATGCTGGCTCGGCGTGCAACCATTTTAATCTTCGTTCATTAATGCCTAATGAATCCGCTTTTGCATCAATGGATGAATGTTATAAGGGCAATCCGCATTCAGGTTCTACTTGTATTCAGTGTACATACGAAGCAAGTGGTAGAAATTGGGGTGGATTTTTTTTTCAAAACGGGGTGATGTTTCCCCATGAAGCAACGCCCCGTGAAAATTGGGGAGATTATCCGAATGCAGGATATGATTTGACCGGAGCGACGGAGTTGACTTTTTGGGCGAAAGGTCATGATGGCGGTGAGCAGGTACGTTTCGATATTGGAGGAATCGGATGGCGTGGAGATACGCCAGCAGCGGAATTCCCCGAGTCTATACCAAGGATTTCAACCGGTTACATTCAGTTATCCTCGGAATGGAACCAATATTCCATTGATTTGAGTGGAAAAGATTTGAGTTATGTTCTTGGTGGTTTTTCTTGGGTGACATCTTCGGGAAGAAATAACGGTCAAAATGTGGTTTTTTATTTGGATGATATACGTTTCGATAAATCACGGCTGGATGAAAAGCGGTTTTTGGTAAGTTATGAACAAAATGCTGCCAGCCAACATGCCTCCGATATCAGCACGAATGGTGTTGCTTTTACGTACGACAATGCGCTGGCACTTTTGGCTTTTCTGGCACGAGGGGAGGAACGTGATCTTGAAAACGCCAGACTGCTGGCAGATGGATTTGTTTTTGTAAGCCAGAATGATCCTATATATAACGATGGACGGTTGTGGAACGCTTATATGGGTGGGGATTTGGTTTATCCACCTGGATGGAGGCCTTATGAGCAGGAAGGAGTTGTCCGTTTTCCCGGATTCTGGAATTGCGATGATGGAAGGTGGTATGAGAATAGCCTGTTAGGAAGTTCTCATGCCGGTAATGCGGCATGGGGAATAATTGCGCTATGTGCCGCCTATCATCAAGTCGGTGTTCGCGATTATTTGAACACTTCGATTCGGCTGGGAAATTGGCTGGAATTGAATTGCAAGAATGACAATCCTGCCGGAGGATTTACAGCAGGATTCGCTAATTATAGCTCACAACAAACCCTCTTACAGTATAAGCCGGTAGAACATAACATTGATTTGTATGTGGCTTTTGAGTGGTTATTCGCTTTGACACAAGATTCAAAATGGAGGGGACTTGCATGTCATGCAAAAAGATTTGTGGAGGCGATGTGGGATGAAAAGGAAGGCAAATTATGGGCAGGAACGGATGCAAGCGGGATTGATATCTATAAAACCGTTGTTCCATTGGATGTTCAGACGTGGTCTGTTCTGGCGTGTAATCATGAAATAGATCGTTGGGAAGAAGCATTGCACTATGCCGAAAGGAATCATTTTGTGGATGGAGGATTTGACTTCAACCGCGATCAGGATGGTGTTTGGTACGAAGGTACCGCTCAAATGGCCTGTGCTTATAATGAGTCCGGCCGTTTTGAAAAGAGTGATGATCTATTGAACCTTCTTGAGGTGGTGCAAACTCAATTTGAAAGTGGTGCCATCCCAGCGGCGTCAATGGATTTGTTGAGCACGGGATTTGGAGATTATTATTTTAATCGAGGACATGTTGGGGCAACAGCTTGGTATATTTTTGCCAAATTGAATAAAAATCCTTACTGGATTTATTCCTTACTCAATGAACGTGCTTCATGTGATCCTGAAACGGCAGTTGAATTGTGGAGAGAAATCCATTCACACTAATTACATATATTATAGAATTTTATCTGATTTGGATTTTATGAGTCAACATTTCTATCTATTGTGATATCCTTATAAACAGATAGTTTGTTGGTAAGTGTTGTTTTGGGGCTGCTGTTGAGGATACGTTATCCCATTTTTCATGGTGATCTTTTACAAAATTCAATTAAGAAATAACGAATGTTCCCGATGAAGTGGTTTAAAAAAATATTTCAAAGTGAGCAGGATAAAACCGATATCGCCCTGCAATCCATTCAAGATAAATTGGAGATATTCCTGTCCCTGCTGCAGAAGCATAATCGTGTATTGACAGTCATCAGCGATATGGAAGAAATGTTGCAAAGAGCTGAGCCGTTTGATATTGGTTACATCCGCTCGAGTTTGATGGAAGTGCGTTCGGGGATGAGTGAGATTATCGAGGATATGATTACTATCGGGGGAAGTAAGTATGAAGTGCTGCGGGATAGATTCGTTGCCATTGAATACAAAATAGCCAATATCCTGCCTGGAGCTCGGCCTGTATGCCAGTCCGATTACATTGTTCCATTTGAACAGTTGAACCGGGATCAGATTAATATAGCGGGCAGCAAAAACGCCCAGCTGGGTGAATTGAAAAATCGGTTGGGAGTACCGGTTCCAAACGGATTTGCAATCACAGCATGGGCCTATAAGCATTTCATAGAAAAAAATAATTTACGCAATCGAATTCAACGAGAGATAAAAAAAATTGATTTACAGCATTATGATGATTTGGAACGCATAAGCAATGAAGTTCAAAATCTGGTGAAATCCAGTCCTGTTCCTGACGATTTGGCCCATGCGATTCTTGACCGGTATAAGCAACTGAACAGCAGTGATCCTTATAACAGAGTGGCATTACGTTCGAGTGCCATTGCCGAAGACAGTTTGTACAGTTTTGCCGGGCAGTATGCTTCCATATTGAATGTTCGTGAGCAAAGTATAATCAAGCATTATTGTGACGTGCTGGCCAGCCAATTTTCTCCCAAAGCCATTTATTATCTTTTGAGCCATTCTCTTTTAGAATCGGAATTTGCGATGGGAGTAGGTTGTGTGGAGATGGTGAATGCGGCGGCCAGTGGTGTGGTTTATACCCGCGATCCTATAAATCCGGATAATGATTGCATGCTGATTCACTCGATTTATGGTTTGGGCAAATATCTGGTGGATGGTACATTGACTCCAGATGTTTTCCGGATCTCCAGACAAGATAAACGCATTATAAAACAAAGGATAACACAGCAATCGGTTCGCCTGGGTTTATGTCCTGATGAAGGGATTAAGGAGGAGTCTGTTGAACCGGAAGCACAACAAAAGCCTTCCATCAGTGAAGAGCATTTGATGGAACTGGCCGATTACGCATTAAGGATCGAGAAACATTATGAGGGGCCGCAGGATATTGAATGGTCTATCGATCAAGAAGGCCGGCTTTGCATTTTGCAAACCCGGCCATTGAGAGTGGTACAGCCGCAGAAACCGGCGGACGAACCGGATGTATCTCATTATGAAATTTTATTATCTGGAGGAAGTACTGTATTTCCAGGTGCGGGAGGGGGACCTGTTTTTCATGTCTGCTCCACACAGAATTTATCCGAAGTGCCGGAGGGAGCCGTGTTGGTGGCGCATCATCCTTTCCCCGGATTGATTACTGTGATGAACAAAGTAAGTGCGTTGGTGACAGAAATAGGGAGTGTAGCCAGCCACATGGCAACCTTGGCTCGTGAAGTCCGGCTGCCTACTCTTGTCGGAGTCAAAAATGCCTGTCAGTTAACAGCAGGGGAAACGGTCACTGTTGACGCAACGAAGTCTTGTATCTATGCCGGTGAGCTACTGGATCTGATTGAGAAAAGAACCTCCAAATACGAGCTTTTTGAAAATACTGCCCGTTATCAAATCTTACAGAGAATTTTATCCTTTATATCCCCATTAAATCTGCTCAATCCAACCGATGCGGATTTCACTCCAGAAAACTGCCAGACCTATCATGATATGATCCGGTTTGTTCATCAGAAGGCATTGGAAGAAATGTTTGCTGGGGCAAAAAAGATGAAGGACAGAGACCTTCTCAGTGCAAGATTAAAAAGCGATATCCCTTTGCCGGTCAATATCATCTCTATCGATCGTGACTGTCTGGGGGCTGGCGGGAGGTGGATCAGTGAAGATGAAATTTGTTCAGAATTGATGAAATCATTTTGGGGTGGGATCAAGGAACAGGGATGGCCATCCCATAGTCCTTCAGCGGATATTAAAGGTTTTATGTCCGCTGTAGCGACCACGATGACGATGGGCAGCCAGCCTGAATTTCAAGAGAACAGTTTTGCAATTATCAGCAAAGAATATATGATATTAAGTTTGAATTTGGGATATCACTTTACGACGATCGAGGCCATTTGTTCAGAAGAAGAGGATAAAAGTTACATTCGGTTTCAACATAAAGGTGGAGGAGCGCCTTTTGACCGTCGAGCAAGGCGGGTTCAGTTATTAGTCAATGTTTTTTCTCGTCTTGGATTCGAGTACATCAGTAAAGGTGATTACTTTGAAGGCAAGATTTCGTATTTAAGTTTCCAGGAGATTCGTGAAAAGTTAAGATTGTTAGGCCGGCTTTGCATGTTGACAAAACAACTGGATATGGCATTGTCAAACGATGCCATCGCTCAATGGTATTCCGAAGACATTATCAAAAAACTGGAGTTAAAAAAGTTTTAATGGATTGAAAATGAAAGGAGAGACATGATGGAAGGAATACAGGTGAGTGATATCATGATTCCGCTTGGAAATTACCCGCATATACCCTATTGGTTTACCTTGCGGCAGGCCATGGTGGAGATGGAGAAATTTGAAATAGAAAAGGATGGCCGAAAATCCTTACCGCGAATCATCTTGGTTTTTGATGAACAATATCAGCTTTTGGGGATGGTCCGGCGAAGAGATATTATGCGGGGATTGGAACCCAGTTATTTCGAGGATGAATCTTCCGGTAAAAATGTCTTCGGGGTGGAAGAAAATCCAAATATGCTGGAAGAATCCTATGAGCGAATTGCCGACGGTTTGAGGGAACGGGCCGAGCGTCCGGTGCGGGATGTCATGATTCCTATCATGAGGACGTTGGAATACGACGATAATATTTTGACGGTTATCTATGAGATGGTGGAGAACAACATGAGTTTGATTCCTGTGTTGCAAGAAGGTCAAGTGGTTGGGGTCGTTCGATCCGTTGATGTGCTGCACCAGCTTGCCAAAATTGTCTTGTGAAAAATGTACCTATCAATACTTTCTCTGCCTCTTTAATCAAATCACCTGTTTGTATTAGTCTATAGGAAAATCAAGTCTATGAAATGAGAGGAGAATTATCGATGTTGGATGATTATCAGAAACACGTGAAAGAGCGTGAACAAATGGGTATTCCTCCCCTGCCTTTGGATGCTGATCAAGTCAGCGAAGTCTGTGAGCAGCTGAAGAATCCCCCATCAGGCCAGGAAGAGTATTTCATGCATTTGATTTCGGAAAGGGTTCCCCCCGGTGTTGATCCTGCCGCAAAGGTCAAATCTGAATTTTTAGCCAAGATAGCGAAGGGAGAGGAGTACTCCCCCATCATCGATAAATTCAAAGCGGTAGAACTCTTGGGTACTATGCTGGGTGGATACAACATTCAGCCCCTAATTGAATTCCTCGACCGGGAGGAACTCGCCGATATTTCAGCCAAAGCCTTGTCCAAAACTCTTCTTATATTTGATCAATTCAATGAGGTGAAGCAGCTCGGTGAAGTAAATCCCTGTGCCAAAAAAGTGCTTGAATCCTGGTCGAACGCGGATTGGTTTCTGGACAGACCGGAAATACCGGAGAAGATCAAAGTTATTGTTTATAAAGTGGAGGGTGAAATTAATACGGACGATCTGTCACCTGCTACTCATGCGGCGACACGGCCTGATATCCCATTGCATGCGCTGGCCATGGGAGAATCCAAGTTCCCCGAGGGTATAGAAACCATCAAAAGATTCCGGGAACAGGGACACAAAGTGGCGTTTGTTGGTGACGTGGTGGGAACCGGTTCTTCACGGAAATCGGCCTGCAATTCATTGATCTGGCATATTGGTGAAGATATTCCGTTTGTGCCCAATAAACGGCGTGGTGGAGTAATCCTTGGTGGTGCAATTGCGCCTATCTTTTTCAATACAGCTGAAGATTCTGGGGCGTTGCCGCTTACCTGCGATGTTTCAGCACTCTCGACTGGGATGATAATCGAAATATATCCAAAAGAAGGTAAAATTACGGATGAAAATGGAAATACGCTTACCACATTTGAATTGAAACCCAACACTTTACCGGACGAGTATCGTGCGGGTGGCCGGGTGAATTTGATCATTGGAAAGGATTTGACAAGTAAGGCCAGAAACACTTTGGGTTTGCCTGAAAGTGATTTATTTGTGGAACCTGTGGTGGTCAAAAAAGAAGGTGTAGGATACAGCCTTGCCCAAAAAATCGTGGGCCGCGCGTGTGGGGAAGAGGGGATTCATCCAGGTACTTCCTGCACTCCAAAAATGGCAACTGTGGGTTCGCAGGATACAACCGGTCCGATGACCGCCGATGAGATGAAGGAATTGGCTTGTTTGAAGTTCAACGCCGGGCTGGTCATGCAGTCTTTCTGCCATACGGCTGCTTACCCCAAACCGGCGGATATTAAGACACATAAAAACCTGCCACATTTTATATCTGAACGCGGTGGGGTATCCCTTAAACCTGGTGATGGAATTATTCACAGCTGGTTGAATCGTATGATTCTGCCGGATACGGTGGGGACTGGTGGCGATTCTCATACACGGTTTCCGATGGGGATATCGTTTCCAGCCGGTTCGGGATTGGTTGCGTTTGCGGCGGCGCTTGGCATTATGCCTTTAAGCTTGCCTGAGTCGGTACTGGTCCGTTTCAAAGGATGTTTACGTCCAGGAATAACCCTGCGGGATGTAGTCAATGCTGTTCCTTATTTTGCCATCAAAGAAGGATTGCTCACTGTCGCCAAGCAAAACAAGAAAAACATTTTTAATTCGCGCATCATTGAGTTTGAAGGGCTGCCCGATTTAAAAGTGGAGCAGGCGTTTGAATTAACCGATGCTTCAGCAGAGCGAAGTGCAGCCGCCAGTGTCATTCAACTCAGCAAAGACTCCATTGCCGAATTCCTGCGCAGCAATATTACTTTATTAAAAACGATGATCGCTGATGGTTATCAAAGCGCAGAGACATTGAAGCAGCGAATTCGAAGTATGGAAGAATGGCTGGTCAATCCACAACTGCTTGAAAGAGATCAAAATGCGGAATACGCCGCGGAACTGGATATTAACCTGGAGGATATTACCGAACCTATTCTTGCTTGTCCGAATGATCCCGATGATGTGAAACTGCTTTCCGAAGTCGCCAATGACGAGGTGCAGGAAGTGTTTATCGGTTCGTGTATGACAAATATTGGCCACTATCGTGCTGCCGCGCGAATTTTCGAGGGGAGCACACAGGTGCCAACACGATTGTGGATTTGTCCTCCAACGCGAATGGATGAACAGCAGCTTCGTGAAGCGGGGCTTTATTCCATTTTTGGGAAAACAGGTGCGCGCATAGAAATTCCCGGTTGTTCACTGTGTATGGGGAATCAAGCACGTGTGAGGGATAATACCACTGTATTGTCTACATCTACGCGGAATTTTGACAACCGGATGGGGAAAGGTGCGCAGGTCTATCTTGGTTCAGCCGAATTGGCTGCAGTTACAGCGATACTTGGACGGTTGCCCACGGTGGATGAATATATGAATGCCGTTGTCGATAAACTGCAGCCTGCTGAAAGTGAAATTTACCGGTACATGAATTTTGACCGGATAGGCGAATACACTGAGAAAGCCGAAGGTGTGGCGATGGAAGTTGTTTAAAATACAGGTAAGACAGTAACGTTTTATTTTCAGAAACGCAGGGGCAATCACGGTAGGGGCAATCACGGTAGGGGCAATCACGGTAGGGGCAATCACGCAGGATTGCCCCTACAACTATGTAGGGTTAGACCTATGTGTCTAACTTGTTTTGAGGTACTACTATTCAGTCGGCCCTGAATTCATTTTTATCTTCCAAAATGCTGGTCAGCGAAGTTTAGATATTGTTCCCAATCGTATTCCGTTACATTATGCCTGCCGGTGCGGATATGATAACCGATAGTTTTACCGACAGGATGGTTGACCGGGGGCATTTGTCCCACTTCAATCCCAGGGAGTCCGAATAATTTGTAAACCGGATCGGCATGTTTGGCCGAAAGAAACTCACCGCGTGGATCAGCCCAACGATCCTCTTCCGCACTGGCTACATAGACGGGCCGGGGGGCCATGAGTGCAATCAGCATGTGCTGATCGACGGGAAGCTCATCTTCATTCTGGTTATACTGGTTAAAGTTATCACAGAACCAATGTGGAAAAGACTGGTTGATTCTGCCGACTGTTTCGCCAAAAGCACGTCTGGAGAGGGCTGCCCCGCCGCAGCCTGAATCGTTTGAAATAACAATGGCGAAGCGTTCATCCTGGGCGCCACACCATAACGAGGTTTTTCCCAATCGTGAATGTCCCATCACGGCGATGTGTTTGTGATCGATATCCTCGTCTTCTTCAAAATAATCCATGATGCGGCTCAATCCCCAGGCCCATGCGCCGATGCTGCCCCATTCATCCGGTTTCGGTTTGGTTTGGCCCTCATCATAAAAAAATGGGTGGATACCATTCTCAAAACCGTCATCGTAATCCGGGTCGATTTCATAGTACCACATGGTGGCCAAGGCGTAGCCTCGATCAAGAATTTTCTCGACCTGCCAGCGGGAGGCGCTTGCTCCTCGAGTGGATTCAATATCTTGTGCTTCTCTTCCGCGAACTTTTGCCCTGACTTTGTTCAGCTGGATCATGTTATCGGTGATGACTATACCAGGATCTTCATGAACGGTCTGATTGCCTCTGAAATTCAAACCTGTAAATGCAGGGACAGGTTTTTCAGCCTGCTTGGGTAAATAAATTAGAAGCGAGGCTTTAAAATCGTTTTCTTTTCCAACAGGATAAAGTGTGATTTGTTTGCGGATCGCTTTCCCATCCAGTGCGTCTGTATCGGTTTTGCATTCAAAATCAAGATCGAACTTTTTCGCTGGAGTTTTCCCGTAAACATGTTTTTCGAACAAGGCCAGTATTTCAGGCTGTCTTTTTTGTTTCCAAGTTTGTTCATCTTTTACTTTGGTTCCGTCAGAACATACCAATGGATTGGGTAATTCGTAATCGGGCATTTCTGACTCGTCGTAATTCGGTTTAAATTCCCGGGCGAAAGCCGGTGTTAGCGACAAACCCAATAAAAGACACAAGAATAGAGACATAGGAAAGGACATTGAATAGCGCATGATGAAATCTCCTTCAATATTTAATTGGTTTAATATACTTCACAGATGTGAGTATTTAAAGTAAAGAGTTAAATGGCTTTCCTTGATGTTTTCTGAAATAATCTCTACTCCCCTCCAAATCTTTAAAATAATGTGATAAAAAATAGACGAATATTTTCCAAATTGAAAGGAGGAAATTATGTGGAGGAAATTTGTTTTGTCAATTGGATTGGTCATGTTTTTTGTTGGAGTTACCCAAGCTCAAACCATTGGGTATTGGGAATTCAACACAATAGACGATATCACTCTTCATGATAGCAGCGGAAATGATTTCAATGGCATATTAGGGTTTCCTTTCTCAACGGAAACGGATCCGCATCCCACGGAAGATTCTCCCTCGAGTAGTGCAGATGATTATGCTCTTCAAGGTGGAGAAGGAGCTGTGGTGGTTGATGATTCCGAACATGAACTCCTGGATATGACCGGTCAGGAATTCACCGCGGAAATATGGCTCAAGATTGATGAACCGCTAGAAGGCAAAAGCTGGTTGGGCACAATATATTATGGACGTCACGGACAAGGTTGGGGTATTGGATTTCAGAATCAAAACGTAAAATTCACTCTATTTGGTGTGGTGGATATGTTTCCGGGAATCGAACTCACAAATGATGGTCAGTGGCATCATCTCGCTTTTGCTTATACTCCCAATGTAGGAGTGGATTTTTATCTCGATGGTGAGTGGTTTACTTTTATGGAAGAAACCCGAGATATGAACGCTCCGGATACCAATATTCTTTGGATCGGTGCGGAAGACGGTGCCAGCCGTCCACTGCCGGGTAAAATGGATCGTTTTCGTGTAACACAGGGATTGGTTCCTCAAGAAGAATTGGATAGTGATCCGGATAATCCAAAACCAGTAACCGATGATACAATCGTCTATTTCCCGTTCAATGAGGAAGAAGGGGCAGTATTTGAAACAGCAACAACACCGACACTGCAAGCCCTCGCAGGTTCCCGCTGGTTCCAGCAAAAACAAGCGCCGGATTATGTTGAAGACTCTCCCTCAGGCAATGTGGGAGATTACGCCCTTGAATTTGTCAGGGGAGATCATGCTGTTATTGATGATCCGGATGAACAATTGAATTTCCAGGATGAAAGTTTTACGATTGAAACCTGGATTCAACGTGGTGATATTCCAGGAACGTGGGGTAGTATAGTGTATTACAGTGGGATGGACCCAGCACCGGATGATCAAGGAGGATACGCTTTAAGACTCAATGGCGATTCAGGTATTCTTCGATTGAGCTTTTTCAATGCCGAAAACGGAGACGTGGATTCAGCCAACGCTGTCGTTCCGGATGATGGAGAATGGCATCATATCGCTGCTGCTTATTCTGAAGATAACTTCACGGTTACCTTTTATTTAGACGGACAGGAAAGCGATGTTATAGAATACTTTAGCGGAATTTTACCTGCTGTCGAAGAATTTGTATTACATATCGGTGGTAATTGGGATGGAAGAGACCCTTTTGTAGGAGCTTTAGATCGTCTTAGAATTACCAATGCTGCTCTAAGTGCCGGTGAATTGGATTCCACTGCCGGAGTGGCTGTCCAGGGTTGGGAATTACATTGATCATTGAATGTTAGATTATCACGTCTTGTAGGGGCGGTTCGCGAACCGCCCCTGCATTTTAACGCAGAATCAATTGTTGTTCATTCATCCCTATGTCCCCTCTTTTTTTTATAAATTATCATCTACAATGATCCAAGATTAAATTCTTGGTAGAATTCCTATTGAGTCATTTTATCAATAATGTATGATGGTGATTATCTTTATTTCTTTTATCGATATTAAATAGTGAAAAAATTATTATTACTTTATTTAGATTGATTCAAGGGATTTTGGCTTTATTCGTGTAAACAAAGGTGTGTTATTCACCCAGAAATATAATAAAGTCAATTTAAAGAGAAAGGAGAAGGTCATGTCCAATCAACGTATTGGTCCGGATAAGGAAAAACGCACGTTCTCCAGGCGTCTGTTTATGAAAGGGATGGGAACCAGCGTTGTCAGCGCGACCGCTCTTTCAACAGGTATTGCTCCTGGTGTGGTGGAAGAAGCGCAGGCTTCTGAAGGTGCGAAAATCCTGGGACCGGGTCTAGTGCTTTTGGGATTAAATATCAATGGTAAGAATTACCAAGTAAAAGCCGAGCCGAGGGAGACTTTGCTCGAAGTCATGCGTGACCGCCTCGATATCACAGGCCCCAAACTTGTATGTGGCCGGGGGACTTGCGGTGGGTGCACGGTTTGGATGGATGACAAGCCGGTTTATGCCTGCATGACATTGGCGATTAAAGCACAAGGTAAAAAGATCACCACGATTGAAGGGCTTGCCCAAGGGGATCAGCTGCATCCAGTTCAGAAAGCGTTCA
>CAZXSQ010000171.1:0-12320 GCA_964643335.1 uncultured bacterium
TTGAATAAAGGGTGAAATCATTTTTATGTCGAAACTTCAATGCGCAGGTATATAGTCACATAGGTTGGAGGATATTCATTTCGAACGCCATAGGGATTTGTGTGTGAATTTTAAAGTAAGTGCAAGACACAGAGAGGATCAAAATAATTACGGCCACAATTAATGCTACATATGTATCATTTTTAAATTATATATGTATATTCATGATAAACTTTTTGAGACTATTTTGACAAATAAATAGAGATATGCATGGCATCACCCATTTACAAATGAATGAAAATATTATGTATCGTAGATCGATTCTTTCTTTGTCTTGAGCTATATGGTATGAAACATGTAGGAACATCTTCTTCATAACCGGGTATATTGTCAACATTATCCCTCAATCAATCATTTCCATTCTTCAAAACGTGGGCTATATGATTTAATTATCGTACACTCAAATGCTATTTATGAATCTTTTTTTGTTATTGATCATAATCCATTAGCGTTCTGGCTTTGCCCCATCTGGTTCTTACCAGTTTCTTTCCCATAAGTCAAAGTAAAAATAGTATCTGAGAGCCATTTCTTGAAACTCTGATTATCACTGTATTGTTTGAAGAGTTCCGTGTGGTCTGAAAGCAAGGCGGTCATCACTCTTAGAAGAGCCTTATCGTGTTCGATTCGAGCCGTGGCTTTATCGGAGTTTTTGACGGCATTCTTGTAGGCTTCGTCATCGGCTACTTTGGCCGGGATTTCCTCCGTAATCACTTTTCGAATATTGTCTTCATCTTGCCACGAGATGTTTCCAAATTGATCATTGAACGCTTTGACGATATTGCTTAATAGATCGAGTTCCGGGTCTGGTTTTCGTCCGCTGCCACTGGTTGGTATCGGCCCAACCTCTCCATCTTCATCAGCAAGCGCTATATCCAACTCCGCCTTCTTCTCGACACGATAACTATCCATATCGATGGTCTCAAGTATCCCTTTGGACAAATCTTCTTCAACCGGTGCGGGCAATTTGGGGATAAGGAAATTCAAAAAGATCGAGAGTTTTTCCCACTCTGCGTTGGTGTACGGAATAATGGCCGCAAGAAAGCCGTAGGTTCGACAAAAGGCTTTGGCTTTCCCTTTGAAATCAACTTGACCATCTTCGTCTAAATCGGCTTTGTACGTAGCCACGCAAGCATCAAGGATGGGGTCTAATTTATCCCGGTCTGCTCCATCCAAGTAAAGGTGAACAAGTTGATCGATGTCGTTAGCAGAATAAACCTGATACGCATCGATATCCGATTTGAGGTCATGTAGTTTGTTGGGGTCTGTTTCTTCGCTCAGAATTGTGGTTCTGTAATACGGTTCGAACGCCTTTTGTATCGTGTCTGGATCGTTCATGAAATCCAAAACAAAAGTGTCATACTTTTTAGGGTGAGCACGGTTCAAGCGTGACAATGTTTGAACGGCTTTAACGCCCGCCAATTGTTTATCAACGTACATCGTATGGAGAAGCGGTTCATCGTAACCCGTTTGGAATTTGTCGGCCACGATCAGAAAACGATACGGGTCTTCTTGAATTCTGTCGGCAATAAGTGAACTTGGAAAATCATTGAGTTTTGCTTCTGTGACGTTTTGCCCACCAAACTCGTGCTCTCCCGAAAACGCCACGATGGCTCTATATGGGCTTTTTCTCTCTTTCAAATACGCATTGAAAGCACTGAAATATTGAATGGCTCTGTGGATGCCTGAAGTAATCACCATAGCCCGTGCTTTGCCGCCGATTTTCTGTTTAGCGATTACTTGCTCATGAAAATGGTCGACCATGATTTCCGCTTTCAAACGGATAGCGTGATCGTGTGATTCAACATAGCGGCGTAATTTTTTCTTGGCTTTCTTGGTATCGAATTGAGGGTCATCTTCGATGGTTTTCGATAAGTGATAATAACTTTCAACCGGCGTATAATTCGCAAGGACATCGAGAATAAAGCCTTCTTGAATAGCCTGCTTCATGGTGTAACTGTGGAACGGTCTGTGCTTAACATCATCGCCATCTCCGTAGGGAATCCCGAAGAGTTCAAGCGTCTTATTTTTCGGCGTAGCGGTGAAGGCAAAATAACTGGTGTTCGTGAGCATTTTGCGGGATTCCATCACCCGGTTGATTTTGTCTTCAAACGTGTCTTCATCGGTTTCGCCTTCTTCCGAAAGCGCAATGTTCATGGTTGCGGTGGTTCGCCCGCCTTGGCTTGAATGGGCCTCATCGATCAGAATAGCGAATTTTCTTCCTCTGTGCTCGTTGCCAATTTCATTGACGATGACCGGAAACTTTTGAACGGTGGAAATGATGATCTTTTTTTCATGCTGGATGAATTCACGCAATTGTTGAGCGCCTTGCGTTACCCCACCAACCACGGCGGCCACTTGCGCAAACTGTTTGATGTTATCGCGTATTTGCTTATCCAAGATTCTTCGATCCGTCACAACGATGACGGAATCAAAGATGGGCTGGCCATCCTTTTTGAGTTCGATTAATTGATGTGCAAGCCATGTGATGGAGTTACTCTTTCCTGAACCGGCGGAGTGTTGAATGAGATACTTATAACCGCAAGCATTCTCTTGGACATCTGCAAGCAGTTTTCGAACTACATCCAATTGATGGTACCGTGAGAAGATTTGTTTCCGTTTCTTTCTTCCGGTCTTTTCGTCTTTCTCTTCCATGATTTGCGCATAGTTTTCAAGGATGTTGGTCAAGTAATCTTTCTGGAGAATCTCTTTCCAAAGATAATCGGTTTGCAAACCATCTGGGTTGGGAGGGTTTCCCGCTCCATCGTTATGGCCTTTGTCAAATGGGAGAAACCAACTTGCCTTACCCTTTAGATGGGTGCACATCATGACTTGGTGGTCATCCACCGCAAAGTGAACGGCGCAACGGCCAAATTGAAAGAGAAGTTCTTTTTCGTCTCGATCACGCTTGTATTGGTTGACCGCGTCTTCTACAGTCTGCTTGGTGAGATTGTTTTTCAACTCAAATGTGGCGACAGGCAAGCCATTGATAAAGATTGCAAAATCCAATGAGAGTTGGGTTTCGTCTTTGCTGTATTGCAATTGGCGGGTGACGCTAAAGATGTTCTTTTCGTAATTCTCTTGGGCTTTTGGGTTGCCGGGCGTGGGCGTTCCGTAAAAGAGTTCCACGGAGTGTGCGCCGTGTTTGATTCCTTTGCGTAAAACATCGATGACGCCGCGTTTGGTGATTTCGCCTTGAAGACGATGAAGGAATTGCGTTCTTGATGGGCCTTCGTCTGAGATGCCAAGGGATTCATAGGTTTCAGGTTGGGTTGATTGGAGAAACGAGAGGAACTTGATAAGGTCAATTGCATGGTCACGGTCATAGTGGGAATTCTCGCCTTGAACGTACCCCGCCTCATTGACCAAGGAGGCAACGATGAGCGTTTCTAGCCCTTTTTCGGTAATGTCAGTAACCATGTTATTCCTCTTGAGTGTCGTCTGATTTCGACCAGACGTAACGCATTCTCAATGAGTTCATCCAATTCTGTTTGATTCTCTTTTCATGTTGCAGACGCCCAACCACGATACCGGGATGAATTCCGATTTGACGGGCGAACGCTCTCACGTTTCTTTCGTTGATTCGACTTGAATCGATGAATTGTTCGTACTCCGATTGTGGAATCAATGTTTCAGAGGCGAATTGATCCGCCTCCACCTCTCGTTGGCTATTCTCTTCATCTTCTAAAATAATTTCTTTGAGCGAATGCTTGAGAATATGCCCAATTTCATGGAACAAACTGAACCAAAAAATATCCGCCCAACGGCCCCGTATGGTGATCATCAAAACAACTTTATCGTCTCTCAAATGAAATGTTGCTCCGTGAGCCTTGGTCTTGGGGAAATGAGGGCACACCACCAACGCAACGCCGCATTGTGCTAATCGTTCTTCTAATTCCGGCATGAAGCGTTGAGGGTCTTTTAGCGTCATGGCCCGGAAATCCGGCAAGGTTTGTTTCAATTTCGTTTTATTGAATGATTCGCAATATATCCCCGCCGCACGGCGTTCGCCTAAACGAATCCAAGAGGCAAGCGCTTCGGGAGAACGGTCACCCACCGTGCCCAAACGATACGCAGGCCGATAACGGGTTAACGTTGGGATGGTGGTAAGCGACATGGCCCCAAAATACCGGAGCAATTCTCTTACTTTTTCAATGGGTTTAGTTTGTCTTGCCACCTCACCCAATTTCACCAACTCGGCGTAACAGAATTTGGTGACAAGATGAGTTTCCGCTTTTAAGCGCTCCTCTTGTTGCACCTCTTCTTGCCTCGCCAAGGCAAGACGGTATTCGGCTTCAAGCCCCGTCCAGATATGCGCCGGAACGCCTACCACTTTTTCGAGCCGTATTGCCGTATCGGGTGTGATGGCTTTTTCGCCTTTAAAGATATGACTCAATTTTGAAGCCGGGCGGCCCATACGCTTGGCCAACTCTTCTTTGGTCATACCCAAGTCTTCTATCACTTCCTCAAGAAATTCGCCGGGAGGAATCGCCAAATTGGAGTGATACGCGGTATCCGTGATCATTTCATTAGCCTTCATAATGTTTACTCACCTCCTCAATCCGGGCGATTTCCAACCGGTTGCCTTTCAACGTGAAGATCAGACGGTAATAGCCGGTTAGTTTCATCGCCCACTGCCCCCGCCGGTTTCCCTTTAAGGCGTGGCAGTGAATCGCAGGGAGTTTCTTCAATTCTTCGATACTGGACGCTTGTTGAATAATATTGATTCGCTGAATGTATTTTCGAGCGACGTTTGAGGGGTACGCTTTGTTCGTCTCTGCAATATCTTCGTATTGCTTCCGCAATTGTTTCGTTTTGAACTGAATCTCCATCGATTCCTTCTTTACCCCTAAGGTAAAATTGTACCGTGTCTCAGCCTAATGTCAACCTAATATTCTTTACCCATAAGGTAAAGGGTATTTACGGGGTGACTTCCCTCACTTTTCAATAACGTTCGTTTATCGATTGCTTTTCTCAATGGCTTCAATATCCCCAATCGTCAAATAGCCATCAAATAAAACCTTCCGTTTTGCCTCAATGCTAAGGCTTTGTATTTTAATGACTTACGCTTCTTCCTCCACTTGATTTGAGCGGATTTCGTACCAGTCAATCAAATATCCATCAAATATAAATTGATTATTCATTCGAACCATTTAGCCTCATACACCCATACAGGAGAGTAAACAGCGGTTATTTATGCCTCCTGCAAGTCCAAGGCGTCTGCTTCAACCATCGCTTCATATTGTTCGATGATTTTATCCACGGTTTCGATGGACGCATCCCGCACATCGATCTTTCTCATCAATCATGCGGCTTCTGCGAGAATATCTGCAAACTCATCTGGTTTCGACCAGTAGGTTATTGTTGATAACTGCTCCGCCAAACGGAAATCTTCATCGCTCCAAACATCCGCAGTATCATCAAATAGCGAAACGAAGTGAAGCGCCTCTGGCCCTGAAGCCAAATGATTCAGGTCAAAAAAAGCTGTGTGAACTTGGTTGACAACGCTTCGCGCCGCTGACCGGCTGCCGGTGCTCAGAACATAAATAAGCGAACTACGTTTAATAGCACGGACATGAAAATCAGGTATCCACATCCTTCCAGAACGACCAGCCAGTTTTTCACCTCGAACAAATTCGAACTCACGCTCAGTCAGAAAATCCGCCACCTCATCTGTAATCGATTCCACAGAACGAGTACGCATTGTGAACCAAAGGTCTGATACTCTAAGAGCGGCTTGAGCAACGCGTATAACAACGGAACTGAGAACATCTCCAGGATGGCAACGAGCCATAAGCATACCTCTGTATAATTCAACACCATGAGTTTGGCAGACATCTTCTATCAACGCTTTTTGTTTTGGAGACCGTTTTAGGGATACCGTTTGCATTCGCAGCCAACGCGTTGTTTCCCCAAGATCGGACGCAACGATAATATCATCATTCATCTTGCAGAAAATATCGATATTATCGCCATCAGGATATAAGTATGGCGTCCGGATACGATGGTATTCGCCATGCGGCGTACAAGTACATAGCGAATCCAGACCGCGCGAAAACTCTTGGCAAATATAATTCTGGTTCATAGGAATAAATCTCCTTGATATGGCGGAGGTGAGGGGAACCTTCCATTATGCGTAATTTTTGATTCAACGCAAAACTGCTGCCACACCGCTACAGGGTCGTTTGCCGAATGGGTTATATCATCAGGCACATACGCTTCTTTGTCCTTAAATTGCTCTGTCCATTTATGTTTATGGGTTTCTCCAACTTGATTGCATTGCGGGTTGTGATGATCCTTTCCCAGGTCAAGACCATATACCCGGCCAACGGTTTTCAAAATCAACATATAAGACAATGCGGGGATAAGTGGATTGTAACTGCCCCGCACAAATAATGGCCAACCGGCATCTGATTGAACTTCTGCGCGGAACTCTACTGACAGAGAGTGGTCCTCATCTTCTTGCCAATCGATATCGCCATCAATCTGTTTTGAGGTATCATCAAGTATCGTATCAAATTCCGTATTGGTCAGTGTCATTTTTCTGCCTTTCAGTTCCCTTCAGATTCTATTGCAAATTCTGGTTCTTCACCAACGCCAACCATCTCTTCTTCTTGTTCGATGATTTCATCCACGGTTTCGAGTTCGTCTAAATCCACGTCTTCAACCGGCACATCCCGCACATCGATCTTTCCGGTTACTACATCGGATATAAGGCGGGTGCGGTACTCCTTAATGAGTTCAATTTCATTTTTCGCTCTTGTAACTGCGTCATCAATTTTATTTGTGTCTTTATAAATGTGGTGAATAATTTCTTTTTGTTCATCAATTGGCGGCAATAAAACTATCCATTCTTTGATCAATTTTTGAGAGACTTTGACCATTGTTAAACTTGAACCTTGTGCTTCAGAAGATATTTGCTTCCTACCATAAGAACTCAATAACCAAAGCAAGATAAATTGAATGTCAATCAATGTTGATTTATAATTAATTCGATAAATAAGATCACTTATCAAAAGTCCTTTTCTTACATCTCCAACAACACAAACATCTCCAACCAAATCTGGTGTATTACCTCTGGTCATCAAAAAATCGCCTTGTTTTACTTCATATTGCAATTTTGGGGTATCATTTTTCGATAATGCTTTATGTTCTATCTCCTTGAACTCGCCATCTGAAACCGCACTAATTTTTAACACACCAAATTCACCTTCATTCGCAATTCTGTTTTCAGCAACTGGACTCCATCCTTGTTCAATGGAATTGATAAGTCTTCTATGTTTTATTAAATCCCAATGCCCAGGAATCTCCCCAATCCACGCCGGAGGGTTTCATTTTCACATTGGGATTAATCCCCCGTGTGACGGCCTCGTTGATGATGGCTTGCTTTTGCTCTTTGAGCAGTTCAATCAACCGTTGCTTGTTACGGATGAATTTGGCGATTTTATATTCTGAATACAATATGAAATTAACAATTTTGGATTGTTCATCAATATTTGGGAAAGATACATATATTTTCCCAAGTTGTTCTCCATATAGTCTATTAAACCCTGATCCTATACCTTTTGATCGTATTCTACACTCTTTAATAAAATGAGTTGAACGAAAAAGATGTTCGAAATAAATTGGATCAAGTTCATTAATTGAATGAAAGATAGCATAATCAGGGCTAATCAACCCCTTTTCTTTTGCTCTAAAAAACATACCAGACCACGCTTGCATTCTATTCATTACAATTTCGTCAGGTAAACAGATTTTATAACCTACTAAGTCTTCAGGTGTTGGATTTCTTTCTGAAATCTTTGATTGTGGAATCAAACCTTTCTTGCGCGTCATCGATAAAAGCAATTCACTACCATCACTACTGCGCCTATCTATTTCTTTGAATAGATATTTAATTCGTCTTATGCCCCAATGCTCAGGTACTTTCCCCAACCATGCTACTCCTGAATCTTTGTATTGAGGATAAGGGAAGAATTTCATTTCTTAGCCTCTCCCACAATCTCTTCAAGCAAGCCTTCGGTTTCGGATTCAAGCGCAAAGATATCCGCTTTGATTTCATCCAAGGTGCGCAGCGGCACCGGTTTATAAAAGTAACGAGTAAACGAAATCTCATAGCCAATCTTGGTGCTCTATTCATCGATCCACGCATCGGGAACATAAGGCAATACTTCCCGTTCAAAAAACGCTTCGATTCCACCCTCTTCGAGTAGCGGCACTTGCTCTGAATCCCGCAAGTTGGTATCAGGCTCATACTCTACCACGCAAGCTTTCCCATCCAATTGAGATTCATAAAGGCCGTATTTTGGATTCGGCTCTTTCTTCCCCGGTTTATGAACCTTCTTGATGACCGGCTCCGCGTCTTCATCGATGACGGCAAGTTCCGCTTGGATGGCCTTCAACCGCTTGGCAGTCAGTTTAACGTTATGCTCTTCCGCATCGTCTTTGATGGTCTTGAGGAATTCATTGAAATCGATATGACGGCCAACGCCCGTTTTCTTGGCCACGCGGTCAATGAGGTTGGCAAGCGGCTCATCCTTCACCGTTTCGCAGAATTGGCGAAAACGCTTTACGTTTTTATCCGATAAATCCACTTTGAGGCGCAAAGGCCGCTCTACTGTGATCTTCCAATACCCAAACGCCTCATTGGGGAATATCTTGGATTGTTCCGTCTCTTTTGGCTTTGTGACCAATTGGCAAATCTTTTTGATGTGCTCATCCGTAAATTCACAATTCTTTCTACCCAAGTTCTTGCGGAGCGGGGCGTACCACTGCGTGGCGTCGATGAGTTGCACCTTGCCTTTCCGGTTCTTGGCTTTCTTGTTGGAAAGCACCCAAATATACGTGGCAATTCCCGTGTTGTAAAACAAGTTCTCCGGCAAGGCGATAATCGCTTCAAGCCAATCGTTTTCGATGATCCACCGGCGGATGTTGGATTCTCCCTGACCGGCATCGCCCGTAAAGAGTGAAGAGCCGTTATGCACCGTGGCCACCCGGCTTCCAAACGGAGTAGAATCAGGTGATTTCATTTTGCTTAGCATATTGATCAAAAACATAAGCTGACCATCGCTTGACCGGGTGACAAGCGAAAACTCGCTATTACCGCCATGCTCAACAACGAAGCGGTGGTCTTTGATTTCCTTCTTGTTCCCGCCGCATAGCCGGTCTAAATCCGTCTTCCAACTCTTCCCGTATGGCGGATTAGCCAACATAAAGTGGAACTCGCTTGACGGGAAAGCGTCATTTGAGAGAGTTGATTTGTCTTTAATATTATCCGCTTCCGCTCCTTCACCTTTGAGAAGCAAATCAGCTTTGCATATTGCGTAGGTTTCATCGTTGATTTCTTGCCCATAAAGGTGGATGGAAACTTTTTTGTTCTGCTTCTCAGCCAACCCGCTCAAAACCGCATCGGATACGGTTAACATGCCGCCCGTTCCACAGGCGCAATCATAAACCAGATAGGTGCTATTCTCGATCTTATTCGCAATGGGCATGAAGATCAGGTTGGCCATAAGTGTGACCACCTCACGGGGCGTAAAGTGCTCACCGGCCTCTTCGTTGTTTTCTTCGTTGAATCGCCGAATCAATTCTTCAAAAACATACCCCATGCCGTGGTTATCCAACGCCGGGAGCCGCTCGTTACCGTGGCTATCCACCACCGGTTTGGGGCTTAGATTGATGGCTGGAGAGATGAATTTCTCTATTAAATAGCCCAAAGCATCGGCATCATCGAGTTTTTTGAGTTGATTACGGAAATAAAATTTATCGATGATTTCTTGAACGTTTTCGCTGAATCCATCCAGATAGGAGTTAAAGTTGGAGCGGAGTTGCTTGGGATTATCCAACAACGTTTTGAGCGTGAATTCAGAGGTATTGTAGAAAGGATGACTGGCGGCTTGGCGCAAAGCAGCCTCTTGGTTGGCGATTTTGGCTTTGTCAAGCATCTCTTTCTGCTTCAAGACATCATCTTTTGTTGGCTCAAGAAGGCTGTCCAAGCGCCGAATGACCGTCATGGGTAAGATGACGTCACGATATTTGCCCCGCACATAGACATCACGAAGCACATCGTCCGCAATATTCCAGATAAAATTTACGATTGAGTTGTGGGTTGCCCCATTCATTCTATGGCCTCTCTCTGAAAATTACGAGTAGAAAATCGTATGGACATATGATAGATTTTGCTACAAAGACCAAGTACAAATAAAGGCTTGGCGTTATTCATATTACATGAAAAGTGCGGGGTTTTCGAGACAATAAGGCGGATATTTCTCTTAAACCTCAAGTTTTCAGTGGTTTGTCACCAACTTTTGTGGTATCTTGCATAATTAAGAAGATATGGGAAGAGATAAAGAGGTCACAACAATGGCATTGCTCAATTCTGAACAAAAACAACGGGCGCTTGAACTACTTAAAGAATACGCCGAATCCACGAATCTCGAAATCGTCAAACTACGCCAAGAACAAGAGCAACTTGATAAAGAGCGGATTTCGATGATTGAAAAAGAACTGCGGCCACTGGTTGAAGATTATCTCTCAAGCAAGATCGATATTCAAGCATTCAAATCAAAAATCGATAGCCTGAACAGGCGCTTTAATTATTGGGGTTTTAAGGGCATCAAAGGCCAGATGTTCTTCAACCAATTGCTCAATGTCTCTGAGACCACGGATGAAACAGACGCCGAATTGAAAGCCGCGATTACCATCCCTGACAGTGAACAGATGGCCTCAAGCCGTATCAAAACGTTTGAGCGGTACGTGAGACGTATTGGAGATGAACTTGTTGAGGCCGGAGGCTCAAAGCATGGCCGCCCAAAACCGGGAAGCATTCCGTTCTTTCTTTCGTATTTCTGGCAAGTTCAGGATAAGGATAAATGGCCGATCTATTACACCAATAGCGTCAACACGATGATTGACCTAAATCTTTGGCAACCCAAAGAAGACTTGGCCGATGACTACACCCAATTCAAACAGATTCACGAAGAACTCATTGAGTTGTTTTCACAGAAGACGGGCCAACTATACGATTATTACCAAGTGGAGCATGTTTTTTGGTACAGAGGTGAAAACCCATTAGATGGAACAAAAGTCATTGGAAAAGTTGGCTCTGGCAAGGCTTCAGCTACAGACATTACTCCTATATTGACAAGGCTCCCTGAAAGTTATGTTCCACCCATCGTGGCCATACTCCCAAAAATGGCGGAAAGAAACCCTGAGATTGAGGAATCCGCCAAATCATCCGCCACAAGTCTGGAAAGAGCCTTTGAAAAACACATCAATGCGGCTTTCACGATCTTGGGCTATGAGACCAAACTCCTTGGGCAAGGCCAAGGCCGCGTACCCGATGGCACCGCCATCGATAGAGACAATTCCTATGCCGTCATTTGGGATGCGAAAGTAAGGGCAAATGGCTACAGCCTTGGAACGGATGACCGGAGCATACGCGAATACATCAGCACTCAAAGCCGTACATTGAAACGCTCTTCACTGAGAAACATCTATTACGCGATAATTTCTTCTACCTTTGCGGATGATTACGATGATTCAATCCGCTTACTCAAAATGGAAACTGATGTGAGCGAAGTCTGTTTGTTGGAAGCAAGCGCCCTTGTGGTCATGGTGGATGCAAAATTACGCTCACCGCTCCACCTATCTCTTGGCCCGGATGGAATCCAAAGGCTCTTTTGCACAAGCGGCATCATGAACGCGGATACAGTTAGGGAACAGTTGATGTGAGGAATTTTAGATTCATTCAATGATGGTATGAAAAGGCAATAAAATGAATATGACACTTGATTATTCATTACCATCAAACGACTCGGATTTTGAAACGCTATGCAAAAAAAAATATGTAACAGTTTACTAATCTGAAGTGCGAGCGGGAGGGAAAGGAGGCAGTTGACCGGTGCGGATGTAATCCCGCAGGGCGGAGATGATAGTATCGATAGGATTGTAGCCTCGGCGTTTGAGTGTGCGGAACACGGTCATCAGGACCGATTGGGTCAACGCTCCATCCTGGCCACGATTGTCATAGATCACCTTTCGCATCAAAATTAGTTGTTGTTGTATGAAAATCAAAGGTTTTGTTAAATTCCACCACCCCCCCTGAAAACCTTCGCTCAAAACCTTTTTATGTTGCAGTCTCCGTCTTGTGGGACTTGTCGGGAGACCTTCGCCCTTTGGGTGCAACTAAAAATGTTTTGGTTTTGGCGGGGGACTTTGTTTATATGATGTTTTTGTTTTTTTAGTTGTTATTATCCACTCCGTTCAATTTAAATCTTTCCTTT
>CAZXSQ010000172.1:0-1651 GCA_964643335.1 uncultured bacterium
TTGTCGGGTGAATATGCCGTTCAGCGTGCGGTGTTGGAGTCGATTCCCTTCCCCATAGGGTACGGGGTGGAAACTTCACATCTCATCGACGTCTATCATAAATGGGGACTCGAGGCTTTCGGACAAGTGGATCTGGATCAACGAGTGCATCGCAACCAGGATACGAAAGACTTAGGAAAAATGTCTTTTGGAATAATCCAAACATTTTTGTCCAGAGCGAAATCTCTCGGATTATTGCCTTATCTCCCAGACTTAAGTACAATCCTGAGACAATTCCAAGTGCACGATCAGTCTTTTGAACAAGTTGGTTTTGAAATTAACGAAGTAGAACGCCCTCCGATGATTGAAATTCCAACTTATCAGCAAAAATTCGGACGCTATCCATGCAAGAAAAATTCGGACTAATTTTTGTTCATTATCATTTGAAATCCGGTGGCGTAACCCGGGTTGTTGACAATGCGGTTCAAGCATTACAAGGCTTGACACCTATCCATGTCTTAACAGGTAATGAGGATTTGAATCCGCAGACTCGAGATTCATCCATAGACCATTATACTGTAGAGGGATTGGAATACGGGTGTACCACTCATGATGTATCTCAGCAATCCATTGTTGAACAACTCTTGGCCATAAAACGTAAAAATACCAACCAACTTCCCTTTATCTGGCACTTTCATAACCATTCTCTTGGGAAAAATTCGACCATGCCGGAAGTCATTTACCAATTGGCTCTTCTAGGTGAAAAAATACTGCTGCAAATCCACGATTTTGCTGAAGATGGCCGGCCGGATAATTATCAATTTCTCCTAAAAGAGATTGGCCGAGGCGATCCCCACAGGCTGGAAACACGCTTGTATCCTCAAGCGCCTCATATCCATTATGCCGTTCTTAATCATCGAGATTATGATTTCCTTAAAACTGCAGGCATTCCTGAAGAACGGCTTCATATTTTGGCCAATCCGGTTTGGATGCAAACTGAACACTTACCGTCACCAACTACAGGCTTTGAATTCCATGGCGGCCATTTTTATCTCTATCCAACTCGAGCGATACGCCGCAAAAATTTGGGGGAGTTCCTATTATGGTCAGCCATACAAAAAAATGACTTTTTTGCCACTACCTTGGCTCCCAATAATCCTATGCATTGGCCGGTATACCAAGAATGGGTCGAGTTTGCTTCAGCCAAAAAATTACCGGTTGAATTTGCATTATCCTCAAAACTCAACAGTTCATTCTATTCACTACTCCAGTCAGCCACGGCATTGGTCACCACCAGTGTTGCAGAAGGTTTCGGCCTGGCTTTTTTGGAGCCTTGGCTGGTTCACCAACCGTTGGTGGGCCGCAATTTACCATCCATTACTGAGGATTTCACCAAAGCAGGATTGGATTTAAGTCATCTTTATAAACGGCTCAATGTCCCGTTGGATTGGATTGACATTCAACTACTGCGGCAGAAATTTGAATCAAAACTAAAACAATACTATGGAGCATATGGAAAAACATTTAAAAAAGAACTTGTTGAGAAATCTTTGTCTTTCGCCATAAGGAATCACAAAATCGATTTTGGTATCCTTGACGAGGAACTGCAAAGAATAGTTATCGAGAAGGTAACCGGTTCTGATCAAGCCTCATCCGAATTAAATCCGTCCAG
>CAZXSQ010000172.1:1661-12320 GCA_964643335.1 uncultured bacterium
ATTAAATATAACCATGAAAAAGTCAAACAACATTTTAACCTGGACAGCTATAGAAATAAGTTAATCAAAGTGTATAGAGCCTTACTGGATTCCGATCCAGAACCGTTAGACCATCTATCAGCGAACGCAGTTCTTGACCAGTTTCTTGCACCTGAAATATTTTCTTTATTAAGAACTTAATCGTGAACCAAATGAATACCCAAACCATTGATCAACAACTCACCACAATAATTCGTGAACTGTCAGCCCCCATGATACCTGAGCCTACCCTGCTTCAGGAAAAAGTACGTCCTTTAAACAACATAAAAGCGGTACTATTCGATGTTTACGGCACCCTATTTATTTCCGGAGCTGGGGATGTGGGAACCTCCAAAAAATCTGTCAATAAACATGCACTTCATCGAGCACTTGTTGATTGTGGGTTTACCGGTCAGCTTGATCAGGCCTCTGAAACTGGGATCCAGTTATTAAATGAAGCGATTCAAGAATTTCACACAGCAAGAAAACAAGAAGGCATTCAATTCCCCGAAGTTGAAATCAGAGAGATATGGAAAACCGTGATCCAGCAATTAGTTGAAAACAACTGGTTGGATAATGATTATTCAGAAACCATGCTGATGAAACTGGCACTGGAGTTTGAATGTTTGAGCAATCCCGTATGGCCCATGCCAAATTTGAAGAAAACATTGCAAAGGATTAAACAGAAAAATATATTACTCGGGATTCTCTCAAATGCTCAATTTTATACCCCTTTGCTCTTTCCTGCCTTTATGGATGGATCACATGAAGAACTTGGATTCAATCCGGACCTTTGCGCATGGTCATATCAATTTCTCGAAGCCAAACCTTCAATTCGATTGTTTGATGGAATATTAACTCGTCTCGAAAAGGTATATAAAATTTTACCGAAAAATACCCTTTATGTAGGTAATGATATGTTGAAGGATATATGGCCCGCGAATCAACTCGGATGCCAAACCGCCTTTTTCGCCGGAGACAAACGTTCTCTGCGGCTACACAGTAACAATCCTGAATGCAAAGGTATTAATCCAGATCTGGTGCTTAACAATCTGATCCAGTTATCCGAAGCATTAGATTCAATGAACAGTATACGCTAGGAGAATATCATGGTTTTCTTTAAACATCTGTTTTTTCTCACATTCTCGATTTTGATTATGAATTGTGAAATCCTGACCTTGGCCGAAAAAAAAACGCCTCTGATGACTTACTCTTTTGAAAACGCAATTCCCGCAAAGCAGTTATTCATAGAAAGAACCTTTAAAGAAAAAGTCAGAGGAATGTCACTGATCTTAAATGGACGAATCAAAAAGAACAATCGCTTGTTCTTTGCTGAAGTGGGATTTATAAGAACAACTCAAGGTGTACCTGTTATTCTCAACCGGCGTGATGATGTATGGACAGCATTGCCACTTGGCCGCCACTCACATATGAGTGATCAAACTTTGAATGAGAAAGAACACTTTTTTGATGATCTTCGCGGCTTTCATTGGAAGAGGGTGGTTGGACGTTCAGTGGAAGGCATGTTATATGCGATTTTGGAATACGGATACGGCGATCCCGGACCAATTGCACTGCTGGTTTCCTCTGATAACGGACAAACATGGGAACTGCGGTGTATACTGGAAAAAATCAAATACACCGCCCAGTTTCATGATTTCGCCATGACCAAAGCCGGAGTTGGCCGGCTGACCGTGGCACACCTCAGTCCAGATAGTGAATCTACTATGGGTATCAAACCCGGTTTTTACCATTACCATACAAAAGATGGCGGCTACACCTGGTCACCCCCCAAATACGAAGCCCATGATATTGGCTACAAGTTATCTAGTCATTTTTATTGGAAAGGCCAGGAAATCCCGAAGAACCTACGGCGCATTAATCCGTTTATAACAAGTTTTGATCAGTTATTGCTGCTGAAATATTAGAATATAGGAAACTTTAAAATTTTTGAGGTGAATGAAAAGCACGTAAAACCAACTATGGGGAGGCTCCACTCGAATACATTTAATTCAATGATTTGAATTAAAAAATAAAGCGGGCAATCCAAACCGAGGAATCAACATAAACACGCATAGTCATCCTTCTCTAAATTCCCTTAATTCTCTAATAATATCTTCATGACTGCGCGGTGGCAGGTTTAATTGATCTATCTCTTCAAGCGCTGCCCATAGTTCAGTCCAGTTTGTTTTTTCTTCCCCCTCGTACTCTTCCGGATTATACAATGACAAAAAAATCTGTTTACCCTGTAATATCGGATTTTTCACTTTTACCGTGCCATCTTCAGAAATTTCAGCCCGTACCATCATGACTTAAATCCTCTTTACATTTATGTAAAATCTTCTTGATAGTATACACCTTTATCTAAATTTTATCAATTCAAGAAAACAAATCATTATGGAAATTAACACCTACGAACTCACTGTAAAGTATGAGCAAAGCAAAGATAGTATAATCATTCCTATATCTTCATGGTGCGTAGAGTGGAAAGTTTAATTGATCTACGTTCAACTTTGGGATCTTTTCTGGATAATTCTAAAAGCAATAAACCCATTGATCACAATCAAAATCCCCAAAGCCAGAAGAATATTTCGGATCATTGTACTGGATGAACTCGTCTCACCTGAAGTCAGTTCGGCAACCGATTCATTGGAGACAGGCGTAGTCAATCCAAAAAATTCAGCTTCTTCGAATGCATCAACCCATTTATTTTGCAAAGCAGCATCCCAATCGACAGACATCAACATATCCGTTCCAGGATTCATATCTTTCGCCATGCATGAACAAGGACCAGTCAGGAACAAGCAGGCTTCAATGACATTATCTTCATTGATTCCCTCCCCCACCAGCGCATAAAGAATACGGCCTCGTCCGTATATTGGAAATGCCATCGGTTCAGACGAATAATCGCCGAGATCCCATTCACTTTGCATCAACATATTGACCAAAAGTTCCTCATCCTGCTCCGCCCTTGACAATCGTAGTATCGAAAACTGAATTTTCAATTCGTCCTCTTCCGGCATCATGGAATCTGGATAAGCAGGCGTATCATAAGGCTGTTCAGGTAATTTCAACTTTTTTTCCAGCATTTGCAATTTTTCCTCGAGCAATTTGTACGCCTGTTCATCCTTTTCCTCATTTCCGCTCTCCAGAAAGAGCCAAACAGAAGTATCTCCTTGAAGAATACGTTTTGCCACTTCCTGCCTTTTGGGTGAAATGGGTATCGCCTGGATTGTGTCAGACATTAAAGGACCAGCCCAGAGATTCGATTCGATCCTAGCGGTTCGTGGAAACCGAATCACTACCCAGGGTAATTCTGCTTCAGGATCGGATTCGCGCAATTTTTCCAATGAAACATCTTCTTCCTCTGACAAATCCATCGAACGAACCACATAATTGGAATAAGGAAAAGCCTCACCTGACCGTTCTTCAAGCCATTTCACCACAGATTTTTCCTCATCAGTCAACTCATCCTGGTAAAACACAAATACCTCAAAATAGTAGGACGGCCACCGCTCCAATGCATACCGGAAAACAGGCACGCTGCATGCATGAACAGACTGAATGAACGAAAACATACAACTCATCAAGATTATTATCAGTAAAGTTTTTCTAATCATGCCCACTTTTACTCTTTTTTTGCCCGTCTATGGACAGGCAGGATTGACTTATTAAACATAACCTGTCTTTTGACAGGCAAAAGTACTCCTTATCACTACAGTTAGGGTAATTGTTTTAAATTAATATGGAAGTGCAAAGGAATTCCAAATAAAATCCACGCATAGTTAATCACCCATTTTACCAACATTGAGAAGCGAAATCATCTTATTATACTTTATTGAATTCTGTTGAACACCGTTTGTTAAGAAAGGATGATCCCGTGTCCATAAATTTCACAACCGATTTCGAATTAAATCTTGAAGGCACAAAAACTTTATTGGAAATCACACCACCTAATTGGCTCGATTGTTTGGATAACCAACTCAACACAATTCATCAGGAATTCCAAGATGAAGACAAAGAAGGATATCCTAGCTTGGTTAAACGCTTGAGAGCCTGGACCTGGTGCCATAAGGTTCCTACAGATCATCCCGATTACGTTTCAATTGATCAACTTGCAGAAACAGCAGAGCAAATCAGGCAGAAAGCCAAAGTTTTTGTCACTGTCGGTATTGGAGGTTCCGATTTGGGATCGAGGACACTTCATGATTTGCTTAATCATCCCTATCACAACGAACTGGCTGCCACCGGACATATACAGAATTGTCCTGAAATTTATTTTACCGGGGACACATTTGATCCTCTCCGTCTTCGTGGACTTTTGGAAGTATTGAAAAAAAGAGATCTGCTTGAACACACTATCGTAAATATTGTTAGTAAGAGTGGAACTACCGCTGAAACAGCCTTGGCGGGCATGGTGCTGGCCGATGCAATGGGAAGTAACTGGATGAGCCAAACCGTGGCAACTACCGGTTTGTCTTCAAAAAGCCTGCTTTATCAATTGGAAAAAGAAGGCAAGGGAAAATATATGGCCATACTCCCGGTTCCGGATGGAGTGGGAGGACGTTTTTCTTATGCCTCTCCTGTCGGGCTGCTTTTACTTGCCGTCACAGCGAAATCAAGCCCCAGGTCCGAGCTGCTGCAGGCCTTCGAAGGATTTACCCTTGCACACGATGCTGTCCTCTCTCTCCCGCCTGAAGAAAATCCCGCTTATCAAGCAGCCAGGTTCACGCATATTGCCGAGGCCTTCTGCGGTAAAACGTCTTTGGTCTTCTATCCTTATTTCGACAACAAAAAACTGGGAGATTGGTTCGTGCAGTTATATGAAGAGTCTGTCCAGGAAAGAGGATCGGGATTGAACATTCTGCCCACTACAGGACCGACCGGGAACCATTCTTTGCTCAACGGCATCGTGAATGGAGCACGAGATAAAGCCATACTCTTTCTGGTTCCACATGATTTCGAGGATGATATAAAAGTACCCGCCGATGCACCGTTAAAAGACAGTCTTGAAATCTTTCGTGGAGTCTTATTTGAAAAAGCCCAATTGGCATCCTGGAAAAGCACGGATCAAGATTTTATCAGCCGCGCAGTACCGGCAGCCACTCTTCGCTTCCCCAAAAGAGACACGGCTTCCGTCTTTGCCTTGATGAGGTTATTGATGGACATAATAGCAGTAAAAGGGCGGCTTCAGTCACTTCACATTGATCCTATAACCGGTACAAGGAAAGTCGATGACGAAGAAACTTATATTCAAACCGGTGTTGAAGGATACAAGAAAAGAATGAAGCAAAATATATAGACACCATTCATATAAATCACGAGAATCGGGGAAAACGGGAAAACCAGGAAAAACGCGGTTTTGGCGGGTGTTTTTTCTCAAACTCGTCTTCCAACTCGATCTCTTCAAACTCCGTATCCAAAACCGACAGGTCTTCTATTTGAGTGAAGTAGCGAAAATCGGAGTCAGGAAAAGACATTTCTTCTTCATCATCGGATTTATAAGCCCGATGATCGTAATTGAAAAAACATCTCATACAAACAACTGTTTGGGACGGATGGCCACAAACTATACACGAACCGGTATGTTTTTTTTCGGGCATTGTTTCGCACCTTTTATTTTTTACCTCCAATGCCCTCAACCAAAGAAAAATAATTACCTACATCATTTAAATTCCATTGTATATATATTATAATCAATTGTAAAAAATTTCTAAAAAAATTAACTAAACGCACATATCCAATAAAAAGAGTCCGTTTAATCGTTATCGGAAAAACCAAGAATAATCTTGAGAATAATTTTTTTTTCAATTATTGAAATAAATAAATAGTATTATCATCGGAAATAGGGCTTGATTTCATTTATTGAGTCTGATTGCAACAAGATTTCCTTGATTTGTTTAAGTTCTTCAAGGGAATCGATAGTTTTTACCCGTTCACAAAGTGGAAGCCCTTCTGCACCGAATTTCAACTTCAAGGCAAGTTGAATTCCATCCTGTAACCCTACCACAATACCAGTCTCAATCCCTTCCTCTTTTCCTTCCTCTCTTCCTTCTTCTCTTCCTTCCTCTTTTCCCTGTGCAAACCATTTTTCTGCAAGTGTAGGCATGACTTTTTCTCCCTGAACTGGCAAAGCTTTTTGAAGACTTTTCTGAATAGTTTCTTCGTCTATTTTCTCCGAAGTGGTACTGACATATTTTAATGCAGTTTCCAAAAATTCCAATGCAGTTTGATTGCTTTCTAACTGGCTAAGAAGAGTACATGTATACTCGAACCACTTTCCAATATCGTCACTGAAAATATGTTTGCATAAAGTATACACTGCACGATTTAAAATCTGCCCCTTAATTTGTTCATCACTAAATTGTGATAAATTATTCAGCTCGTATTGAAAATCAGGAACATATTTCACACACGGTATCGGCATGTCCACAATATCAATTAACTTTGTTGATATATTCCACTTTTCCACACCATGATAAAAAACGAGGGGAATAATGAAAGGCAATTTTTTGTTTTTGGTTTGCTTTTGCTGAGTGTTCCAGATATTTACTATATATCGCAATAGTTGAAAAGCAACCATGGAGTCCGGATGACTTTTATGTTCGAACAAGATATAAACATAAACCTCTGAGGCATCTTTCGTACTCACCTTGTAAAGCAGATCGGAAAAATGTTCCTTAAGTTCCGGATCAACAAAAGAATCCTTAGTAATTTCTAACGTATCCAAATCTAGATTGGACAAAACTTCGACAGGCAGGAAATTTAACAAATGATCCCTAGCCACCTCTTTTTTTGTAAACATTTCTTTGAAGAAACTATCATGAGGTGATGGAATTATATCAGGCATGATTTTCTCTGAACAATCAACATTTAAAAAACAGGGCTGGATATTCAATCGAATGAAATAATCCTGATGTTTTTCCAGCAGGTCTCCATTTCCATACCCGAATGAATTTGAAAAGCGAAAATACCCGCTTTATTCCGGCTGGGATCATTGTATTCAATTGATTTTACTCCATTGATGAACAACTCCACTTTGGGGCCAATAGCTGTTATTTCATATGTATTCCAATTCTCCCAATCAATTATTTTACTGAAATCCTGATCCGGTTTTACCAAAACTCCCCGTTCACTCTGATCATAAAGATGCCCATTGATCCAATCACTGCCATAAGCCAGATCCGCCTGAAAGCCATGAATCATGTTTTCAACCGGCCAACTGCGGAATTGAATCCCTGAATTGCCTTCAGTCATCATGAAACGGGTAGAAAAATAAAAATCCTTGTATTCCTTATCCGATACCAGCCAGCCATAGCTGCCCCCTTTGGATTTTCCTTGTATATACCCATTCTTAACTTTCCATTCGGCATCTCCTAGTTCATGCCAACCGGATAAATCATGGCCTTTAAACAAATATGTCCAATCTTTTTTGTTATCAATTTCTAAAATACGTATGTCATCCCACTCCAGACCAGCGTTTTCCCCAGGAGCCATCTGCAAAGCAATAATACCTTTACGGTCTCCTTGGGGATCATGGAGATCCACCACCTTCTTACCATTCACATGGATCATAATGTGATCCCCTATTGCCGATATCTCATAGGTATCCCATTGATCTTCTTTTCGTAATTTGGATGCGGCAATTTTATTGTCCTGCAGCATCCCCCGTCCGTTTTCTTCCAAAAGTGAACCTGTGGCGAATTTTCTTCCCCAGTCCAAATTAGCCTGGTAGCCGATCATTTTATTTCCTTCCAGTTGGCTGCGAATCTGTATTCCACTATTACCTCCATGCCACTTGAAGCGCAAACGAAGCACAAAATCCGAGTATTCTTTCTCTGTAACCAGCCATCCCATTTCTTCTCCGCAGGCCTTTACCACGACTTTCCCATCCTGTACCTGCCAATCCTGGTCACCAAGCAGTTTCCATCCATCCAAATTTTTATCGTTAAACAAGTATTCCCATCCTTCGGCACAACTGAGTGAAGGATAAAGTAGAAAAAAACCGGTAATAAATCCCGCCAAAAGTTTAATCCTCATGATTTTCCCCTTTCCGATTTATAAAATAGTGCAATCACAATACACCATCTCCACACCTGAAATCAAGATTAATAATCTCACTTCCGGCATTATCAAAATTTAACAATTATTTAGATTCTGTTAAATCTATGCCAAAGCACTTGCATGAATTCTTGTTTGAATGTTCATTCTTCATAACAAAAGAGCAGAATCATTGACTTGAGTTCAAGAGTTGACATTCATTAGAATATTGAAACAATCTAAGTTAGAATAATTAGTTTTTTTATTTCATTTCTATGGGTTTGGATTAGGAGAAAAAAAATGCCAAATCAAGCACCTTGGATTACTTATCGGCCAGAAATTAAAGTCTTGGATTGCACCATCCGGGATGGGGGTCTGGTCAACGATTCAAAATTTGATGATGATTTTGTCCGCGCGGTTTATAAGGCCTGCGTGGCGTCGGGAATCGATTACATGGAAATCGGCTATAAAAACTCCAAAAAAGTTTTCCCAAAAGATCAATTCGGCCCCTGGCGCCATTGCGATGAAGAAGATTTATACAGAATCGTCGGAAACAACGATACGCCACTTAAACTGTCAGCAATGGCTGACGCAGGCGGCAAAAGCGACTGGAAAACCGATATCCTGCAAAAAGACCAAAGTCCCCTCGATCTCATCCGCGTAGCCTGCTACGTTCACCAAATATCAGAAGCGGTGGAAATGATTCATGATGCGCATGAGAAAGGCTATGAAGTAACCTGCAACATTATGGCCATCTCTGCTGCTCAAGACGCCGAAATTGATCAGGCTCTCGAAGTAGTCGCTCAAACCCCCGTCTCCACGGTGGTTATTGTGGATAGTTTCGGTTCACTGTATTCTGAGCAAATCAGGAATCTCATGGATAAATATAAAAAAGCACTGGAAGGTACAGGCAAAGAAGTGGGGATTCACGCTCATAACAACCAGCAACTCGCTTTCGCCAACACCATCGAAGCCATCATCCATGGAGCCAACCGCATTGACGCCACCGTGGCTGGTTTGGGACGCGGAGCGGGTAACTGTTCTATGGAACTATTGCTCGGTTTTCTGCGAAATCCCAAATTTCAAATTCGCCATATATGGCAGCTTCTTGAAGAAGACTTTATGAAAATTAATGAAACCCTTGAATGGGGGCCGCTGCCACAGTTCATCATCACTGGACAATTAAATCAACATCCTCGATCTGCCATGGCAGCCCGAGCGGGTGAACAAAAAAATAACTACACTGAATTTTATGACAAATGTATGAGTGATATTTGACTTCAACGCTGACGTTATTTTCTTGAAAGGATTTTACCTACATAAAATAATTTTTATTGAATTCTTATCATTGACCCATACAATCCCATTCAACAAGAACATCAGTTTATTTTAATGATTCATTACATGGACATAGGAACGTTTATAATTTTTTCTGTTATTCACAATATAATGTATAAGTAAAACAAAAAAATGAGGCTGTTTAATGATATCACGTGAAATTGTGCGAAAATCAATAGAATTTGATAATCCCCCCCGGCTTCCATTCTTCCAGCATGAATTACTCTATGTCCCGGATGACGTTTGCGATATTTGGGAGATGGACCGGGCCGAAGCCGGATGGTTTTTCGGCTCGGGAGGTATGGACGATTGGGGTTGCCGGTGGGAGGTAACCGAAATCAAAAATATGGGACAAGTGGTGGAACATCCTTTATCGGATTATTCCAAACTGGCCAATTACTCTCCACCAAATCCGAAAAATCCCTTTTATTTTGAGCACATTGAACCTCTGCTTGAACAATCCGCTGACCGGTATGTTGTGGTCACCTGTCATTTTAATCTAATTGAACGTTTGCATATGCTGCGTGGATTCGTAGCCACTATGGAAGACTTTTATTTCAATCCGGAAAAACTGGAAAAAGTTCTGGACATGATTCTGGAGTTTAAAGTGCAGTTATTAGACGAACTGCACCGCCGCTTCGGCGATCGTATAAACGGAATTTTCTTGACTGACGACTGGGGAACCCAGCAAGGAGTTTTTGTCAGTCAAGATATTTTTGAAAAATTTTTTGCCTCCCGCTATCAAAAATTATTCGGTTCAATTCACGAGAACGGCTGGCATGTCATTCTCCACAGCTGCGGACGAATCAACAACCTGGTACCCAGATTGATTGATTTGGGGGTCGATGTATTGAATATGCAGCAGCCACGCGCCTATGATCTGGTTGAATTCGGTGAACAATTCAAAGGAAAAGTTTGCTTTTTAACAACCGTCGATATACAAACCACCCTGCCACAAGGAAATGAAGACGAAGTGCGTGAGGAGGCCAAACTTCTTATCAAACATTGGAGCACCCCCCAGGGCGGATTCATCGTATTCAATTACGGAGACCCAGAAGCTCTGGCCGTTCCGCCGCAAATGACCGAAATTATGTTTGATGAATTCATGAATTTACAGGATTATTGGCATCGGAACGTTAATGTTTAAAAAAAATTTTAAAGTCACACAATATAAATTGATCAGCTGCGATGTCCTCTATCGCGAGATATGTTCTGAAGTCGCACGTTCTCCGCATCAAGTAGATATCGAGTTCCTACCCAAAG
>CAZXSQ010000173.1:0-12296 GCA_964643335.1 uncultured bacterium
TCCGGCGAGGAGGTGACCATCCTGATTGAAGGGCTGCCGGACAAGCCGATGAACTGGATCCGTTCGGCAAAGAAAAACTATTATCAATCTCAGCCTGTACAGCAGACAGGAGAGGATATGCGCGTCACGTTAGATCCGGGCAGCATCAACAGTTTTTATATGAAATGAGTTCTTGAGAGACCCTGGCATGTAAGGCTGTATTGCAAAGCAACCGCAGAAATCATTTAACGTGTTTTGATTCATAAAAATGAACAAGGAAAGAAAGGTTCTATTTATGTCTAATTTTTTCCTGAAATCAGTAACTTTGGTGATTGTTGTATTAACCTGCAATGTATCTAGTTTTGCCCAGAAGCAACTTGCATTCCCCGGAGCCGAAGGATATGGAAAATATACGGTTGGTGGGCGTGGCGGAAAAGTTTATGAAGTGACGACCCTGAATGATTCCGGTGAAGGCAGTCTTCGTGCTGCAGTTGAAGTAGAAGGGCCGCGAACCGTCGTGTTCAGAGTTTCAGGTACGATAGACCTGAAGAGTCGTTTAGATATTTCCAACCCTTATATCACCATAGCCGGACAAACGGCTCCGGGAGATGGGATCTGTATCAAAGGAAGTATTTCCATCGATGCCGACGAGGTCATCATTCGGTATATTCGCGTAAGGTTTGACCCTTCCACCGGTGAAAGTGACGCAATATTCGGTAGATACCATAAAAACATTATTCTGGACCATGTGTCAGCCAGTTGGAGTACTGATGAGGTGATGCCGGTATACTTTAATGAGAACGTAAGCATTCAATGGTGTATGATCACGGAAGCCTGCCCCAAAGGCGACAGCGATTCGCATAGATTTGGAGGCATCTGGGGAAACAATTACGGTACTTTTCATCATAACCTGATTGCGCATAATAATAGCCGCAATCCACGTTGGGCTTCAGGTTGCGGCTGGCTGGGTGGCAAGGGCAAGACCGCTTGCGGTCAGCCCTTGCGGGTAGTGATACAATGTGCCACTTCGTCAAGGGCTGCTTCGCTTGCCCTTGCCACCCCATCCTCGGTTTTTTTGTCATTATAAAAAACCACCAATACGAGTAATATCAGTTGAAAAAATAGATCAATTCATTCTATTATTATGGAAAGTAATGGCTCTATTTATTTTCACTCTATCGAAAGGGCTGCTTCTATGAAGAATAATATTACCGCCTTCACTCTTATTGAGCTTCTGATCGTTGTTGCTATCATCGGCATTCTCGCAGCGATTGCGGTTCCGAATTTCTTGAATGCGCAAATGCGCGCCAAGGTTTCCCGCTGCGTTTCCGATATGAAAGCGCTGCACACATCGATGGAGGCTTATTTTATCGACAACAACAATTATCCGCCGGACTACGATAGTGGCAATGTTCCAGGGATTACCATGCGGAACAATGAGATATTAACCTATGCGAAATTGACTACCCCTATCGCTTATATGAGTTCAGTGCCTTCTGATCCGTTTTTTCTTGAACCTGCGGCACGTTTTGAACATGTTAAAATCCTGCCTCTGTTTCAATATGCCGGTCCGCATTCAGGGCAGTTGGCACCCCGTCCGGCTTGGCGCCCCAGCAACACCATATATACGATTACCAGCCTTGGTCCGGACAAGGTCGATCAGCGTGCTTGGAGTATGCCGCATAATGAAGTGTATCCTTTGATTTATACACCCTCCAATGGATTGAATTCCGCCGGTGATCTGTATACATCCAATAACGGCGTTATTTTTAAGTGATCTTATTTGCTATTCCCTTTAAAGGAAGAAACTTTGGCTTGAAAGGACATTGTTTCCAGCTGTTCAGGCCGTTGAATTTTTACATTCAGATCGAATGGTTGGCTTAAATGCTCTTGTTCAAGAACAACACTCCCATTTAGTGAAACAGGAATCTCCTTACCATTCATAACCACTGCTTCAATTTTCAAATCGTTGGGAAAGTGCACAACCATCCTTGCTGGAGGATTGCGCCGGGGTGGATTGATCGTCACTTGCAAAGTTTCTTCTTTTGCATTCACCCAAAAACCTGTTTTTCCGAAATGGGTATAGGCCTCCTCAATCAAAATCCGCTGCCCTGAATCAAGCCAATGCAAGGGTATACATGACAACAAATGTATCTCATCCTTTTGCTCTCTTACAACCATGTTTCGCAATGTCGTGACATAAAGCGCCGCCGCCCATAAATGTGGAAGCGTATTGTTCCATGCTTCTTGCTTTTCATAATGCACACCTTCAGGCAATCCATTTGTCGAGGTTGTGTGCAACAGGAATGCATAGAAGCCGTCAATCGCCTTCTCACACTCTCCCCTTATAATGTGGGTATTGGTCACAAACTGAGACATGTAAGGATGAATAGCCGGTTCTTCCCGCCCAGGTGACCAGCGAATGACACCTTCCTTGAATCCACCACCGAATTCATTGTGCACAACATCGAGCGTGTTACCGATTAATGAGTGTTGTGGATCAAGCAGAACACTCGGGAAAATCACTTCCAGATTTCCCCAATGCGTTCCTGCAGTTTCATAACTGGGTGGAATATAATCCAAACTGGTTGCTTCCAGTGCTCTGAGAATGCATTGTTTATAATCCTGAAATTCTTTTTGCCATTCGTTAGCATTAGCCTCTTTCCCCAAAACCTTCGCGGCTTCAACAGCGGAACGCAGTCCCCGTAAATTCTGCCAGTCATAACCGGCGATATGATATTCACCATTCCACAGATATTCACCGTCGGCAATCGCATTGGGAAGAATCCCATAAAACTGAGAATTGGGATCAGTCTCAGTCCGCCTTTTTTGCTGCAGCCATTTCACCGCTTTTTTAATCGAGGGATAAACCTTTTCAAGCCACTCCCAGTCATGTGTCAGCCGGTAATATTCCACCAAAGCCCACATCGAGTATCCATGTGCATCCAGTTGCCCTTTTTGCGTGATAAACTGGCCATCTTCCTTTTGGTTCTGTAGAAAAAACTCCAATCCCTTTTTGGCATCTTCCGGATAACCGGCATGAACCAGTGAGATGGCTTGGTAGGCCGCATCGCGAAGATATAACTCATCATAAAAGCCTTCGCCTGCATGAATTTCTCCATGATCTTGACCAATGAACTGATATACCAGGGATGTCTTGTATGTATCAATGGTTTTCTCTTCAGGAATCTTCAGCCGGGTTCCTTTTTCGAGCAGGTTTTTCCAATAGGCAACGGTTTTCTCATGCCATCGATCATAATCCATACCTGCCAGCATCTGCTGCTTTTGCTGATTGGAACGTTCGTAAGCAAAGAAAGGTATTCGGATATAGAATTCAACACCGCCGTTTACTTCAAGTTTAGCTCGAATACCTACTCGGTTGCCATCCTGTACCACTTCACGGTTCTCAGGAAAATGAATAACACCCAGCAGACGCTCGGGAGTCACGATGCAACATTCTCTTGGATGGTCTTGTATATCGGCAATCGAATCCACCGTTACATTCTCACCAGACCACTCCCAATGAAAGTAACCAGTGCAAGGTTCAAAACGAAGATTGGTTAATTTTACTTTCATAAGATTGATAAAACTCTTTTCTTCCGGCCAATGGAAGTTGGGGTTGTCTTCCGGTTCAGGGCACGCGAGCATTTCTATCTCATACCGAATAGTTTTCCCGGCGATGAAATCATATTGTACAATAGGAAGACAGCCATGAAGTAAGACTCGTTTAACGGAATCGTTTAACGAAACCATCTCTTTACCAATCAACGGACAGCATATCAAATTATCCGCCAAAACCAGTTCCCCTTCAGGAGAAACTCTTGTTCCACGATCGTAATTGGTCAAGCCAAGAACCGTCCATGAATTCGTAAAATAATCAAATCCTTCAAAATTATTTTGAATCTGTACGCCTTCACCCAAATCGATCATTTTCTGGTTCTCATCTGAGAAACAATTGAATAAACCCAGATTGTGAACAATACCCAGGCATAAAATCGTGAAGAAATATCGTGCAAAAGGAAACATAATAAACTCCCACTTTTTACTGATCAGATCTGCAATTCATCCAACTGGTAAGGCAATTTTGACATTCATCTGCTTTGACTGCAAGGGTATATCAACTTTTTTGATTTTCACTTAAAATTGATCAATATGAAAATCTTTGAGAAACATTTCACAAAAATACATCTCTTTATTCTGTTGGGTTTCTGGCTATTCTTCACTTTCATAACGTATTTGATTGTGAATGCAGCTCTCAGTTCCACCGACAATCGCCAATTCATCGTTGTTTTGACTGCTTATTGTTCTATACTCGGCCCCATGACCGGTGCGATCAGCCGGGGATTTCAGAGTTGCTGTCTGGATTTTTCGCTTCATGTAATGCTCTTTTGCGGCCCGTTTCTTGTTATTTTTGGTATCATACCGCAGTTGATCAAATTGCCGTTCCAACGAGGCGCCATGGCGTGCCGGATTTTTTTATGGATACTGGGTTTGTTGGTGTGGTTTCTAGGAGGCCTTTTTTCGTTCGCCCACGCATTGGCGTAAATCAAGTATAATCAGCTGAAATCATCTTATTTCATCGAGGTTAAGATGAGTAAAAAACAGAATAATGAAGCAGGCATCGTATACTCAACCGAGCACGGCAGAATGTGCCCTAAGTGCGGCAAACCAAAATCGAAATGCACATGCAAAAAAGAAAAGCCTAACCCAAAAAAAGATGGCATCGTAAGACTTCAGTTGGATAAAAAAGGACGGAAAGGAAAAGCCGTCACCCTAGTCACCGGAGTCCCTTTAGACCCTGATTCACTGGCAAAACTGACAAAACAACTCAAACAAAAATGCGGTGCAGGGGGAACCTTAAAAGCCGGTGTCATCGAAATTCAAGGCGATCATCGCGAGATGCTCATGCAGGAATTGCAAAACCTCGGCTATACCGTCAAACGCTCAGGTGGGTAAGTTAGGCCGCAGCAACAGTCAATTAAAATTAAGTTTGTTCTTAAATCCCAATCAAACTAGGATCGCAGGGCAAAGCGGTTTTGGGGCCGAGTTTAATCATATCGCCTCGGCTGGTTAAGCCGTTGGTTGCGTCCCAGGTCGGCGCGGTTCCATACGTATCCGCATCGTAATCCGGTCCGGCGCTGGAAACCTGCCATTCGCGGCATCGCAAGCTGGAACCTACCACCGCTCTTCCCGCATTGTGAATGATCGTCCAGGCATCCACGTAATCATAAGTCACATAAGCAGGATGCTGACCGGGCACCACACGTTCACCATAACGTTTTTTCAAAAACGGATCCTGCGGGACAGATGGAAGATAGGAGATCGGAGTCGTCAAGGGTATCAACCGGCGATTGACTGGATTGATGTTCACACCGGACGGATCGACAAACGGTGGATATTTCCCTTGATCCATGTTGTACATTTCCAACGCAGTGGCAATGGTTTGAAAATCCCCTTCCACTTTGGCCACCATGGCTCTCACTCTGGCATTTATGAAATTGGGGACGGCAATGGCGGCGAGTATGCCAATAATGGCTACAACAATCAGCAGTTCGATCAAGGTAAATGATTGATGGTTGTTGTGTTTCATGATAAACCTTTGGAATGAATTTATAATTTTGGATTCCAATTTCCAAAATATTCGTTATATCGACTTACCATAATATACGAAACTAACAACCAAATCCAGCCACTTTTTGTTGATTTTTGTAAAGAATGGAAAATATGTATCCAAATGCAAATTGACGAATAGCTGGGAGTATGAGGGCGGTTCCCGAACCGCCCGTACATAAGAGGATCGTGCATCACGTAGGGGCGGTTCGGGAACCGCCCGTACATAAGAGGATCGTGCATCACGTAGGGGCGGTTCGGGAACCGTCCGTATATAAGGTATCGTGTAGGGGCGGTTCGGGAACCGCCCAATTAGCTGAGTAAATAAGACACCGCCACACCCAATTGCCCCACCACCATAATCAAATACATATGTTTCCAGGAAACATGATTCGCTTCAGTCGCCAATTCTTTTGGACGGCTAAGAATAAGATAGGCCACATACCCTCCCCAAATAGCTAGCAACAGAGCCAATCCCATCAAAAGAAAATTTTGGGCCTCGAACATCCCCAATGCCGCCCAGATAAACAGAAGAACAAAAGGCAAAACCAGAAAGGGTGAGATAATCTTGGCCGCAAGTTGTACTCCAAACCGCACAGGAAGCGTTCGGCATCCCCCTGCTTCATCACCTTTCATATCGGCAAAATCTTTGGTGGAAGCGGCACCTAAAATGTACAATCCAAAAACACAGCCCAGCAGCCAAGGTTCAAGTTCCCATACATCACGCACCGCCGTCCATCCGGCCACCACCAAAAGACAGCCGCGAGGTATGGCGATGGTGATATTGGCCAGCCACCAGGAACGCTTCGTCCGGAAAGGCGGTCCTGAATAAGCATAGGTAACAAAAGCGGTAAAAATAACAATAAAGAAAAATTGCCAGCCAACCAGGTAAGCCAGATAGAACGAAAGAACATATAAGATTCCACACAGAATCATTGCGTTTTTTATGGATACCCGGCCTGAAGGCAGAGGACGATTCGGTTTATTGACTCTGTCAATATCCAGATCGAAATACTGGTTGATGATGTTTGAAGCGGCATTCAACAAACTGGCGGATAAAGCGCCAAAAATGATCGGCGGTACAGCCTCAATAAGAGTAAGCTGAGTTTGTCCATGCCAGCCGACAAGCGCAAACGAAATAAATCCAATGAAAGGAGCAAGTAAAGTAAAAGGACGGCATAATTCCCAATAAGCAGGCACCCCTTTTTTCATGGCCGGTAACTTTCTTTCATGTTTTATTCCCCACCCTTAATTATAGAAACATGTCAAGCGATATTCACACACACTCCCAATTCGCTATTTGGCCAATATGTTACGTCCATCCATAGTCGAGGGCACATTCAAGTCAAAATAATGTAATACGGTCGGAGCGATATCGATGATTGCCGGATCATCAACAATTATATCCCGATTGCAGTAAAATATTCCAGGAATTAAATGGCTTCCAAGACTGCAATGGTCTCCGCTCCATTTTTCCATATTATCATCAACGATTTCTTTCGAAATTCCCCCTAAACAGGTCTGCCAGGAGACCCGGTAATTCGGGCTGAAACCTACCTGCAAATCGGGAGCGTCGTGTTCATCATTCGCATATTCACCGGTCCATATTTCACTGCGCTTCTTCACATAGGCTATCGGTGCCGTTCCCATCTCCAGCCAGCGGTCATCGGTTAGTTCGGTCAGTCTCGCAGCGATTTCATCACAGACCGCACCATAATCGGAAGACGGCACAATACCCAACGGCTCACGGCCTTCAAGATTGATATAGATTTGCCCTAATCCCAGAGCATAGGCTTTTGTATTTGACCAATCCACATACGAAAAGAAATCGTCCTGATTTTTCTTCAATAAGTCTTCCAGTCTCATGTGTCGAGAAACCAGGCTGCTTCCCTTGATTGCCAGATATCCCGCTTCATACAACCAAGTGTTGAGATTCACTTGATAGCGGAATGATTCAAAACCATGATCGGATATCACCATCAACACCGTGTTGGGATCATCATCGATTCGTTCCATCATCTTGCCGGCTATTTCATCCATTCTCACATAGAAACGCTTGATGGTGTCCCCGTATTTTTCGGCCATCTCTGGATCATGCATCGGATGGCCTTTATCGATATGATGATAAAACATGTGGCTGACTCTGTCTGTAATCGAGAAAACAGACACAAATACATTATTTTCTGTTCGGTCCCAGGTCTCGAATGTTTTTTCAGCACGGGTGTTCATGATAGAAAAGGCATCTTCAATAAAAGCGTCTTCGTTCAGGTATTCATCTTTCAAACCATGGGTCTCCGCCGCCCAGCCTCGCGTTTTGTATAAATGCCCAATCCATTCAACCAATTCTTTTGAATACTTTTTGGGATAGGATATCGGCAAGGCCGGCTCTCGGGGATCCATATCCGGCGACGTCATGAACACCCTGAACTCCGGGGATATTTCCTGCGGATAAAATCTGCAAATCGCCTGAATGGTAATCAAATTGGTTACCGGCAAAGGAACCGTAAACCAATCACTCCAAGTCTTCAATTTGACTTGCTGTACTTGGTCTTCGATGCGTATCTCAACGGTGGATTCATCCACAGATTTGAAAGAAACTTCCTGTTTGATAGCAGGAGCGGCTGCGATAATCTCCTTTTGTAGTTTTTTAGAAGCATTTCTCAATTCAGCCATTTGTTCACGGGCTTCATTAGGACCGGCCCCTTTTTCTTTTTTGAAACTCATGCCGGTATTCAGGTAAGCCTGGATGGCTTTGACTCGTTCATAAGCTAAGTCCGAACGTAAGTAAGGTTTCAAAGCCATGGGTTGGATCACATTCATCCCTAAAATCGTGGCCAGCATTTGTTTGTTTGATTCCGATACATGTTCACCTTGTAAGGTGAATAGATGAGTTTGCCATTCACACCAGGCCAAATCCGACTCCAATTTCACTTTTTCTTTCTTTCTTTTTTCCTGATCATAAACAGGATCATATGGCCCCCAGATAGACCCAAAATAGACATTGTTATCTTTCTTCAATATCTCAATTTTCCCTCCCAGCGTCGTTTCCATCACTTCCGGTTCTTTTCCCGGGGGATAATGAACAAATTCATGAAACGTCGCCTGCGTTCCACGAATATCAGGCACTCCGAGTCCGGATAGAGCACGGCCGTGCGAAAGACGGGGAGGTGGAAATGTAATTGGCACTTCAACCAGCGAAGTACGAACACCCGCTTCACTCAACACATCCCAAAAAGCGGTACCGCCCCGCCGAAGTTTGGCTTTGGGCATTTTTATGGGTATCTGTCCGAATAAAAACTCAGCATATTGTCTTTCAGCAAAGGATTCTTCTGTAGGTATATAAGACCCCACCGGCCGGCGTAAAAAATCGAAAACCCCGTGACGTCCCGGATTCCCGCCGACAGCAAAACTGGACCAGGATACAGGCGATTCAGGAGGGGTTACAGTCTGCAGCTCATCAAAGGTTCCCTCCTTCGATAAACGTTGAAGATTGGACAAATCCTCAGACCATCGCTGAACCAGTCTTGGATCAACGCCGTCAAAACCTAAAATCACCAGTTTTTTGTTCGTTTTGAAAACAGCTGGACCTGCAAACCAGATGGAATAAACAAGAATGACCGCACACAAAACGATTAAACAATATAAGGCTTTTCTTAGATATGTCCCCTTTTTTATCTTGCGTTCAATTTCATTCGCGCTACGAACTCTGATCATTTTTTCCTTCCATATGAGGTGGAATAATTCGAGGTAAAATTTCACCCGCACGTCCACGCAGATGCATGTCGACGTACACTGAAAGACCTGTCATCCCCGGATTGATCTCGATTAAGTTCCCACTATTTCCACGAGCACGTGCAGCCCAGTCTATAATATATCCGAAACTGGCTTCTGTACCAATAATGATAGCCACGTCGAATTGCCCTTCTGAAAGAAAGGCCTCTGTCATTGTGATGGCTTTTTCATTAATCAGTTCTCCGAACCATACGACATTCGGCCTTTCCAATGCACCGCAGCGCTCGCAACGAGGGGGCAGTTCAGGCATCGGTGCTCGAAAATCCTCTCGAATGATTCCTTCTTTTACACAACGAACTTCCCAAATCCGGCCGTGTATATGCGCCAGTTTCGTTGATCCCGCCCGTTCATGCAGATCATCCACATTTTGGGTCAACAAGAAAAAATGTGACTTTTCTTTTTCCAATTGAGCTATGGCATAGTGAGCCGGATTCGGTTTCACGGTTTTCAGCTGGGTGCGCCGTGCGTCATACCACTCCCAAACATATTTCGGGTCTTCGGAAAAAGCCTCCGGTGTCGCTACTTTATTTGGATCGGCCTCTTTCCAGAATCCCCCTGGATCTCGAAAAGTGGGAACACCACTTTCCGCAGATACGCCGGCTCCAGTTATGATGAAAACGCCGTTCGACTTTCCGATGATGTTTCGGGCATGTTCAATCTTGCTTTCTAAATCAGTCACTCTTCCCTTCCCTCCGTTAGATTGAATTGGTAATGGTTGCAACAAATAAGGCGAACATACCTCCTAAAAACGTATTTAAGACGTTCATCCATTCATTATTCACTTCCGCCCCTTCATCGGTCCAAAATCCGCCGATATACGATTCGGCATACGAGCCAAGCCACCCCCCCAAAATAATTGCCGGAATGACATTGGCAGGCACGGTAGAAAAAGCAAAAGCAATGATAGCAAAAAAAACAGACGCTCCCATACCGCACAACGTTCCTTCGATGGTTACCGCCCCAACAGTTCCCGGTGATACCAGACGGAATGAAGTTGGGAGAAAAGGATTTTTCCCATAAATCTGTCCCAATTCACTGGAAATCGTATCCGAAAAAGCCGTAGCCAAAGCGGCGCAATAAAACACAGCCAGCAGATGATCGGCTCCATCCGTCATACCGAACAAGACCGCCGCCAGTGATGCAAGAATACAATTTGCCAGAGCATGTTTCGCCCCGCGCCTTCCACCTTCTTCCTGAGCACTACCCAAAATTGTTTTCTCATAATAACCGTATCGAGTCGCTGCACTGGCCCCAATAAAAAACAACAGAAGCAGAAAATAAAAATCAATCCCCCCCATAATTAAAATCGCCGTACCCACCACCATGCCGCTTAAAGCACCTGTAACAGAAACAAGCCCCCGCCACCAGGCAAGCCCGGCCACGCACATGTTGATCAATAAAGCGCTTCCCAGCCATCCCGCTGATATGGCAGCGGCGGTCAACGACAAATCCACATCCCAAACCAGAGCCAGCGTGATTGCAGAGCTTAAAGCAACAAGGACATTATCGTCCCAAGGCAATGGAAGGGTTTCAAAAACACCGGCGACAAAAGCCGCACATACAGAAATCATCAACAAATGCAATGGGGTTTGAACGTCATCGATCCAGCTCATGATCAAAAAAGCGCCGATACTTGCCATAATCACAAAAGCCAGAAATCCCCCCAACGATTTATCCGGATTCCAGGGAATAGGCACCAATGGCTTCTGCCTTCCAAACAGGGTTGAAAAGCCATCTCCGAATGCGAGGATGGCCCATGCACCTCCGGCAAGTTCAATACGCTCAGGAAACAACACAACCAAAATCGCAACCAATAAAGGATAAACGGCAATACCCTGTAACAAACTTTCCTTAGACCTGAACAAGTGTGGAGCATATTTCGGAAGCAGGAGAATATTATGGATAAACGCCGTCATGGCGCATAAAAACGCCCAGGGAGCATCGATAAAACGGAAAAGCAAAGCAAACAGGAGCATGGAAATGTGCACCCATTGCCGTTTGGTTTCAGTAGTCAGGTTCATTTCATTCCCCTATGTAACTCAAGTTCTTTTTTAAACATATCTATCGCAGGTCACACTTTATAAAATTCTTTGAAACTTTCATACTCCTGCAAGCGTTTTTCTTGGTGTGCATTCCCATAAACCGCTTTAAGAAGCAGATTTTTGGGGGGTCCTCTGCATTGGCAAACTCTCCCATCATTAAATGCCAGGCTTAAAATTCCTGATTGTTTTTCTCTCTTACCGATATGCGCAAAAAATCCTCTTGTTTCCTTAACGCATTTTCAATAGCGGCACGCAAATAGCCCATTTGAGCAGGATTCAAATTGATCATGTTATGCTGAATATGTATTTAAATAATTAATGTTGCCCGTTTCGATTAGTCATTCTGAATGACAAGAGGAACAAAAACACACGGAATTAAATTTTCCTTCTCGATTTTGTCTCCCTTTTTTCTGACCCGGGTTAAGGTCTGCACCCTCGAATCCCCTATCGGAATCAATAATATCCCATCGTCATTCAGTTGTTCGATTAACGCTTGTGGTATATCTTGTGCACCGGCTGTCACAAGAATTCGATTAAAAGGGCTTTTATCTTTCCAGCCATTTAAACTATCACTAACTCGGAAAAAAACATTATGATAACCTAACATTTGCGTAGTCCGTTGGGCATTCATGCTCAACGAATAGTATCGTTCCAAGGTATAAACTTCCCGGCATAAATTCGCCAGAATCGCAGCCTGGTATCCCGACCCCGTGCCAATCTCCAAAACACGATCCATGGGTTGGCATCGAAGCGCATCGGTCATATAAGCCACCATATAAGGCTGTGAGATGGTGGCTTGTGATTCCGGCAGCGCTAAAGGCTGGTCCAAATAGGCTTCATGCTTATATTCATCCGGTACAAATAAATGGCGCG